>NZ_JAPEOR010000001.1:2894341-3215935 GCF_026341125.1 Streptomyces sp. NBC_01142
CCCGGCGCGGCCGCGGCCGCGATCGATGCGGCCTGGGACGCGGGCATCCGCACCTTCGACACGGCACCCCACTACGGGCTCGGCCTGTCCGAACGCAGACTGGGTGAGGCGCTGCGCGGCCGCCCCCGCGACGCGTACACCCTCTCCACCAAGGCCGGACGGCTGCTCGAACCCTGCCCGGCCGAGGGCGACGACCTGGCCCACGGCTTCGCCGTCCCGGCCGACCACCGCCGCGTATGGGACTTCAGTGCCGCCGGGGTACGCCGCAGCATCGAGGAGAGCCTGCTGCGCCTCGGCCTCGACCGGATCGACATCGTCTATCTGCACGACCCGGACGACCATGAGGAAGCCGCCTTCCGCCACGGCTATCCGGCACTCGAGAAGCTGCGCGCCGAGGGCGTCATCGGTGCGATCGGCGCCGGAATGAACCAGGCCGCGATGCTCACCCGCTTTCTCCGCGACACCGACGTCGACGCTGTCCTCTGCGCCGGCCGCTACACCCTGCTCGACCAGAGCGCGGTGGCCGAGCTGTTGCCCGAAGCCACCGCCCGCGGCAAGAGCGTCGTCGTCGGCGGGGTCTTCAACTCCGGGCTGCTCGCCGATCCGCGGCCCGGAGCCACCTACGACTACACGGCCGCGCCCGACGACATCCTTCAGCGGGCTCTGCGCCTCAAGGCCGTCACCGAACGGCACGGCGTACCGCTGCGCGCCGCCGCTCTCCACTACCCCCTCGGCCATCCGGCCGTCGCCGGCGTCCTGGTCGGCGCCCGGTCCGCCGGCGAAGTACGGGACGCGGCCGATCTGCTCGGCCGCCCCGTGCCACCGGCACTCTGGGACGAGCTGCGAGCCGAAGGGCTGCTGCCCACGGACGGGGGTGCCCGATGAGGGTCGCCCTGCACACCACGGTCCGCGCCGACCGCATCGACGCGTACGAGGCGGCCCACCGCGCGGTCCCCGAGGAGCTCACCGCCGCGATCCGCGCCGCAGGCGCCACCTCCTGGACGATCTGGCGCAGCGGCACCGACCTCTTCCATCTGCTCGACTGCGACGACTACGCCCGTCTGCTGGCCGCACTCGAAGAACTCCCGGTCAATATCGCCTGGCAGGCGCGGATGGCCGAACTGCTCGATGTCGTCCACGACTACTCGACGAACGGCGCGGACGCCGGACTACCCGTCGTCTGGGAGCTGTGAGCCCCATGACGATCATCGACGCCCACCACCACGTCTGGGATCTGGCCGTACGGGACCAGGAGTGGATCACCGGTCCCGAGTTGGCCCCCATCCGCCGCACCTTCACCCTCGAGGACCTCACCCCCGACGCGCGCGCCGCGGGTGTACGGGCCACCGTCCTGGTCCAGACGGTCACTGTCGCCGAGGAGACCCCCGAATTCCTGGCTCTCGCCGACAGCCATGACCTCGTCGCCGGCGTCGTCGGCTGGACCGACCTCACTGCTCCTGATATCGCCGACACCCTCGCGGCCCTGCGTGAACTCCCCGGCGGGGACCGGCTCGTGGGCATCCGTCACCAGGTCCAGGGCGAACCCGACCCGCAGTGGCTGCTCCGCCCCGACGTGCTGCGCGGCCTCGCCGCCGTAGCCTCCGCAGGGCTCGTCTACGACCTCGTGGTGCTCCCGTGCCAGCTGCCCGCGGCGGCAGGGGCTGCGGCCCGGCTGCCCGAGCTCACCTTCGTACTCGACCATCTGGGCAAGCCGCCCATCGCCTCGAAGGAGATGGAGCCCTGGGCGGCCGATGTGCGCGCCCTGGCCGCCCGGCCCAACACTGTCTGCAAACTCTCCGGCATGGTGACCGAAGCCGCCTGGTCCACCTGGACCACCCCCGATCTGATCCCCTACGCCGATACGGTGCTCGACGCCTTCGGGCCCGGCCGGCTGATGTTCGGCTCCGACTGGCCGGTGTGCCGGCTGGCCGCCGGCTACGCCGAGGTGGTCGCCGCGGCCCGCGCGCTCACCCACCGGCTGGCCGACGGCGAACGGCGCGCGGTCTTCGAGACCACGGCGAGCCGCGTCTACGCACTGCGGGAGCGGGATCTGTGAGCGGGGTGGGGCCGCCGGCCCGGTGAACCTGCGGCTGCCCTGCCCCTGCGGCACCCTGGAGACATGCCGGAGCTGCCCGAAGTCGAAGCGCTGAGAGAGTTCCTCGACGGTCATCTGGTGGGACAGGAGATCGTCCGCGTCATGCCCCTGGCGATCAGCGTCCTCAAGACGTACGACCCGCCGCTGACCGCCCTCGAAGGTGCCACCGTCACCGCCGTGGACCGGCACGGGAAGTGGCTCGACATCACCGCGGGCGGACTCCATCTGGTCGCCCATCTCGCCCGTGCGGGCTGGCTCCAGTGGAAGGACGAGTTCCCGGCCGCGCCGCCACGACCCGGCAAGGGGCCGCTCGCTCTGCGCACCCTCCTTGCCGCGGGCGGCGGTTTCGACCTCACCGAGGCGGGCACCACCAAGCGCCTCGCCGTCCATCTCGTACGCGACCCGGCCGAGGTGCCCGGCATCGCCCGGCTCGGCCCGGACCCGCTCGCCGACGCCTTCGGCCGCGACACCTTCGCCGCGCTGCTTGCCGGCGAACGGCGGCAGATCAAGGGCGCGCTGCGCGATCAGAGCCTGATCGCCGGCATCGGCAACGCCTACAGCGACGAGATTCTGCACGTGGCGAGGATGTCGCCGTTCAAGCCCGTGCAGAATCTCGACGAGGACGAGACCACGCTGCTGTACGAGGCGCTGCGTTCCACGCTGCGCGAGGCCGTGGAGCGTTCGCGCGGCGTCGCGGCGGGCCGGCTGAAAGCCGAGAAGAAAAGCGGCCTGCGTGTCCACGGCCGTACCGGTCAGCCGTGCCCGGTGTGCGGGGACACGATCCGCGAAGTCTCCTTCAGCGACTCCTCGCTGCAGTACTGCCCCACCTGCCAGACCGGCGGCAAACCACTCGCCGACCGCAGACTCTCCCGTCTGCTGAAGTAGGCCGCCGCCGAAGCGTGGGACGTCCAGAGCCTGCCCTACCCACCGATGGAGACCAGACGCTTGCCGTCCCCGGTGCGGATCTCCCAGTGACCGATCTCGGCGCTCTGCAGGCCGGTGCCCCCTTCGATGTCCAGGGGCTGCTCGTGGCCCGGGGAGTCCGGCATCCCGTAGCCGCCGTCGGGCACCGCCCAGCTGAGGACCGGATGTTCGGCGCCGTCCTTGCCGATGGCGATCAGCCGGCAGACGCGCGGCCCGGTCAGCCCCGCCAGCTGCAGAGCGACCGCGGTGCCCCAGCCCCGTTCCCTGAGCGCGACGGATGCGGTGACACCCGACGCGAGGTCCGTCGCGACGATCTGCTGCCCGCCCGCGCTCCCACCGTCCTGGAGTGCCACCGCCGCGGCGGGCAGAGCGATGATCAGCGCGGCCGCCGCCGCGACCAGCCGCAGCCGGCGCCTGCGGCTGCGCCGGCGCAACGCGCCGACCTCGTCGGTGAGCCGCTCCAGCAGTCGCGGGGTGGGACGGGGCTCGGCCCGGCCGGGACCGGCGAGTTCGGTCAGGGCGGCGGTGACAGCGGTGAAGTCGGCGAGCTGCACCGCGCACATGACGCAGTCGGTCAGATGCTCCTCGAAGCGGAATGCGTCCGCCGGTTCCAGGACGCCCAGCGCATAGGCGGCCACGTCCCGGTGCCGCTGCTGCAGGTTCATGGGCGGTCCCCTCGATTCATCTCTTCGTCTCTTGCGGTCTGTCGCCCTGGAATACGGACCAGGGCCCCTGTCTGCTCAACCCGGCGCCGGGGCGGACACCAGGCCGTGGTCCCGGAATCGAGGCCCGCCTACACTCCGCAGCATGCTGCGCGTACTGGCTGTCGACGACGAGAAACCGGCGCTCGAGGAACTGCTCTACCTTCTCCGCTCCGACGCACGGGTCCGGAGCGCGGAAGGTGCCACGGATGCCACCGAGGCCCTGCGCCGCATCGGCCGTGCCCTGGACGCCGGCCCGGACGGGGAGGACGGCATCGATGTCGTCTTTCTCGACATCCACATGGCCGGGCTCACCGGGCTCGACGTCGCCAAGCTGCTGGCCGGCTTCGCCCGGCCGCCGCTGATCGTGTTCGTCACCGCTCATGAGGGCTTCGCCGTGCAGGCCTTCGACCTCAAGGCCGTCGACTACGTGCTCAAGCCGGTGCGCAGGGAGCGTCTCGCCGAGGCTGTACGCCGGGTCCGTGACCTCGTCGTCTCGGCGCGCGAGCCGCGGCAGCCGGAGCCGGTGGGCCCGGCCGGCCCCGGCGCCGCGGCCACCGTCGTGCCCAGCACACCGCCCAACGTCGAGCAGATACCGGTCGAACTGGGCGGTGTGACCCGGTTCGTGCCGATCGACGACATCGCCTATGTCGAAGCCCAGGGGGACTATGCCCGGCTCCATACCAAGGACGGCAGCCACCTGGTGAGAATTCCGCTCTCCACCCTGGAGGAGCGCTGGGCCTCCCGCGGTTTCGTACGGATACACCGCAGCCATCTCGTCGCGCTGGGCCGTATCGACGAACTGCGCCTGGACGCCGGTACGACCACGGTCCGGGTCGGCGACGCCGAGCTCGCCGTCAGCCGCCGCCATGCGCGCCAGCTGCGCGATCTGCTGATGCGGCACGCCGGGGGGTGACCGACCCGCGGTCGTGCCCTGCCCCCGCGGCCCCGGCAACTCGACGCGTCCGCCGCGTCCGTCCGCCCCTCCGCCGACCCCGCCCGCCGCGTCCGCCCCGTCCGCCCGTTCGGCGGCCGCGGACAGCCGCTCATCGCCCGGGAGCGGCCGTACGGCGACGGACATCCTCCGCTGACAGAGCCGGAGCCGCTTTCGGCGGCAGCCCCCTCCCACGCCGCCTAACCTTGATCGCGCAAGGGGAGAAGGGGCCTGATGTCCGACATCGAAGCGTTGCTGGAGGAGCTCCGGAGCCTGCCGGCGACCCGGCCGTCCAGCGCCCATGACATCGAGGCACTGATCGCCACGGCGAAGAGTGCCGCAGGCCGCTGGGCCGATGTGCTGTACGAGATCCGGGAATCGGCCCAGGGACTCGTCGGCCCCCGCGCCGAAGCCGCCCTCGGAGTTGCCTTCCGCAGGGCAGAGGAGTCCTACGTCGAGCTCGAGATCGCACTCAGCGACTGCGCCCGGCGCCCGGGCCGCTGACCGGTCACTGGCCAGCCGCTGACCAGCGATGGAGCGGCAATCGAGGTACTGCCGCCGGTGTCTACCGTCGGTAAACACTCCTGCGTAGACTCCACAGCTCCCGAGGGTTCGCCGAGAGACGCTGGAGCGGACGACGATGTCTGCAGAGCAACACCCCCGCCGCGAGGTCGTCACCGGGGTGCCGCGCGGCGCCAGGCGCGCGCCCGGGCATGCCCCCGCCCGGTCCGAGATCAGCGAGCAGACGACACTCGGCGCCACCTACGTACGCTCCCTGATGCGCAGCCAGCTGCGGGCCGCGCTCTACGCGCTGGGGGCCCTCGCCCTGCTGGTCGGTTCCCTGCCGCTGCTCTTCGCGCTGCCGGCCGCCGTCGGCGGCGATCTCTCCTCGCCGGAGCCCTTCGTCTGGTCATCGCTCGGCCTGGCCGTCTACCCGGTGATGTGGCTGACCGCTCGCTGGTACGTGCGCCGGGCGGAGCGCAACGAACGCGACTTCACCAGGCTCGTCGAAGGCCGCTGACCGGTGCTGCCCGGTGAAGCTTCATGAACCAGACCTACGCGGTGACAGCCGTCACCGTCGTGGTGCTCGCCACCCTGCTCATCGGCGCGCTCGGGCTGCGCATATCCCGCACCACCTCCGACTTCTATGTCGCCTCCCGCACGGTGAAGCCCGGTCTGAACGCCGCGGCCATCAGCGGTGAGTACCTCTCCGCCGCGTCCTTCCTCGGCATCGCGGGCCTGGTGCTCCTGCAGGGCCCCGACATGCTCTGGTACCCGGTCGGCTACACCGCCGGCTACCTCGTACTCCTGGTGCTGGTCGCCGCCCCGCTGCGCCGCTCGGGGGCGTACACCCTCTCCGACTTCGCCGAGGCCCGGCTGGAGTCCGGCGCGGTGCGCAGGCTCGCCAGCCTCTTCGTCGTCGGCATCGGCTGGCTCTATCTGCTGCCCCAGCTGCAGGGCGCCGGACTGACCCTGGAGATACTCACCGGCGCGCCCGACTGGGTCGGCGGTCTGGTCGTCGCGGTCGTCGTCACCGGAGCCGTTGCCGCGGGCGGCATGCGCAGCATCACCTTCGTCCAGGCTTTCCAGTACTGGCTCAAGCTCACCGCCCTGCTGGTGCCCGCGCTCTTCCTCGTCGCCGCCTGGCTCGGCGACGACGCGCCCCGAGCCCGCTTCGACGCGCCGACGCTCTTCCGCGAGCACACCGTCGTACGCGTCGACGACAGCGTCCGCATCGATCTCGACGAACCGCTCACTCTCACTGTCTCCGGCGGCATCGACGGCACCCGGCACGAGAAGCGGCACGTCACCCTGGACGAGGGCACCCACCGCATCGAGGCCGGCACCACCCTGAAGTTCCCCCGGGGCGCCGAAGTGCCCGAGCGGGCCTCCTCGGGAACCGACCCGTTCAGCTGGTCCCAGCCGCTGTCCGGCGGCCGGGACGGTTACCAGCTGTACGCGACGTACGGACTCATCCTCGCCACCTTCCTGGGCACGATGGGACTCCCGCATGTCGCCGTCCGCTTCTACACCAGCCCCAACGGCCGCGCTGCGCGCCGCACCACCCTTGTCGTCCTCGGGCTGATCGGCGCCTTCTATCTGCTGCCGCCCGTCTACGGCGCACTCGGGCGGATCTACGCACCCGAACTCGCCCTCACCGGCGAGGCCGACGCCGCTGTCCTGGTGCTGCCCGAACGGATCGTCGGCGGGCTCGCGGGAGATCTCCTCGGCGCGCTGCTGGCGGGCGGCGCGTTCGCCGCGTTCCTGTCCACCGCCTCCGGACTGACCATGTCCGTCGCCGGTGTCATCACCCAGGATGTGCTGCCCTCGCGCGGCGTACGGCACTTCCGCCTCGCCACTCTGCTCGCCATGGCGGTGCCGCTGGCGGTGAGTGTCGTGGCCACCAATGTGCCGGTCGCCGACGCCGTGGGGCTCGCGTTCGCCGTCTCCGCGTCCTCGTTCTGTCCGTTGCTGGTGCTCGGCATCTGGTGGCGGGGGCTGACCCCGCCCGGCGCGGGCGCCGGACTGGTGATCGGCGGCGGGTCCGCGCTCACCGCGGTGATGGCCACCCGCGCGGGCCTCCCTCCCGAGGGCTGGGTGCACACCCTGATGGCCTGGCCCGCCGTGTGGTCGGTGCCCCTCGGCTTTCTGACCATGGTGCTGGTGTCGCTCGCCACCCGGCACCACATACCTCCCGGCGCCGCCGCCATCCTTGCGCGGCTGCATCTGCCGGAAGACCTCGTCGGCAGGCCTCAGCCCGAAGGAGTGGAACGATGACGGGGACGGGACTGGCCGCACTGGCAGCGGCGGGAGCGGTACTGCTGGCGACGGGCATCGTCCTGGGCAGGATGACGGCACGCCGGGGCGCCAGGCCCGACCTCGACCTCGGCACGCCCGTCGAGCGTGCCACCTTCCACACCCTGCACACCGCCTCGCTCGCCGCACCCCCGCTGCGCGCCGGCCTCACCGAGGACACCGCACGCAAAGCCGCCCGGCGGCTGCGCTCCCTGCTCGGCACCGAGGCGCTCTGTCTCACCGACCGTGAGTCCGTGCTCGCCTGGGACGGCCCCGGCGCCGACCACCATGAGCAGCAGGTCATGGTGCGGGTCGCCGAAATACTCGACTCGGGGCGCAGCCAGAGCGTGCACACCGAGTGCGCGGACCTGGAGTGCCCGCTGCGCTGGGCCGTGATCGCCCCGCTGACGGGGGAGGAGGGAGTGCTCGGCGCGCTCGTCGCCTACGGGTCGCGGGAGTCGGCCGTCCTGGTGCGTGCCGCGACCGAGGTGGCCCGCTGGGTCTCCGTACAGCTGGAACTGGCCGAGCTCGACCGGTCCCGTACCCGGCTCATCGAGGCGGAGATCCGGGCCTTGCGCGCCCAGATATCGCCGCACTTCATCTTCAACTCGCTCGCCGCCATCGCCTCGTTCGTCCGCACCGATCCCGAGCGGGCACGTGAACTGCTGTTGGAATTCGCCGACTTCACCCGCTACTCCTTCCGCAGGCACGGCGACTTCACCAACCTCGCCGACGAACTGCGCTCCATCGAGCAGTATCTGGCGCTCGCCGGGGCCCGCTTCGGCGACCGGCTCAAGGTGACGCTCCAGGTGGCGCCGGAGGTGCTGCCGGTGACGCTGCCGTTCCTGTGTCTGCAGCCGCTCGTCGAGAACGCCGTCAAGCACGGCCTGGAGGACTCCAGGAACGAATGCCGTGTCGTGATCGCGGCGCGGGACGCCGGAGCGGAGGCCATGGTGACCATCGAGGACGACGGTGTGGGCATGGACCCGGCCGTCCTGCGGGGGATTCTCACGGGGGAGCGGACGGCGTCCTCGGGAATCGGCCTGTCCAATGTCGACGACCGGCTGCGCCAGGTGTACGGGGACGATTACGGACTCGTCATCGAGACAGGCGTCGGTGCCGGGATGAAGATCACGATCCGGATCCCCAAGTA
This sequence comes from Streptomyces sp. NBC_01142, assembly GCF_026341125.1. Classification (NCBI taxonomy): domain Bacteria; kingdom Bacillati; phylum Actinomycetota; class Actinomycetes; order Kitasatosporales; family Streptomycetaceae; genus Streptomyces; species Streptomyces sp. NBC_01142. The sequence continues at coordinate 2,902,945 of NZ_JAPEOR010000001.1, forward strand.
CCGCGCGGGGGTGCATTCCTCGGCAGGCCACTCGTCCCCGGGCTGAGCCCGTCGGCGCAGGCTGCCGGCGCAGCGCCGTCGGCCGCCCGCCGAGAGCCTCGCAAGCGTCTCACTCGCAAGGCCCTGACTCGCAAGGATCTCAGAAGAGATGGATGGCGAGATGACTCAGCGGCAGCCCGAGCTGCCAGGCCGGAGTCCAGACCTGCCTGCCTTCGTCCACGCCCGCACCCATCGGGTTCGCCGGGTGCCACGGCTCGCTGTCGCCGAGGTCGGCCGCGAGCAGCTCCGTCATCCGCAGCCAGTTCCAGGCGTCCCGCGCGAGCGCCAGATCGGGGTCGGCCCCGCCCTCGAGGTGGCGCTCCCGCTCCTCGCGGGCGGCCATCCGCTCCAGCACCCACTCCTGCCAGGGGTGTCCGTGCGAGGTGAGGGTCAGCCACTCCTCGATCCGGGCGACGGCACGGACACCCGCGAGTTCGTCCGCGCTGTCGCACAGACAGATGGTCAGCGCCAGTGTCTGCCGGCCGGCACGGAATTCGATCGAGCCGCTTTCCACGAGCTCTCCGGTGCGCAGCATCTCGTCGGCGATGTACTCGGCGCAGAGCCATGCCATGGGGACCGCCAGCCCGCCTGGGCTGGTGCCGTTCGTACTTTCGGGCTGCACCCTTCCCACCTTCTCCCGGACGACTTCGTGTGCCGACTCGACGTCGAGCCTCCACCGAGAGACACGGCTGAGGGTGCCTCTTTACTCAACTTGAGCGTGAGGTTTCGCATACTGTCGCCTGCTCGCCGTGGCCCGAGGGGGACGACGTCACCACCGGGACATCCGGGGCGTGCGTGACGGAGGCGTGGACCAGTACGAGCCACCGTCACACGCCGCCGTGTCACGCCACCGACGCCTCGGAGGCGGTCCGACTCGGACGCCAACTGCCGTCGTGGAGCTGCACACGCAACAGTGCGGCGCGGCACCGCCGCCACGCCGGGCTGCCCGGGGCCGCCGCGTTCAGCGCGATCAGGGCGAGCGCGGTGGCGGGCAGTTCGTCCTCGGTGCGGGCGTTGTCCTGCCGGGCCGCCGCAATCCTGGCCACTGCCTCGCGCACCGGCCGCCCCCCGCCTGCCGGGTGCTCCGCCAGGAGCCGTGCGGCCCACAGCGCGGGGGAGCCGGGCCGTCCGGTGAACGGGCAGGGTGTGCCGGTCGCGATGTCGCGGTCGAGCAGGCCGGCCAGCCGGCCGAGGGGCGCGCCGCCGACGACTGCCAGATCGACATGGACGGCCACCGCCTGCACGACCCGGCTCAGGACTGCGTACCCGGACGCGTCGAGCCGGGGGTGGCTCAGATCGACGGGTTCCTCTTCGCGCAGCGCCAGCGTGCGCAGCGCCGAATCGATCAGCTCGTCGGCGGAGCCGCGGGGCGGGGAGGGGATTGCGCGCAGCCAGCGGCGTGCCCGGCGTGCCGCCCGGGTGGCCGCGGTGTCGGGGCACCGGCTCAACGCGACGCAGGCCAGGGCCGTCGAGGCGATCGCCGGCCGTCGCGATGGGGGTGTCTCGGTCGGTGTCTCGGTCAAGGAAACCGTCCTCGGGTCGTCGCGCGTTCTCCGCACAGGTGCAGTACGCGCGCCGCCCGGCGCCGGTTCAGTTCCCGCTGTCGGCCCCCGTCCCCGACCCGGCCGGGCGGGGGTCGCGGCCGATGAGACCGAGCAGACGGTCCTGCAGCGGGGAGTCGTCGGGGACCTTCACCTCGGGACCGAACACCTCGATGTCCGGACCGAACGCGCCCGGCGTCCGGAGCTTCTCCATCACCTCGGCCGGAATCGCCGTGGTGCCCGCCCACAGCCGCGCCACGTCCTCGGCCGGGATGGTCTCGTCCTGCCCGGTGGCCCGGGCGAGGTCCCACCCGTGCAGGACGAGATCGTCGCTGACGACCTCGTCGATGTGCCGCTCGGCCGGCATGCGGCCCATGGGTGTGTCGCATACGGTCCCGGCGAGGCCGGGATCGTCGAGCACGGCCTGGACATCGGCACGAACTGCCCTGAACGCGGCCAGCGGGTCGTCCTGGACCGACGGCGCCGGGCCGGGCCGGCGGCCCACGGGGGTCAGCATGTAACCGTGCATCGAGACGATGTGGTCCACGACGTCGCGGGCGTTCCACTTCGCGCAGGGGGACGGGTTCGTCCACTGCTCGGGCCGTACCTCGGCGATCTTTCGTTCGAAGGCGTCGGCGTGCCTGCGATAGCGCTCGGCGATGGCGTTCATGGCCTGGGTTCCTTCCGCGTGCGAGGGGATGTTCGTACGGACTCCGACGGAGCCCTCACATCATCGGTCGCACAGGGTCCGCAGGCATCCGGGTCAGCGGCTGGACCGGGGACGCCGGGGCCTGCTGTACCCCGGAAGGCAGCGGGCGAGCGCGCGCAGCCCGTAGTACGAACGCGACTTGACCGTGCCCGGAGGTATGCCGAGCGCCTCCGCGGCCTCACTCACACTCAGGCCGCAGAAGTAGATCTGCACCAGCACCGCGCGATGCTCGGGGCTCAGCGACTCCACGGCCGCCCGGACATCCAGCGCGGCGACCGCGCTCTCCGTGACGTCCGCCGGGTCCGGAGTGCTGGCCAGAACGCCGTCACCGATCTCGGTGGGCCGGGCCATCCGGGAGCGGCGTGCGTCGATCGCGAGGCGGCGCCCGACCGTGAAGAGCCACGGCCGCATCGACTCGTACGGGGCGTCGAACGCCTCGGGATGCAGCCAGGCGCGTACCAGCGTCTCCTGCAGCAGATCCTCGGCCCGCTGCTGATCCCCGTACGTCAGATTGACCAGAAAGCTCAGCAGCGCCGGACCGTGCTCACGCTGCAGCTGCGCCATGGCCCGCTCGTCGGTCGTCGCGGTCGCCGTCGCCATTGCCAACACCCTTTCGTGCAGAGGTCGCTGCCACGTGGCGTATACGAACGCATCCGGCCGCGAAGGGACAGATGACGCACCGCTGTCGTCGCCGAGCGGTCGCACGGAGCGACGAATGGTGCGGTGAACGGTCAACCGGAGCCGGGCGGAGCGGATCGTGCCGCTCCAGGGGCCGGGGGCGGCCCGTCGCTCGAGGAGGCCGCGTCCCCCCGCGCCGCCCGCCCCCTCTCCGGCGGGAGCCCCGGCACCGCGCGGCTTCACGCTCCTGACGAGAAGCAGGTCGTCGCCGACGCCCGCGCCGCCCGGAACGCCGGTGGGGATGTCGTTGCCGTGAGCCTGCACCGGGGCACGGAGTGGAGGCCGGCCCGGACGACGAGCAGCTGCGGCTCGGCAGGAAGCACACCGCCTTACACCGCCACGGGGCGCGTGATCAATCTGCCGGACGCCCTGCGCCGCCACCGCGACAGGAAGGACTGCGGCCGGGTCCAGGAGGCGATCCGCGAGGCGGTCCTCCGCCGCGGCGCGGCCGAGAACGGTCTCTCCACGGGCCGGTAGGGGGTGTCTTCCGGATCTTGCCGGGCCCGCCGGCCTGATCCGGAGGACACCCGCCCGGCGCACACCCGTACACAACGCCGTACGACGGAACGGCAGGGCTACGGAACGACGGTCACCGGCCAGCGCCCGGCCCTCACCAGCCGGACCGCCACCGAACCGATGAACCGGTGGCCCGCCGACTCCGAAGCCCCCACCACCACGGCGTCCGCCTTCAGATCGTCGGCCGCGGTGACCAGCCCGCCGTACGGGTCGCCGTGCACGGTGTGGAACTCCCAGCGGACGTCCCAGATCCCCTTCACCCGCTCGGCGGCGGAGCGGATCTCGGCCACCAGCTCCTCGGCGATCTCCCCGGTCGTAGCCGCGACGGGCACCCCGAGCGCCGCGCCCGCCGGCATCACCGGCTGGACGTACACGATGGCGAGGCGGGCGTTCTGGCGCCGGGCGAGGCCGCTTGCGTACGCCGCGGCACGCAGTGAGGAGTCGGATCCGTCCACGCCCACCACGATCACCTTCGGGCCGTCTGTCCCGCGTTCGAACTGGTGAGGTCGCTGCGCGGTCACGCCATCGAGGCTATCCGTGCCCGACAGGCGGCCCGGTGCTGGTCTCCCTAGAGTGCAGATCATGAGTGTCACCGTGGAGGAGCCCACTCCCGCCCGTGGCAGCGTGCTGAGCAGGGTGCCGGGTGCGTTCGCGATGTTCTTCGCCGCGCTCGGCGTGTTCTGCGTCGTCATCTCGCTCATCCCCCCGCTGCGGCAGCTGCTGCGCCCGGTCGCACTCTTCCTGGACCGAGTCACCGTCCCGGTCAGCGCGAACCTCGCCTACGCCGTCTTCCTGCTGCTGCTCGCCGCCGCCATCGGCGCCCGCAAGAAGGCGGCGTGGTGGCTCGTCGTCACCTATATGGCGCTGCTGCTGATCGCGGACGTACTGGTGGTGGCCATCGACCACGACTGGACCTGGATCCCCAATCTGGTCCTGTGCCTGATCGCCCTGGTGGTGCTGGTCATGGCGCGCGGGGAGTTCTACGCCGAGACCCGGCGGGGCGCGCTGCTCCGCGCGCTCCTCGTCCTGGTCCTCGGACTCGCCGCCGGCGTACTGGCCGGCTGGGGTCTGGTCGAGCTCTTCCCCGGCACGCTGCCCCAGGACCAACGGCTGCTGTGGGCCTCCAACCGGGTACTGGGCGGGCTGGTCTCCGGCGACCAGTTCGACGGAAGCCCGCCCCGCATCCTCTTCTTCGTCCTCGGTCTGTTCGGCGCGCTCGCCCTGCTCGGCGCGGCCCACACGCTCTTCCGGTCACAGCGAATGGAAGCCGCCCTGCACGGCGACGAGGAGCCCCGCATCCGTGCCCTTCTCGGCGCGTACGGCTCCCAGGACTCGCTCGGCTACTTCGCCACCCGCCGTGACAAGGCCGTCGTCTTCTCGCCCAGCGGCAAGGGCGCCGTCACCTACCGGGTCGAGGCCGGGGTCTGCCTGGCCAGCGGTGACCCGGTCGGCGAGCGCGCGGCATGGACCCCCGCCATCGAGGCCTGGCTGGACGTCGCCAAGCGCTATGCCTGGGCCCCCGCCGTCATGGGCGCCTCCGAGGAGGGTGCCAAGGTCTACGCCCGCTCCGGTCTCGGTGCCATCCAGCTCGGCGACGAGGCGATCCTCCAGGTTGCCCGCTTCGACCTGGACGGCCGCGACATGCGGGTCACCCGGCAGGCCGTGAACCGGGTCAGACGGACCGGGGCCACCACCGAGATCCGCCGTCACTCCGCCCTGACCGACGAGGAGATGCAGCAAATCGTCTCCAAGGCCGACGCCTGGCGGGACACCGAGACCGAACGAGGCTTCTCCATGGCGCTCGACCGGCTCGGGGACCCGGCCGACGGCGACTGCCTGCTCGTCGAGGCTTTCGACGGGGACGGCAATCTGATCGCACTGCTCTCCTTCGTGCCCTGGGGGCGGGACGGCGTCTCGCTCGACCTGATGCGCCGTGACCGCACCGCCCCCAACGGGGTCATGGAGTTCATGGTCGCCGAACTCTGCGCGCACGCCGCGAAACTCGGTGTCCGCCGGATCTCCCTCAACTTCGCCGTCTTCCGCTCGGCCTTCGAGGAAGGCGCCCGCATCGGCGCGGGCCCGGTGCTGCGGATGTGGCGCAAGCTGCTGCTCTTCTTCTCCAGGTGGTGGCAGCTCGAGGCGTTGTACCGGTCCAACGTCAAGTACCAGCCCGAGTGGTATCCGCGCTTCCTCTGCTTCGGCGACGCCGGCTCCCTCGCCCGTGTCGGCCTCGCCTCCGGGATCGCCGAGGGGTTCGTCTCCGTACCGAGCCTGCGCAAGCTCTGGGGGAAGGGCAGAGGCCGGCCGCGCGGTGTCGTCAGCCCCGTCACCACCGAAGGGCTGCCGTCCATCGACTCGCTCGGCCTGGTGGGTCCCGGCGCGCCCGCGGAGGCGGGGGAGCAGCGGCTGCCCGAGCAGGTGCGCATCCGCCACCGCAAGCTGGAGCGGCTGCGCGCGGTCGGCATCGACCCGTACCCCGTCGGTGTCGCCGGGCGCACCCGCACTGTCGGCGAGATCCGTACCGCGTGTCCCGCGCCCGTCCCCGGCACCCGCAGCGGCGAACACGTCACCGTCGCGGGGCGCGTGATGGTCGTCCGCGACTTCGGCGGCGTCGTCTTCGCCGTGCTGCGGGACTGGTCGGGCGACCTCCAGCTCGCCTTCACCCGCGACGGTTCGGGCCATGACGTGCTCAACCGTTTCACTTCCGACGTCGACTTCGGCGACCACATCACCGCCACCGGCGAGATCGGCGTCACAGACAAGGGTGAGCTCTCGGTCTTCGTCACCGGCTGGCAGCTGACCGGCAAGTGCCTGCGCCCGCTGCCCGACAAGCGAGGCGGACTCGCCGACCCCGAGGCCCGGGTCCGCCGCCGCTATCTGGACCTGGTCGCCAGCCCCGGTGCCCGTGATGTCGTACGCCACCGTTCCACCGCCGTCCAGGCGTTGCGTCAGGGCCTGCTGGAGCGCGGCTATCTGGAGGTCGAGACGCCGATGCTGCAGCAGATCCACGGCGGCGCCAACGCCCGCCCCTTCACCACCCACATCAACGCCTACGACCTCGACCTGTATCTGCGCATCGCCCCCGAGCTGTATCTGAAGAGGCTGTGCGTGGGTGGCATGGAGAAGGTCTTCGAGATGGGCCGCACCTTCCGCAACGAGGGCGTCTCGTACAAGCACAACCCCGAGTTCACGATGCTGGAGGCATACCAGGCCTTCGCCGACTACGACGTGATGCTCGATCTGACCCGTGAGCTGATCCAGGGTGCGGCGACCGCCGCCTTCGGCTCCCCGGTCGCCCACAAGGCGGGGCCGGACGGCAAGTTCGTCGAGCACGACATCTCGGGCCCCTGGCCGGTCAAGACACTGTACGGCGCGGTGTCGGAGGCGCTCGGTGAGGAGGTCGACGCCGACACCGACGAGGATGTCCTCAGAAGGCTCTGCGACCGGGCGGGCGTCCCGCACGTCCCCGACGACACCCGCGGCGATGTGGTGCTCGAGATGTATGAGCGCCTCGTCGAGGAGCGCACCAAGATGCCCACGTTCTACAAGGACTTCCCGACCGACGTGTCCCCGCTCACCCGCCAGCACCGCCACGACCCGCGGCTCGCCGAACGCTGGGACCTGGTCGCCTTCGGTACCGAACTTGGCACCGCCTACTCGGAGTTGACCGACCCGGTGGAGCAGCGGCGCAGGCTCACCGCGCAGTCCCTGCTCGCGGCGGGGGGAGACCCGGAGGCCATGGAGCTCGACGAGGACTTCCTCGACGCGCTGGAGTACGCGATGCCGCCGACCGGCGGGCTGGGCATCGGCGTCGACCGGCTCGTCATGTTCCTCACCGGGCTGACCATCCGCGAGACACTGCCCTTCCCGCTGGTCCGCCGCAACTGACGGACGCGACCTGCGGGCTTCCGTTGATCCCTTCGGGTAGTTTCACCCGTGTAACCGGTGTTGATGAAGTCTGCGGGGCAAAGGCCGTGCGAGCAGTTGGTCATGAGAAAGGATCAGATGCTGCCCGCGCGTCGGTCGGTGCTCGGCATCGCGGCATGCCTCGGCGCAGCCGCCACCACCGGGCTGCTCTTCACCGAGCGCGCGACGGTCCCGGGCCGGACCACCACTCCGCGTCCGGCCGCAGGTCCGATCCCGGCCGCGGGCCCGGCGGCTGCCGCGGGCCCGCCGCTGAAGGCGACCACCTACCGGCTCCAGCCGATGACCACGCACGCACCGCCGAATCTTCGCCGGACCATGCCGCCGGTGCGCCGACGGCCGTTTCTCAAGGTGTCGGAGGCGGGCCGCGACATGGTTCTCACCTTCGACGACGGGCCCGATCCCCGCTACACCCCCGACATCCTCGGCACGCTGCGCGAGTACGGCGTGCGGGCGATGTTCTTCGTCTGTGGCGAAATGGCCACCGCCAACCGTGACCTGTTGCGCGAGATGGCCGGTGACGGCCATGTGGTGGGTAATCACTCCTGGTCGCACCCGCTGATCCCCAGGCTCCCGCCGTCCGCGATCCGCGCCGAACTGGGCCGTACGAGCGAGGTGGTCGAGGAGACGCTCGGTGCCGCGCCACTCTGGTACCGGGCCCCCTTCGGGGCCTGGAACAGGCACTCCTTCGAGATCGGCGCGGAGTTCGGCATGGAGCCCCTCGCCTGGACCCTCGACACGCTCGACTGGACGGAGCCCGGCACAGGGACCATCGTCCGCCGGGTGATGGACGGCGCGGGGCCCGGAGTCATCGTCCTCTCGCACGACGCGGGCGGCGACCGCTCGCAGAGCGTCTCGGCGCTGCGCAGATATCTGCCCGAGCTGCTGGACGCCGGATACCGCATCACCCTGCCGCCGCGATGAGCCGCGCGGCGGCAGAGTTCGGCCGGTCCGGGGATCAGTGGGTCTTGACCATGCGCGCGAAGACCACGACGTTCCCGTCGTAGCCCCCTGCCTTCGAGTAGCCACCGCCGCATGTGATCACGCGCAGCTCCGCCTGTCCGGTGTCGCCGTACACGCGGGGCCCGGGGAAGTTGTACTTGGAGAAGACCTCGACGCCGTACACCTCGAAGACCGCGGTCTTGCGGTCGAAGCGGCTCACCTCGATCCGCGCGCCCCTCCGGATCGAGCCGAGGCCGTAGAAGACGGCCGGCCCCGACAGGTTGTCGACATGGCCGACGACGACCGCCGTGCCCCGCTGGCCGGGGGCGATGCCGTTCTGGTACCAGCCCGCAACATTGGGGTCCTGTGGCGGCGGGGCGTCGATCCAGCCGTCCTGGTCCAGGCCTACATGCATGACCGGAGCGTCCACGTCGATCGACGGGATTCTCACGCGTTCCGCGGGGGCGTACGCGAGCGGCTCGAGGGGGACGGGGAGGAACGTCTCGCCCTGGGCGCGGCCGGCCAGCGCGGCTGCGGCGGCAGGCTGCGGCGGTCCCAGGGGCACGTCCACGCCATTCTTTATCAGGGCGATCCCGCTGAGCAGGACGAGAGCCAGTGCGCCCCAGGGTGAGCGGATCCTTGACACCGAGCCGCCGTAGTGCTGGCCCATTGTTCTCCCTTCGTGGCGTCTGTAGGCACGCTAAGTCCGCTGGGTTCAAGCGGCCAGGAGGGAAGGGCGAACGGGTGGTGGGGCCGGTGCCGATGACCCATCCGAGTATTCAGCAGATAAAAATACTGACGGTCTGTGACCTGCGACTCCATCAGATACTTCGGCGCGTCGTCGGCGTGTCGCCTCACCGGGGTGGACCAGTGCCGAAATGCGGCGACTCCATGCCCCAGTGAGTGTTCGTCATGGAGGACGTACTCGTCGAATCTCCCGGAGCACCGCTTTGGGGCGTCTTCCACTGGAGGTTCAACGATGCGTGCTTCACGCGCTCTCGCAGTGGCCGCGGCCTGCGTGGCCGTCGGGCTCTCTGCTCCGCCGGCCGCCGCGGGCGGCGACGACCTGGGGGGCAATGGTCTGGTGGGCATTAATCAGGGCAATGGTCAAGGTGACAATGGTCAGGGGGGCAACGGTGAAGGAGATAATGGTCTGGGGGACTTCGGCCGGGGGGACAACGGTCTTGGCGGTAACGGCCGCGGGGACAATGACCAGGGCGGCAATGGCCGCGGGGACAACGGGCTGGGCGGCAATAACCAGGGCGGTAACGGCCGCGGGGACAACGGGCTGGGCGGCAATAACCAGGGCGGTAACGGCCGGGGGGACAACGGGCTGGGCGGCAATAACCAGGGCGGTAACGGCCAGGGCGGCAACGGCCGGGGGGACAACGGGCTGGGCGGCAATAACCAGGGCGGTAACGGCCAGGGCGGCAACGGCCGGGGGGACAACGGGCTGGGCGGCAATAACCAGGGCGGTAACGGCCAGGGCGGCAACGGCCGCGGAGACAACGGTCAGGGCGGTAACGGTCAAGGTGGCAACGGCCGGGGGGACAACGGGCAGGGCGGCAATAACCAGGGCGGCAACGGCCGGGGAAACAACGGGCTGGGCGGCAATAACCAGGGCGGTAACGGCCAGGGCGGCAATGTCCGCAAGGACAACGGCCGGATCACTGTCCGCGTCAACCCGCAATCGGTCCACCAGGGCGGCACCCTGACGATCACGGTGCAGGGATGCAAGCGTGGTGGCACGGTCGCGTCCAACGCGTTCTCTCAGGTACAGCTCTCCAACAACGGTCAGAACCAGTCGACCGCTTCCGCGCGGATTCACGATCACACAACACCGGGTCAGTACAACCTGGCTGTCAGGTGCAACGACAACTCGAACGTGGCGACTGTCCAGTTCACCGTGCTCTCGGCCCGGGGCGCGCAGGGTGGCCTCGGTGGCTCGGTCGGTCCCAGCTCCACCGAGATGGCGATCGGCGGCGCCCTCGTCGCCACGGCGGCAGTCGGAGGCGGTCTGTTCGTCGCCCGTCGCCGCCGCACGGTCAGCGGGAGGGGCTGACCGGCCGAACCTCCCGGTCGGCCGAAACCGCCCGTCGCCCCGAGTCCTGGCCGGGACTCGGGGCGACGGGCGGTTTCGGTGTAGCGGGGGCGGAGAGAGGGACGTCAGTGCTGACGGCTCTCCGACCGCCGGCGTACGACATAGATGGTGCCGGTGGCCGCGGCCACGACCAGCGCCGTACCGGCCGCGAGCTCACCGGTGTTCAGTCCGCCGATGCTGCCGCCGAGGCCGCCCCTGACACCCTGGGGCGCGACGGTGGTGGAGCTGGCGGTCGGACGGGCCGGCGTGCCGGAGATCCTCATATCGAGCGATGCCGTGTCACTGCCGCAGGCGAAGCTCACGGCGTAGACGGCGCCCGGCTTGGCATCCCCGTCGACTGTTGCCGTCGCGGAGCCGTTCGACGGGATGGTGACGCTGTCGAACACCCCGGAGGAGGCGCTGGCCGTCGTGTTGCATCCGCCGGCGGTCAGCGTGACCCGCCCGCCCGGTGCGACGGTCGAGGGGGTGACAGTGAAGTCGTACGGCGTGTTGTTGACGCTCGTGGCCGCCGCCGCGAGAGGGGTGGCCAGTCCGAGTGAGGCCACTCCCAGCAGAGCGGCGGATGCGGCACGTATGGCGCGCATGGTGAATCCTCCGGATCCCCGAGGAGCAGCTGCGGAACCGATTTCCACAAAAGGCTGAAAGTGCACCTCGATGATCGAAACGCTAAGAGAATCCCTTTTTGTCCGCTATCGGTGTCGGGCGAATGGGTCATTCTTATCCCCCATGTGGCGGACACGATGACGTGTCGGGGCGGCAGCCCGGCGGGTGGATGAGGCCAGGGGCCGCGTCGGCGATCCGCTGCCGCATCGGCCGCCGGTGCAGCGCTTCCAGGGCTTCGCCGATCAGCTCGCTCAAGGGGAACGGCAGCTCGGCCTCGAAGGTGGCCGCTGCCGCGGTGGTGGCCGCCCACTCGGCCTCCAGTGCGGGCAGCAGAGCCTCGGCCTTGGGGGTCAGACGAACGATGCGCCGCCGTGCGTCCTTCCCGGGACCGATGGTGGCCAGCCCTTCCCTGACCAGCTGGGAGACCGTCTGGCTCGCCGCCGAGTGCGTCACGCCGATCGTGTGTGCCAGGTCCTGGATGGAGCGGGGGCCGTCGGCGGCCAGCGTACGTACGGACGGGGCGTACCGCGGGCGGAAACCGTCCAGTCCGAGGTCGGAGTAGACCGCGGTGACATCGGCCTCCAGGAGGCCGAGCAGGTGGCGCAGCCGAGTGCCGAGCAGTTCGGGGCCGGGGCCGGGCTCGGTGGCGGGGGAGCTCATCTGCTTAACATAACAGCGCTGTTGTATTTCTCCGACGGAAGGGACCACGACTCGTGCCTGAGCTGTATCCGCCGATCGAGCCGTACGAGCAGGGGATGCTCGATGTGGGCGACGGCAACCTCGTGTACTGGGAGGTCTGCGGCAATCCCGAGGGCAAGCCCGCGCTGTACGTCCACGGAGGGCCAGGGTCCGGCTGCACCACGCGCGCACGCCAGTACTTCGACCCGGACCGCTACCGCGTCGTCCTGTTCGACCAGCGCGGCTGCGGGCGCAGCACTCCGCATGCCGCCGACCCCGCGTTCGGCATGCACCACAACACCACCGGCCACCTGCTCGCCGACATGGAACAGCTGCGGCACCAACTCGGCATCGAGCGCTGGCTGCTGTGCGGCGGCTCCTGGGGGTCGACGCTGCTCCTCGCCTACGCCGAACTGCACCCGCACCGGGTGTCGGAGATCGTGATCGACGGAGTCACGACAACCCGGCGCTCGGAGATCGACTGGCTCTACCGGGGGGTGGGGCGGTTCTTCCCCGAACAGTGGGAGCGGTTCAGGTCCGGCGTCCCCGAGGCCGACCGCGCCGGCGATCTGGTCGCCTCGTACGCCCGCCTGATGACGGACCCGGACCCGGCGGTACGGGAGAGGGCCGCCACGGAATGGTGCCGCTGGGAGGATGCGGTGCTGTCGCTGGAACCCCATGGCGGGCCCACCCCCTACAGCGGCCGTCCTTCGGCCGGGCGCATCGCGCTCGTACGGATTGCCTCCCACTACTTCGCGCACGGCGCCTGGCTGGAGGAGGGCGCCCTGCTGCGCGGCGCCGGAGGTCTGAAGGGAATCCCGGGGGTGCTCCTCCACGGCCGCCTGGACATGAGCTCTCCGCTCGACACCGCCTGGGAATTGAGCCGCGCCTGGCCCGAGGCGGAACTCGTGGTCATCGGCGATGCGGGACACAAGGGCAGCAAGACGGTGAGAGCGCGGGTGCGCGGCGCACTGGACCGCTTCGCATCAACGCTCCCCGAGTGACTGATGGAGCCTGTGGTGCGGATGAGATCAAGCCATTCCGTCTTGGGGTGAATTCCCCTGATCGAGGGGGGATTTCCACGTTTCGCGTTTGCGGCACCGAAGATTTTTTTCAACGCGTTGAACACTCGCGGCCCCCACGTCCGTACCTAGGGCCAGGAACGGCGCACTGAAGCGTCGCAACGGGCTCGAAGGACTACGGGAGTGGACATGAACACCTGGCGGAACGCCTCGCTCGCGGTGACTGCGGCGGCCGTACTCGCGCTGACGACGGCGTGCGGTCAGGACAAGGGGAACGAGACCCCCAATGGCCAGGCGGTCGGAGCGGCCAACCCGGCGCAGCCCGGCGGTTACGGCTCGGACAGCGGTTACGGCGGCGCGGGCGCCGGTGCCGGCGCCCAGGGAGCTGCGGCGAAGCCCGGCGGTCAACTGGCCGTCTGGGACAGCAAGGATCTCGGCAAGGTCCTCACCGACAGCGCCGGCCTCACTCTCTACCGGTTCGACAAGGACACGGACAGTCCGCCGAAGTCGAATTGCGAAGGCGACTGCGCGAAGGCCTGGCCGGTTGTCGCCGCAGGCGGCGTCACCGCCGCACCCGGTGTCGACACCTCCCTGCTCGGCGAGGTCACCCGGGCGGACGGCACCAAGCAGCTCACCATCGCGGGCTGGCCCATGTACCGCTACGCCAAGGACACCAAGGCGGGTGACGCGAAGGGCCAGGGCGTCGGCGGGACCTGGTTCGCGTCGGCCCCCGACGGCAAGAAGGCGGCGCCGGGCGGCGCGGGCGCCGGCGAGGAAGCGGGCGAGGAGGGCGGTGCCGACCTGGCCGGCCTCTCCACCCGCAACGACCCCAAGCTCGGCGAGATCGTCATCGACAAGAACGGCATGACGGTCTACCGCTTCATGAAGGACTCCGCCTGGCCCATGAAGACGGCCTGCACCGGCGACTGCCTCAAGAAGTGGCCGGTTGTCGAGCCCGTCGGGAAGAACGACACCGAGGGAATCCTCAAGAAGGGCTTCGTGACCTTCGACCGTCCCGACGGAATCAAGCAGCAGACGATCGACTGCTGGCCCATCTACACCTTCGCGGGCGACTCCAAGCCCGGTGACACCAACGGCCAGGGCGTGGGCGGCACTTGGTATGCCGTCTCGCCCGAGGGCAAGCCGGTCGGAGCGCCCAAGTAGTCCCCACGCTGCGCGTCCGACCCGGCCGGCCCGTCTCACGCCCCCCGCGTGACGGCGGGCCGGCTCTCTGTTCCGCTGTCTGAGTCCTCGCATGTTCCGTCGATGTGACCAAGACGTGTGACCAAGAACGGACCGCTAATTTCCGTTTGGGCTCGCTCTCTTGGCGGGCGATCAGTAGCCTCGGCTCGAACACTGGCCATGGTCATGGCCGAACTCCCCCGTGGCGACTTGTTGGAGACATCGATGGAGCGTCCCGCCTGGGCCCCGCAGGGCATCGACATATCGGTGCCGAGCGTGGCCCGTATTTACGACTACTACCTGGGCGGCTCGCACAATTTCGAAGTCGACCGGGAAGCGGCCCGCCGCGCCATGGAGTTCATGCCGGGCCTCCCCAAGATCATGCAGGCGAACCGGGCGTTCATGCGCCGAGCCGTGAACTACGCGGTGGGGCAGGGCATCTCCCAGTTCCTCGACATCGGCTCCGGCATTCCGGCCTTCGGAAATGTGCATGAAGTGGCACGCAGGGCAAGCCCCGACGCCCGCGTGGTCTATGTCGACCACGACCCGGTGGCCGTCGCACACAGCCAGGCCGTACTGGAGGGTGACGAGCAGTCAGCCGTCGTCGCCGCCGATCTGCGCAAGCCGCGGCAGATCCTCGACAGTCCCGAAGTCACCGCGCTGCTCGACCTGGAACAGCCGGTGGCGCTGCTCCTGGTCGCCGTACTCCACTTCATCGAGGACCAGGACGACCCGTACAGTGCCGTCGCCGAGTTGCGCGACGCTCTCGCGCCCGGCAGCCTGCTCATCCTCACTCACGCCTCGTACGAGGGCATTCCCCTCCCCAAGGAGCAGGCGGGCGGCGCGGTCGGCATCTACCAGAACATCCGAAACCCCCTGGTCATGCGTTCACGCGCGGAGATCGCGCGGTTCTTCGAGGGGTACGGGACGATCGAGCCCGGGCTGGTGTCCATGCCGCTCTGGCGGCCCGACGCCCCCGCCAAGGAGGAGGACCCATACGCCTTCTCGGGCTTCGCCGGGGTGGGGCGCAAGGCGTGATGTCGCCGTCGCAGGCGGCGGGTCCCGCAGCGGACCCGGACAGCCCTGAGGACAGACTCCGCCGGTTCGCGACGATCTGGAGCCGGGCCGTCTTCCCGGTGACGGCCACGTCGATGACCCGGCCCGAGATCGAAGAGCATCTGCTGCCGCTGGCCCGGCGGCTGAGCGAGACGCTGCACGCGCGCCCCTTCGACCCGCAGGCCGCCCACCGTGTCGGGACCGCTCTGATCGATGCTCACTGCACCGACCCCGAAGCGCTCAGCCGCACACTCGGCGTCGTCGACTCCTATCTGGTCCTGTACTGCGGCGCCGGCGGTGAGTCCGAGCTGACCGCCGAAGAGAGCCGGGCCCGCTGCGCCAGGCTCCAGCACGCCCTCGCTGCCGGTTTCGCCCACGGGCTGCGCGAGCGCACCCTCGCCGAGCAGGAGGCCATCGCCCGCTCCTCGCTGCGGGCCCGCAGCGACGCGGCGCAGGCTCTGCACGCCACCGAGGCGCGCTTCAGGGCAGTGTTCGAGGGCGCCGCGATCGGCATCGGGATCGCCGACCTCGACGGCAACGTGCTGGAGGTCAACGAAACACTCACCCGGATGTTCGGCGGGCTCGAGCACCATGTGCGCGGCAGGAAGGTGACCGACTGGTCCCATCCCGAGGACCGGCCCCATGTCTGGCAGCTCTACCGGGAGCTGGTGCGCGGCGAGCGCGAGCACTTCCGGGCGGAGAAGCCGTTCTTCCGCAACGACGGCACCGTGCTGTGGACCAACCTGACGGTCTCCCTGCTGCGGGACGCCGACGGCAGGCCTCAGTACCAGCTGGCACTGATGGAGGACACCACCGAGCGGCGGCTGCTCAATCTGCGGCTGCGCTATGAGGCCACCCACGACGCGCTCACCGGACTGCCCAACCGGACGCTGTTCTTCGAGCGGTTGGAGAAGGCCCTGTCGGCGGGCGACGGCGCCCGCTTCGGCCTCTGCTACCTCGACCTCGACGGCTTCAAGGCGATCAACGACAGCCTTGGCCACGCGGCGGGGGACCGGCTGCTGGTGGAGGTCGCGGACCGACTGCAGAGCTGCGCCACCGCGCCGGGCGAGATGGTGGCCCGCCTGGGCGGCGACGAGTTCGTGGCACTGACCACCGGACCCGACACCCAGCGCGAGGTCGACGAACTCGCCACGCGCATCCTCGGCGTGCTCGGCTCGCCCATCCGCGTCGACGGCCGGGAGTTCACGGTCCGCGGGAGCATCGGCATCGTCGAAGGACCGGCGGGCGAGCGCACCGCCGCCGAGGTGCTGCGCAGCGCCGACATCACCATGTACCGCGCCAAGTCGGCGGGCGGCAACCGCTTCGAGGTCGCCGACCCGGAGGCGGACGCCCGCGCCATCACCCGGCACGGCCTGACCACCGCGCTGCCCGCGGCCCTGGAGCGGGAGGAGTTCTTCATCGAGTACCAGCCGCTGGTGCACCTGGGGGACGGAAGCGTTCACGGGGCCGAGGCGCTGGTGCGCTGGTGCCATCCGCAGCACGGCGTACTGGGACCGGACCGGTTCATTCCGCTCGCCGAGCATACCGGGCTGATCGTGCCGCTGGGCCGCTGGGTGCTCCAGGAGGCCGTACGGCAGGCCCGGTTCTGGCAGAAGCGTCACTGCGACGGCGGCCCGTTGCGGATCAATGTCAACCTCTCGCCGGCCCAGCTGCACCACCCGGGGCTGGTCGCCGACACGGTGGACGTGCTCGAGCGCTCCGGCCTCGAACCGGGCGCCCTGTGCCTGGAGGTCACCGAGTCCGCGCTGATCGGTGCCGACGAGGATCTCCTCAAACCGCTGCGCCAACTCGCCGAGATGGGCGTGGACATAGCGCTCGACGACTTCGGCACGGGCTATTCGAACCTCGCCAATCTCCGCCGGCTGCCCGTGAGCGTGCTCAAGCTGGACCGCTCCTTCACCCAGGGAATGCAGCGGCACCCGGCCGACCCCGTCGATCTGAAGATCGTCGAAGGGATCGTTTCGCTGGCCCACAGCCTGGAGCTGGCCGTCACGGTGGAGGGAGTGGAGACCGGCGCGCAGGCGGAGCAGCTGCGGGAGCTGGGCTGCGACACCGCCCAGGGCTGGTACTACGCCCGCCCGGGCGCACCCGACCGGATCCACTCGCTGCTACTGGCCGACGCGGTGTAGCGCGCTCAAGCCTGCGGAGGTCCCCCGGACGACGTCAGGGGGAGGGCGAAGCAGCCGTCGCCCGGGAACTGAGCAGCACCCGCTGCAACTCCCGGGCGGCGCGCGGCGGGGCCACATCGCTGCGGTGGGCGAGTGCGATCGTACGGCGCAGCCCCGGACGAGCGAGCGGGGTGACCCGCAGATCGTGCCCGGCCCGCTCCGCGACCATGCTCGGAACCACCGCGACACCGAGTCCGGCGCGTACGAATCCGAGTACGGCGTCCATCTCGCCGCCCTCGACGGTGAAGGACGGTTCGAAGCCCTCCGCGCGGCACGCGGCGACGGTCAGCTCGCGCAGGTCGTAGCCGTGCCGGAACATCACCAGCGGCTCGTCCTGCAGATCGGCGATCCGTACCGGGCGGCGCGGGCCCTTCGCCGTGGTGGGGGCACCTCCCGGCCGCCAGGCCGGGGGCGACACCACGACCAGGTCCTCCCGCAGCAGCTCGACGGTGGTCAGTGCGGGCGAGGAGGCCGGCAACGGCAGCACGATCAGGGCCAGATCGAGGGACCCGCGCGCCAGTTCCCGTACGAGATCGTGCGAACCGCTCTCCTCGATCAGCAGCTCGATGCCCGGATGCAGATCGTGGAAGGTCCGCAGCACATCGGGCAGCAGACCGGTGCACAGGCTCGGCGTGGCTCCCAGCCTGACCCGGCCGCGGCGCAGCTGGGCGAGCTCCTGCACCTCGTGGCGTGCGGTGTCGGCGTCGGCGAGGATGCGGCGCGCCAGGGGAAGCAGTGCCTCCCCGGCGTCGGTGAGGGTGATATTGCCACGGGCCCGGCTGAACAGTTCGGCCCCCAGCTCCTTCTCCAGCGCCCGGATCTGCTGCGAGAGCGACGGCTGGGCGACATGGACCCGCTCGGCGGCCTGGGTGAAATGCCGGGTTTCGGCGACCGCCACAAAGTAGAGGAGCTGCTGGAACTGCATGGACCCACGATAGGTCATGCCTATGGACATGAGCAGTACCATGTCTTGGACCTCTGGGGTGCTTCGGCCCTAGCGTCGTACCCATGGCTCTGGCAACGCGGACGGATCGAAAACCGTCCCACACGCGAACCTTCTGGGGATCCACCGTCGGCAAGAAGACGGTCATGGCCGTGAGCGGCCTGATCATGCTCGGCTACCTGGTGGCGCATGTGATGGGCAACCTCAAGGTCTTCTTCGGCGCGGGGGAGTTCAACGCCTACGGCCACTGGCTGCGCACCATGGGCGAACCCGTCCTGCACTACGAGTGGGGGCTCTGGATCGTCCGCGTGGTGCTGCTCGCGTCCGTCGTGGGGCACGCCGTCGCCGCGTACCAGCTCAGCCGCCGGGATCTGAAGGCCCGGCCCACCGCCTACGTCCACAAGCGGAAGCGGTCGAGCTACGCCACCCGCACCATGCGCTGGGGCGGCATCATCGTGGCACTGTTCATCGTCTGGCATCTGCTGGATCTGACGACCCTCACGGTCAACGAGAACGCGCAGCCCGGTCATCCGTACGAGAACGTCGTCGCGACGTTCTCCACCTGGTACGGCAACGTCATCTACATCGTCGCGATGCTCGCCGTCGGGCTGCACATCCGGCACGGCTTCTGGAGCGCCGCCCAGACCCTCGGCGTCGGCAACGCGACCCGCGACCGGATGCTCAAGACCGTTGCCAATGGTCTCGCGCTGGTGCTGACCGTGGGATTCGTCTCCGTCCCCGTCGCCGTCATGACCGGAGTGGTGAGCTGACATGAACTCGAACAACGAACCCAGCGAATACAACGAACCCAGCGAATACAACGAACCCGGCGAATACCGCGACGCCGGCGCGTACAACGACTACGCCGCGTACGCGACCGGCGAGCCGGTCGCCGACACCAAGGCTCCCGAAGGCCCCATCGCCGAGCGCTGGGACACCCGCCGCTTCGAGGCCAAGCTGGTCAACCCGGCCAACCGCCGCAAGCACACCGTCATCGTCGTCGGCACCGGCCTCGCGGGCGGCGCAGCGGGCGCCACGCTCGCCGAACAGGGCTACCACGTCGAGCAGTTCTGCTTCCAGGACTCGCCGCGCCGGGCGCACTCCATCGCCGCGCAGGGCGGAATCAACGCAGCCAAGAACTACCGCAACGACGGGGACTCGATCCACCGTCTCTTCTACGACACCGTCAAGGGCGGCGACTTCCGCGCCCGCGAGTCCAACGTCCACCGGCTCGCCCAGATCTCGGTGGAGATCATCGACCAGTGCGTGGCGCAGGGCGTGCCGTTCGCCCGCGAGTACGGCGGACTGCTCGACACCCGCTCGTTCGGCGGCGTACAGGTCTCCCGCACCTTCTACGCCCGCGGCCAGACGGGACAGCAGCTGCTGCTCGGTGCCTACCAGGCGCTCTCGCGGCAGATCGCCGCCGGAACAGTGACCCTGCACGCCCGCACCGAGATGCTCGATCTGATCGTCGTCGACGGGCGGGCGCGTGGCATCGTCGCCCGCGATCTGATCACCGGCAAGATCGACACCTACTTCGCGGACGCGGTGGTCCTGGCCTCCGGCGGCTACGGCAACGTCTTCTATCTCTCGACGAACGCCATGAACTCCAACGCCACCGCCATCTGGCGCGCCCACCGGCGCGGCGCCTACTTCGCCAACCCCTGCTTCACCCAGATCCACCCCACCTGCATCCCACGCACCGGCGACCACCAGTCCAAGCTGACCCTGATGAGCGAGTCACTGCGCAACGACGGCCGTATCTGGGTGCCGAAAGCGAAAGGCGACGCACGGCCGGCGAACGAGATCCCCGAGGACGAGCGCGACTACTACCTGGAGCGGATCTACCCCGCCTTCGGCAACCTCGTCCCGCGCGACATCGCCTCCCGGGCCGCGAAGAACGTATGCGACGAAGGCCGCGGCGTCGGCCCCGGCGGCCAGGGCGTCTACCTGGACTTCGCCGACGCCATCCGGCGCATGGGCCGGAATGCGGTCGAGGAGAAGTACGGCAACCTCTTCGACATGTACGCGCGGATCACCGCCGAGAACCCGTACGAAGTCCCGATGCGGATCTACCCCGCCGTGCACTACACGATGGGCGGACTGTGGGTCGACTACGACCTGCAGACCAGTGTCCCCGGGCTCTTCGCCATCGGCGAGGCCAACTTCTCCGACCACGGGGCGAACCGGCTGGGTGCGTCCGCGCTGATGCAGGGACTGGCGGACGGGTACTTCGTCCTGCCGTCCACGATCAACGACTATCTCGCCCGAAACCCCCTCGGGAACGACGTCGACTCCGCACACCCTGTGGTGGCCGAGACCGTCGCCGAGACGGAGGACCGGCTGAATCTGCTGCTGGCCGTCGACGGCGACCGCACCCCCGACTCCTTCCACCGCGAGATCGGTGAACTCATGTGGGAGTTCTGCGGCATGGCCCGCACCGACGAGGGTCTGCGCAAGGCGCTCGCCCGGATCCCGCAGATCCGCGAGGAGTTCTGGCGCCGTATCAAGGTGCCGGGCACCGGCGAGGAGTTCAACCAGTCGCTGGAGAAGGCCAACCGGATCGTCGACTATCTGGAGCTTGCCGAGCTGATGTGCCTCGATGCGCTGCACCGCTCCGAGTCCTGCGGCGGGCACTTCCGTGAGGAGTCCCAGACCCCGGACGGCGAAGCCGCCCGCAGGGACGAGGAGTTCGGCTACGCCGCGGCCTGGCAGTTCACCGGGACGGGCGAGGCGCCCGTCCTGCACAAGGAAGACCTCGTCTTCGAGTACGTCCATCCCACCCAGCGGAGCTACGCATGAAGCTCACCCTGCGCGTCTGGCGCCAGCGGAACCCCGACGCCCCCGGCGCCATGGCCACCTACGAAGTCGACGGCATCTCCCAGGACATGTCGTTCCTGGAGATGCTCGACACCCTCAACGAGGAGCTCATCCTCAAGGGGGACGAGCCGGTCGCCTTCGACCACGACTGCCGCGAGGGCATCTGCGGCGCATGCAGCCTCGTCATCAACGGCGACGCCCACGGCCCGGAGCGCACCACCACCTGCCAGCTCCATATGCGCTCCTTCAAGGACGGCGACACCATCGACGTCGAGCCGTGGCGGGCCTCCGCCTTCCCCGTCGTCAAGGACCTGGTGGTGGACCGGTCGGCGTTCGACCGGATCATCCAGGCCGGTGGCTACATCAGCGCTCCGACCGGCGCGGCTCCCGAGGCCCACGCCACAGCGGTGCCCAAGCCCGACGCGGACTACGCCTTCGAGCACGCCGAGTGCATCGGCTGCGGCGCATGCGTCGCAGCCTGCCCCAACGGCTCCGCGATGCTTTTCACCTCGGCGAAGATCAACCACCTCAATGTGCTCCCACAGGGCGCGCCCGAGCGCGAGACCCGGGTGCTGGACATGGTGGCGACGATGGACGACGAAGGCTTCGGCGGCTGCACGCTGACCGGAGAATGCGCCACCGCCTGCCCCAAGGGCATCCCGCTGCCGTCCATAGCGGCCATGAACAAGGAGTGGCTGCGGGCCACCCGCAAGGCCAAGCGCTAGCCGGGCGGGGACGGCGTCGGAGGGGACGCGGCGGACGGCTTCCTGGACGGCGGCGGTTCCTGCACGGCGAGGCGGCCGGCCCGCTCGCCCGCATCACGCCGGGTGGGACGGGAAGGTGGTCATTGCCCGGAGCCCAGCGCCCGGGCCAGATACGGGGCCGTAGGACCGCCGTCCGCACCCGCCACGTCGGCGGGAGACCCGGCGGCGACGATACGTCCGCCCTCGTCGCCGCCGCCCGGGCCGAGGTCGATGACCCAGTCCGCGCCCGCGACCACGTCCATGTCGTGCTCGACGACCACGACCGAGTGGCCCGCCTCGACCAGACCGTGCAACTGCCGCATCAGCACCTCCACATCGGCGGGATGCAGCCCGGTCGTCGGCTCGTCCAGGACATAGAGGGTGTGGCCTCGGCGCAGTCGCTGCAACTCCGTGGCGAGCTTGATCCGCTGGGCCTCACCGCCCGACAGCTCGGTCGCCGGCTGGCCGAGCCGCAGATAGCCGAGACCCACATCGAGCAGGGCGCGCAGACTGCGTACGGCGGCGGGCACACCGGCGAAGAAGTCCGCGGCGGCCTCGACCGTCAGGCCGAGCACCTCGGCGATGTTCAAACCCTCGTAGCGGACCTCGAGCGTCGCCGGGTTGTAGCGGTCGCCGTCGCAGTCGGGGCACGGGGCGTACGTACTGGGCAGGAAGAGCAGCTCCACCGAGACGAATCCCTCGCCCTGGCAGGTCTCGCAGCGGCCGCCCGCCACATTGAAGGAGAACCGGCCCGCCTTGTAGCCGCGGGCACGCGCCTCGTCGGTGGCGGCGAAGAGCTTGCGTACGACGTCGAACAGCCCGGTGTAGGTGGCCAGGTTGGAGCGGGGAGTACGGCCGATGGGGCGCTGGTCCACCTGCACCAGACGCTGCACGGCCGCCAGACCCTCGACCGAGACACAGCCGGGGGGAGCGGGCGATGCGCTCTCCGTGGACGCCGTGGTGTCCGTGGTGTCCATGATTTCCGAGGAGTCCGGGGGCTGTGAGCCGAGGTGCTCGGCGAGCACCCCCGCAAGCACCTGCCCCACCAGCGTCGACTTCCCCGAACCCGATACACCTGTCACCGCGGTGAACACCCCGAGCGGGAACCGCGCGTCCACGCCCCGCACATTGTGCCGGTCGACCCCCTTGAGCCCCAGCCAGCCCGACGGCGTACGGACCTCGCGCTCCGGCACGGCCTGCCGGTGGAAGAGGAACCGCCGCGTGGCCGAAGCCTCGACACCGGCCAGGTCGGCCACCGGACCACTGTGCAGCACCAGACCGCCGTGCTCGCCCGCGTGCGGCCCCACATCGACCAGCCAGTCCGCGCTGCGGACGACATCCAGATGGTGCTCCACCACGAAAACCGAGTTGCCGGCCGCCTTCAGCCGTTCCAGCACGACCAGCAGTGCCTCGGTGTCGGCGGGATGCAGACCGGCCGACGGCTCGTCCAGGACGTAGACGACGCCGAACAGCCCCGAACGCAGCTGGGTGGCCAGCCGCAGCCGCTGCAGTTCCCCGTTGGACAGGGTGGGAGTGGTGCGGTCGAGGCTGAGGTAGCCCAGGCCCAGCTCGGTGACCGTGGCGATGCGGGCGAGCAGATCGGCGGTCAGCACGCGCGCGGTCTCACCGCCGCCGACCGAGCCGGATTCCAGCACCTCGGCGAGCGAGGTCAGCGGCAGGCCTGCCAGGTCGGCGATCGTACGGCCCGCGAACGTCACCGCCAGCGCCTCGGGACGCAGTCTGCTGCCCCCGCACGACGGACAGGGCGCACTGGCCAGGAACCGCTCGGCCCTGGTGCGCAGCGTCTGGCTCTTGGAGTCGGCGAAGGTGTGCAGCACATAGCGCCGGGCGCTCATGTACGTGCCCTGGTACGGGCGTTGGATACGGCCCGCATCCCGTACCGGATGCACCGTGACGACCGGCTGCTCGTCGGTGAACAGGATCCAGTCCCGGTCCTTCTGCTCCAGCTCCCGCCACGGCCGGTCGATGCCGTACCCGAGTGCGTCCAGCACATCACGGAGGTTCTTGCCCTGCCACGCACCCGGCCAGGCGGCGATCGCGCCTTCGCGGACCGAGAGCGAGGGGTCGGGAACGAGAAGCTCCTCGCTGGTGCGGTGGACGCGGCCGAGACCGTGGCACTCGGGGCATGCCCCGGCGGCGGTGTTCGGCGAGAACGAGTCCGAGTCCAGCTGCTCGGCGCCCTCGGGATGGACGCCTGCCCGCGAGAAGAGCATGCGCAGCGAATTGGAGAGCGTGGTGACCGTGCCGACCGAGGAGCGCGAGGAGGGTGAGGAACGGCGCTGTTCCAGCGAGACCGCGGGCGGCAGACCGGTGATCTCGCCGACCTTGGGCGCGCCCACCTGGTGGATCAGCCGCCGGGCGTAGGGGGCGACGGACTCGAAGTAGCGCCGCTGCGCCTCGGCGTAGATCGTGCCGAAGGCGAGCGAGGACTTCCCGGACCCCGAGACGCCGGTGAAGACGACCAGGGCGTCGCGTGGGATGTCCACATCGACGCTGCGCAGATTGTGCTCCTGGGCGCCGCGTACGCGGACATACGGGTCATGGGGGCTGTGCATGGCGGACGATTCTAGGCGTCCGCCCCAGGGGGCGTCTTTCGGATCGTGCCGGGCTCGCGTGCCCCGGCGCGGCACCTCGCCGGCGTTGCCGTCGGTCACCGACTCAGAATGGGGCTCCCGCCTGCCTTCGGCGGGCCCCATCCTGAGCCTTGCGATGCTCCCCCGCAGCCCTGAGGGCACCGGAGGCGCCCCATGGCCGGACCCCGCTCACCGATCCAGCCCGATCCAAACGGCACCGCCTAGCCGTCCGCGCTGGTCAGCCCCGCGATCCCGGCGAGACGACGGAAGGAGTCGAGCAGCGCCTCACGGTCGTACGTACTGGTGGTGACCAGGACCTCGTCGGCGGCGCTGTCCTTGATCACAGCCTCGAGTGCGTCCGTGACCTGCTCCTCGGTCCCCGCGACATGGCCGCGCAGCCCCGACTCGTAGAACTCCCGCTCCCTGGCCGTCATCGTCAGCCCCTCGATCCGCCCGGGCGGGGCGAGCGGCGGGAACACGCCGTGCGTGCGGGAGTACGCCATCGACCAGGCCTCCGGCATCAGCATCCGGTGCGCGTCCTCCTCGGTGGCGGCGACCGCGACCGTGCCCGCGACGACGACGTAGGGCTGATCGGACCAGGCGGACGGCCGGAAGTCCTGGCGGTACCGGTCGATGGCAGCCAGCATCTTGTCCCGGCCTCGGAGGTCGCCGATGACCAGTGGCAGCCCGGCCCCGGCGGCGATCTGTGCCCCTTCGCCGATGGCCAGGACGTACGGCGGGACCCGTAGGCCCTCCGCCGGGCGGGCGTGGACCTGCGGATGCGCCGTCTGCCGGCTGCTGCCGTGCCCCTGTGGTGAGCGATCTGCGGACCCCCGGAAGTAGCCGAGCAGCTCGTCCAGCCGGCCTGCGAAGTCCTCCGCGTCCTTTTTGTCCCTACCGAGCGCCCGGCGTACCCCGTCGGTGAAGCCGACCGAGCGGCCCAGTCCCATATCGATCCGGCCGGGGAAGAGGGATTCGAGCACCCCGAACTGCTCGGCGACGACCAGGGGTTGGTGGTTGGGGAGCATCACTCCGCCGGTGCCGACGCGGATCGTCGAGGTCGCGGCCGCGACGGCCGCGGCGAGGACGGTCGGAGCGGAACCCGCCACACCCGGCACGCCGTGATGCTCGGAGACCCAGAAGCGGTGGTAGCCGAGCGCCTCCAGCTCCTGGGCCAGGCGCACGGTGTCGCGCAGGGCCGCGGGGCCGTCATGCCCCTAGCGGGTACGGGAACGGTCGAGTACGGAGAGGCGGGTGGACGCGATGACTGTGCTCACACAGGCTTCAACCCGCTCGCCGGTCCAGGATTCCCGCCGCGTTGCCTAGGGTGGGGACGTGACGCGAAACAGCAGGCCACTGGCCGTATTCGACCTGGACGGAACGCTCGCGGACTCCGGGCACCGGCAGCATTTCCTGGAGCGCAGGCCGCGCGACTGGGACGCCTTCTTCGAGGGCGCCCCCGACGACCCGCCGCTGGCCAAAGGTGTGGAGCTGTGCCTTGCGGCCGCCGAGGAGTGCGAGGTCATGTACCTCACGGGCAGGCCGGAACGGTGCCGCCGGGACACCCTCGCCTGGCTGGCGGAACAGGGGCTGCCCGAGGGACGGGTGTTCATGCGGCGCAACGACGACCGGCGGCCCGCCCGCAGGACCAAGCTGGAGATACTGCGGCGGCTCGGCCGCGACCGCGAGCTGCGGATGCTGGTGGACGACGACGAGCTGGTGTGCGACGACGCCGAACGGGCCGGCTTCCCTGTCGTACGGGCCCGGTGGGCGGCCGGTACGACCGAGGCGCTGAAGGACGCGCAGGAGCGGGAGGGTCGTACCTGATCCCCGGCGCGCCCGATCAGCCGCTCGGCCCCCCGTCAGTCGCTCGGCCCCCCCCGTCAGTCGCTCTCCTCGAGGCGGAAGCCGACCTTGAGACCGACCTGCCAGTGCTGGATCTGCCCGTCCACGATCTGGCCGCGAACCTCGGTCATCTCGAACCAGTCCAGTCCCCGCAGGGTCTGGGACGCACGGGTGATGCCGTTGCGGATGGCCTGGTCGACGCCCTCCGGCGAGGTGCCGACGATCTCGGTGACCCGGTAGGTGTGATTCGACATGTGTGGAGCACTCCTCTCGATGCGTTGACTCCAACCGTGCCCCACCGCAAGGCGGCGCGCGAGGCGTCGGGAGCGGACGGCCGAAGCCGGCGGCGCCGAGGGAATGCCGGGAAGGCGGGAGCGGCCGCTGCGATGGAGGGCGTCTGCCTGTTCCACAGGCAGGCAGGCAGGCTCGATCACCCGTACGGTCCGGGCGGTCACGACTCTGCATCGCTGCCGACGCCGGCCCGGCGCGGCCTCCGTGCTGTTCGCCGCCCGTCCCGCCGACTCATGAGTCGGCCTTACGGATCCCGCGCCCGCAGATGTGCATTTCGCTGTATATGCGGCGTTTACGGCGTACCGACAACGAAGGCCCCGACCGGCGAATCGGTCGGGGCCTTTCATCCGGTGGAGGACGGCCGCCCGTCCCCGCAGAAGTGGTACCGGGGCATGTGGCGGCCGGATTCGGGCCTTCTATCGGGCCGTTCCGAAGTCCTGCGTCCAGTAGTTTCCGGGCTGCGCGAGGCCGACGCCGATCTCCTTGAACGCACAGTTGAGGATGTTGCGCTTGTGGCCGGGGCTGGTCATCCAGCCCGCCATGACGCTCTCCGGCGTGGTGTAGCCGTAGGCCACGTTCTCGCCGTAGGTGCTCCAGCGATAGCCGGCATCCGTGATCCGGTCGCCCGGAGACGACCCGTTGGAGCCCGTATGGGACATGTTCCGATGGGACGCCATGTCCTTGCTGTGGTCCTGGGCGGCCTTTGTCAGCTTCGCGTTCAGGGTGAGCGGAGAGCATCCGGCCTTGCTGCGCTCGCTGTTGACGAGCTTCAGCACGCGCGCCGCAGCTCCGGATGCCGGCGCGGTGGCCTTCGGCGCGCTCGGAGCCGCGGTGGCCTTCGGAGCGCTCGGAGCCTTGGTGGTCTTGGGTGTGCTGGGGGCCGCGGTGGCCTTCGGTGCGCTCGGAGCCTTGGTGGTCTTGGGTGTACTAGGGGCCGCGGTGGTCTTGGGAGTGCTTGGCGAGGCGGTGGCCTTGGGCGTACCTGGAGTCGCAGAAGGCTTCTGCCACTTTCCCGCAGCCGGATTCTGGCCCCATGCGTCACCCCTCCACCGGTCCTCGGAGTTCGTGCTCTTCCAGTGGCCGTCGGACCGGCTGCCCGCGTTTTCCTGAGGGTCGAAGCAGGCCATGGCGGCAGAGGGCATGCCCACGGCTCCCACTGCGACGGCAGCGATGACTATCTGCCGGTAGTACGTCTTCTTACGATGCTTGCTCATGCGTGACCTCGCTCGGTAATCGCGGAGCGCCCCGGTGCTGCCGACTCTGCGCGTATCTGCGCCTGAGCTGCGGAGACGCCTTGCGGCCGCCATTCTTAGAACCACGGTCGGGGCAGGGCAACGACGGCACGTACTACCTCGGTTCGTAGGACCGGAGGTCTCTTGCAACGAGCGCACAGGCGTGCTGGTCCGGATCCTGGAGTTCCGGAAATCCCTGTTGCTCCGTCAGAAGTGCTTGCTCGCTCGACGGACGGGCAAAAGCGCCGAGCGGACCGAATGCCGCCGAAGGCTGTGCAGGGTATGTCTGCACCAAGACGGACAAATCTCCCTATGTCCCCGAGGTGTCATCTACTATTCAGCGACCTAAGTGCCAAAAATCCCTGTGGCCGATGTCACTTGACGCAAGCGCGGGATCATGGTTTCAGGCGATTCGCCGCTTCGATGCCCTCCCTGCCGACCTGGACAAACCGGTCACCGTGGTCGCATCGCGGGCACTTTGCCGACCGGGGGCGGATGCGAGGCGGACCTCCGTGCCCGCCGCCGGATCCGGCTCCACGCCTTCCGGCGCCCTGACCGGTTCTGCCGCCATCGACGTCATCAAGGCGACGGCGGGCAGGCAGTGGCAGACAGACCTCGCCCGGACGATGAACTACGTGCCGAACGAGACCACCCTCGCGGGCGTCATCGCGGACGAGGAGAGCACGGCGGCGACGGCAGCGGGAGCCGCGCGCGGCCGAGCCACGCCCAGCTCACCGCTGAGGGTCGACGTCGAGGCCGACAACCCCCATCAAGCCGCAAGTGAGTGCCGTCCTGCAGGCCGGGACCACGCTCGCGCGGCGCGGGCGGCATCCGGGCGCATCACCGAGGCGGTCGAGCCCCACTGAGCGGCACCCCCTCCCCGCCCCTCTCCCTGCGCTCTGCCTCCTTACCCTCTGTGCAGTTCCGGTGGCACCGCATTCCCCGGCATTCAGCCGTCGCACATCCGCACTCCGCCGGGCGGTCATGTCGAATCCAGCCGGCCACGGAAGAAGTAAGGAGCCGGGCCGCCGCACCCGCGGCCCGTCTCTTCCGTCCGGCACAGGAGACAGCCATGCCCGCATCGCCCGTCGTCGTCCCCGCCCCTCTCTCCGCGTCCGTTCCCGTCCAGCTTCCGTCGCCCCTCTCCGAATCCGACGAGCCCCGCTATGTCGTTTCCCTGGCCCGGGACCAGGAGGACGTACGAGCCGCGCAGCGGTTGCGCCACCAGGTGTTCGCCGGGGAGATGGGAGCGCGGCTCGAGAGCCCGGAGCCGGGCTTGGACATCGACGCCTTCGACGCGTACTGCGACCACCTTCTCGTCCGCGAGGCCGACACCGGCGAGGTCGTCGGCACCTACCGGCTGCTCCCGCCCGACCGCGCACGGGGCGCCGGACGCCTCTACTCCGAGGGCGAGTTCGACCTCACCAGGCTCGCCCCGATCCGCGACGACCTCGTCGAGGTCGGCCGCTCCTGTGTCCACCCCCTCCACCGCAACGGCGCCGTCATCGCCCTCATCTGGGCAGGACTCGCCCGCTACATGACCCGCACCGGGTACACCTGGCTGGCCGGCTGCTGCTCTCTACCGCTCGCGGACGGCGGCACGCTGGCGGCAGCCACCTGGGACACCGTGAAGGACAGGAACCTCGCCCCACAGGAGTACTGGGTCACCCCCCACAAGCTCTGGAACCCGGACTCCGTCACCCGCCCCGCCGGGCGCACCGAACTGCCGCCCCTGCTCCGCGGCTATCTGCGACTCGGCGCCTGGGTGTGCGGAGCGCCCGCCCACGACCCCGACTTCGGCGTGGCCGACCTGTACGTCCTGCTCTCCCTGCGCCGCACCAACCCCCGCTACCTGCGGCACTTCCTCTCCCTCGCCCCCGTGCGATGAGCGCCTGGCTGCCCAGCGCCCCCTGCACCCCGAAGGGCTGTGCCGTCCACCAGGGCCCGGCGGCCGGCGCTCTCACGGCGGCGGCCCGGCTGCTGGCCGGGACGCTGGCCGTGGCCGTGGGTGTGCTGCTCGCGCCGGCGGCCGCGCTGCTGGGGGCCCGGGTCCGTGACCCGCTGACCCGGTACTGGGCACGCACGGTGCTGCGCGCCTTCGGGCTACGGATACGGATCACCGGCCGGCCGTACGGCCCGCGGGCGTCCCTGGTGGTCGCCAACCACATCTCCTGGCTGGACATACCGCTGATGGCGGCGGCCCTTCCCGGACGGATGCTGGCCAAGAGCGAGGTCCGGCGCTGGCCGGTCCTCGGCCCGCTCGCCGCCCGGGGCGGCACCCTCTTCGTGGAGCGCGACCGGCTCCGTACGCTGCCCGGCACCGTGCGGGAGATGGCGTCCGCGCTCGGCGGCGGCGCACGCGTGATCGCCTTCCCCGAGGGCTCCACCTGGTGCGGACGCGATCAGGGCAGATTCCGGCCCGCCGTCTTCCAGGCCGCACTGGACTCGGGCGTCGCCGTCCAGCCCGTACACATCAGCTATCAGCCCACCGGAGCGGCCGCGTTCGTCGGGGACGATCCGCTGGCCGCGTCCCTGTGGCGGGTCGCGGCGGCCGGCGGGCTCACCGCGGAGATACGGCTGTTGCCGCCGATCCCCGCGGGGAGCTGCCCCGACCGCCGCTCACTGGCCCGCGCCGCTCAGCTGGCCGTTGCCGCTCAGCCTGCCGTCGCGAGAGAGAGCGCGAAGCGGCCCTCCGTATCCGTCCACCAGCGCATCAAATCCAGCCCGGCTTCCGCCAGTTCGGTGCGTACGCCTTCCTGACGGAACTTCGCCGACACCTCCGTGCGCATCTCCTCGCCCGCCTCGAAGGGGACCGCCAGACCCAGCTCGGGGATCTTCACGGTGAGCGCGGAACGGGCGCGCAGCCGCATCTCGACCCACTCCTGTTCGCGGTCCCACAGCGCCACATGCTCGAAGTCATCGGGGTCGACGTCCGCGCCCAGCTCCCGGGCGATGACGGCGAGCACGTTCTTGTTGAACGCGGCCGTCACCCCGGCCGCATCGTCGTACGCCCTGACCAAAACCGCCTCGTCCTTCACCAGATCCGTGCCCAGCAGCAGCGCGTCACCGGAGTCCATCAGCGACCGAACGGAGCGCAGGAACACCTCACGCTCGGCCGGCAGCAGATTGCCGATCGTGCCGCCGAGGAACGCCACCAGCCGCGGGCCCGGAGTACCGGGCAGGGCAAGACCGCGGGTGAAGTCGGCGATCAGGGCATGGACATTGAGTCCGGGCCGCTCGGCGAGCAGCGCCTCGGCCGCGCCGGTCAGCGCGCTCTCGCTCACATCGACCGGCACATAGCTGTGCAGGCCGGGCAGCGCGTCCAGCAGATGGCGGGTCTTCTCCGAGGATCCTGAGCCCAGCTCCACCAGGGTGCGCGCACCGGTCGCCGCTGCGATCTCGGACGCCCGGGCGGTCAGGATCTCCCGCTCCGCGCGCGTCGGGTAGTACTCGGGGAGCCGGGTGATCTCCTCGAAGAGTTCACTGCCGCGCGCGTCGTAGAACCACTTGGGCGGCAGGGCTTTGGGCGTACGGGTCAGGCCTTGCAGCACATCGGCGCGCAGGGCGGCGTCCGTCGCGTCCTCGGGCAGGGTACGTGTCAGCAGGAACGGGCTCACGCGGGGGGCTCCTTGAGCGGGGTCAGCAGGACATCGGTTCGGGTGGCGGCGAGCAGGGTGCGGTCGGGTACCTCCCGCCAGTAGGGATCGTCGTCGTACGGCTCCGAGGCCACGACCGTGCGACGGCCGGGCTCGGCGAGATACCAGAGGGTGTCGCCCCACGCGGTCGCCGCGATCGTCTCGCCGTCGGTGAGGAGCAGATTCAGCCGGGATCCCGGCGCGGCCTCGGCGACATCGTGAACGGTGTCGGCGAGCGCCTGGCCGAGCTCGTCGCCGTCGCGCAGCCGGTGCAGCACGAGCGCCCACAGCAGCGCGGAGTCGCAGCGGGCCTCGAGCGAGAGCAGCTCGGCCGCGGACAGGGACAGGGCGAGCGGCGCCAGTGAGCCGGGCCAGCCCTTGACCGCGCCGTTGTGGCTGAACAGCCAGGGCCCGCCGGTGAACGGCGCCGCCGCCGCCTCGCCGTCCGCGCCCGCCTCGGTGGCGTCCCGGACGGCGGCGAGCAGGGCACCGCTGCGGACCACCCGGGTGAGATCGGCGAAGGAGAGATCGGCCCAGATGGGCCCGGAGCGCCGGTAGCGGGCGGGCACGGGATCACCCTCGGCGTACCAGCCGACCCCGAACCCGTCGGCGTTGACCGTCCCGTACCGCTGCCGGCGCGGCGCCCAGGACTGCCGGAAGAGGCTGTGCGCGGGCTCGACAAGGAGCGCGCCGAGCGGCAGCGGGGGCCCGAGGAAGGCGAGATGCCTGCACATATCAGCGCACGCCTCCTTGCGGGAGCGCGCACGACGCCCGCCGTCGGGCGGTGTCACGCGCCGGCCGTTCCGGCTGCGCGATCGGCGCGCGTACGGCCGTTCCCAGGAGTCCCCCTCGGGTCGTCGCGGCCCGGGCGCGCGGCACATGCTGCCGCGCGTGCCGCTGTGCACTGTGCGTCGAAGTGGCACAGGCCCACGGCGACGGACGCCGTCCGCACGGCAATGGGTGCCGTCCGATTCGGCGTGCGCCGCGGCCGGGTGACGCGCCACGCGTCGTCCGTGCGGCCGGCCCCGTCCGTGTACTCACGATCCCTCCTGCGGGTCCGCGTCCCTCGCCGTGCGGAAACCGGAGAAGATCTGGCGGCGCACCGGCAGGTCCCAGTTGCGGAAGGTACCGCGGCAGGCCACCGCGTCCACGGCGAACGAACCACCGCGCAGCACCTTGTGCGCGCTGCCGAAGAAGACCTCGGAGTACTCGCGGTAGGGGAAGGCGGCG
The DNA here is from genome assembly GCF_026341125.1 of Streptomyces sp. NBC_01142. Lineage (NCBI taxonomy): Bacteria > Bacillati > Actinomycetota > Actinomycetes > Kitasatosporales > Streptomycetaceae > Streptomyces > Streptomyces sp. NBC_01142. The sequence continues at coordinate 2,935,458 of NZ_JAPEOR010000001.1, forward strand.
AAGCCCGGATACGGCAGGAAGTCGCTGGCCGTCCACTCCCACACATCACCGATCAACTGCCGGACGCCGAGCGGGGATTCGCCCTCCGGATAGCTGCCGGCCGAAGCGGGCCGCAGATGGCGCTGGCCGAGGTTGGCGTGCGACGGTGTCGGATCGGCGTCGCCCCACGGATAGCGCAGGGAACGGCCCGCGTCCGGATCGTGCCGGGCGGCCTTCTCCCACTCGGCCTCGGTGGGCAGCCGCCGCCCCGCCCAGCGGGCGTACGCATCGGCTTCGTACCAGCTCACATGCAGCACCGGCTCGTCCGCCGGCACCGGCTCCACCACCCCGAAGCGGCGGCGCAGCCACTGCCCTCCCTCGTGCTGCCAGAACAGCGGCGCACTGATGCCGTGCTGCCGGATCTGGTCCCAGCCCTCGGCCGCCCACCAGCGCTGCTCGCGGTAGCCGCCGTCCTCGATGAAGGCCTGGTAGGCGCCGCAGGTCACCGGCACGGTGTCGATGAAGTACGCCGACACGAGACGCTGATGCGCGGGCCGCTCATTGTCCAGCGCCCACGGCTCGGTGGAGGTACCCATCGTGAACGGGCCGCCCGGGACAAGCACTTCGGCAGGCAGGTCCTGAGCGCTGCCCGCCTGAGGCTCGGGAGCGGTGAGCGCGGCCGGGCCCCTCCGCAGCTGATGGGTGATCAGCATGGTCTCGTCGTGCTGCTGTTCGTGCTGCGCGATCATCCCGAAGGCGAAGCCGGAATCGATGAGCCGCCCTCCTTCGAGGGGGGTGCGGTCGAGGATGTCGAGGACTCTGCCCCGTACGTCCGAGGCGTAGACGCGCGCCTCGGCCGGGGCGAGCAGCGGAAGCGTGGGCCGCAGCGCGCGAGGATGCTCGAAGGCGTCGTAGACCGAGTCGATCTCGGGCCGCAGCGCCTCACGCCCGCCCACCGTCCGCAGCAGCCACTGCTCCTCCTGGTTGCCGATGTGTGCCAGATCCCAGACCAGCGGAGACATCAACGGGGAGTGCTGGGCGGTCAGATCATGGTCGTCCACGCAGGAGGTGAGCAGCGCGGTGCGGCTGCGGGCGGCGGTGAGTGCGTCGAGTGCGCGCCGTCGTAGTTCTTCACTCATGTGCTCAGTTCCTTCCCGAGGGACGGGATGCGCAGATCATCGGCGGGACATCGGCCCGTCAGGACATGACGCTCGTTGAAGTCGGCGACCGTGTCCTGCACGGCTTTCGACGCACCGATGCGGGGGAGTGCCTCCAGGGCGACGGCGAAGCAGGTCACCGCCGCCGCGTGCAGCTCGGGATCGGCCAGCCCGTCCCTGGCGGCGCTGACCCAGAGGGGGTTGCGCGGCGCGGGCAGCGGACCGGCAGTCTCCGCCAGCGGTTTGACGGCGCGATAGACCGTCTCCGCCGCCTCGGCGTCGTCGAACAGTGCGGTGGTGACGGCCAGCGGCACCATCCAGCCGTCCTCGCCCGACTGGGCGTCGATCATGCGCAATTCGAGATGGCCCCGGGGCCGTACCGGGGGAAAGAGCGTGGTCAGGTGGTAGTCGAGGTCTTCCCGGGTGGGCCGGCGTGGCACCCCTGAGCGCATCCACTGGCGAAAGGTGAGTCTCTCGGGCTGCTCCCACGGACTCTCTGCCATACGGACACACATCACCGGCGCGTCCAGCGCATGCGCGGTCCAGGCGGACCGCGGCTCCAGGCCCAGGGGCGGCGCAATGGGCCGTACGGCATCGAGCTCCGCCCACACGGCCTGCCGGGTGGAGCGCCACCCGGTGTAGCGGCCCTCCCGCGCGGGGGAGTTGGCGAACGCCGCCATCAGCACCGCTCCCAGCAGATGCGCGAGCTGCCAGCGCCGGCCGTGCCCGAGCGGACCCGGCTCCGCCTCGCCCGCGTCCAGACAGATCTGTATGGAGGCCGACGTGCACATCATGGCGCGACCGGACGGGCCCGTCCGGTCGAAGTATGCCTCCATGACGTCGTAACGGGGTGCGTGCAGCAGTCGGCGCGGCGGATGCCAGGGATCGAGGCCGAGTCCGGTGAGAGCGAGGCCTGCCGGGCGGAGCGCGGAGCGTACCGCGTCCAGATCGGCGGCGATGGAGTCGATGCACTCCATCAGGGAGGCGGCGGGAGCCGAGCTGAGCTCCAGCTGGCCGCCTGGTTCGAAGGTGAGGGCCGAGTTCAGTGGCAGGGAACGTACCTGGTCGAAGGCCGCCTCGAGACGGTCGGCCCGGACGCGGTGCTGGGGCAGGTCCAGGTCATGGACGAGCCATTCCACCTCCACGCCCACGGTGCGCGGTGGCCCGTTCTTGAAGCAGATACATCGGAGCAGGTCTTCTGCCTCGTCCTCGGCGATCGGCCGGCCGTAGTCGCCCGGATCGGGTGGATGCATGATCGGCTCCTCTGTCGACGGCTCTCTGCCAACCTAAGGCTACGGCCGCCGCTTCGCACAAGAGTGCCGCCGATATGCCCCTGACCTGCCCGTTACCTGCCCAGGGACAGGCCCGATCTGCCCGTGACGGGGCGCTGACGAGCGGAAATCCGATTGCCGCATACCCCCCTGGTCGCCGAGGATGCGCGCATGAGTGCACGACTGCGGGGGATCGCAAAGGAAACCGAAGAGATCGTCGAAGCGGGCCGGTATCACCTGCCCGGCGGACGAGAGATACGGATCGGGACCGAGGTGAGTGCCGCGCTGGAGGGCACCCGGATGTACGGCCCCGGGCCCGTACCCGTCACGCCCGGCACGGACCGTACAACAGCGTTCGAGGTCACCGGCGAGAGCAGCATGGAAGCCGCCCGTCGGCTGACCGCCGCGGACGCGGGACCGGTCGCCGTCCTGAACTTCGCCTCCGCGCGCAACCCGGGCGGCGGCTATCTCAACGGCGCACAGGCGCAGGAGGAAGCGCTCTGCCGTGCCTCCGCCCTGTACGTCACGCTGCTGCGTGCACCCGAGTTCTACAGCCATCACCGCGCCGACCGCAGCCCGTTCTACACCGACCGGGTCATCCACTCGCCCGGTGTGCCGGTCTTCCGTGACGACCGAGGACGGCTGCTGGACGCGCCGTACACCGTGGGCTTTTTGACCTCGCCCGCGCCGAACGCCGGAGTGATCGCGATGCGCACCCCGGACCAGGCGCACCGCATCCCGGCCGCCCTGGCCGCCCGCGCCGAGCGGGTCCTGGAGACGGCGGCCGGGCGCGGCTACCGGCGTCTGGTGCTGGGCGCCTGGGGCTGCGGGGTCTTCCGCAACGACCCCGCAGTGGTGGCGGGCGCCTTCCACGCACTGCTCACCGGGGGCGGACGGTTTGCGGGGCACTTCGAGGAGATCGTCTTCGCGGTACTGGACCGTACGCCCGCGCAGGCCACGCTCGGGGCGTTCCAGCGGACCTTCGCCGACCGGCTCGAGCGGCTCGGTCAGCGCCAGCCGTAGCGCTCCCGCAGCCGCTGTACGACCATGTCGAAGCGGGATCGGTCGAGCGCACACGCCTCACGGCGCATACCGTCCTCATGTACCCGCAGGACGCGGTCGAGGTCTACCCAGGACTCGCGTCCCGCGCGGTCCCACGGCCCGACGCCGATCGCCACCCACTCGCGGTCCCGGTCGTGGCGCTTGCTGGAGAGCTGGACGGCGAGCAGCGTGCCGCTCTTCTCCCGGGCCACCACCAGCACCGGGCGATCCTTGCCGCGCCCGTCGTTCTCCTCGAAAGGCACCCAGGTCCAGACGATTTCGCCGGGGTCGGGATCACCGTCGCGGTCGGGGGCGTACGAGGTGCGGACCGAGCCCACCTCGGTGGGATCGGCCTCGGTGGTGGCGGCGGGGCCGCTGCTGCCGGGAAGGTCGGAGGGCCCGCCGGATGTGCTGAATGCGCCGGATGTGCCGGATGCGCCAGGGAAGATCGTCACCCGCCTCACGGTAGGACCAGTAGCGGCAGTGCCGGGAGGCGGGTCGGGGAACGGGAGCCGTCACCTCCGGCACGGCACATCCGGCATTTCACCTCCGGCTGGTAGATCCAACCCGTCAGATCCAGCCCTCCAGCGACGTCATGAAGGCGTCGAAGTCGTCACGGTGGATGGTGTGGCCCGCGCCCTTGACCGTACGGACCTCGAAGCCGCGCCTCGCCAGCTCGGCGGCGTCGGCGGGAGAGACGAGAAGGCTCGGGTCGGCACGTGTCACCAGCGAAGGTACGACCGGTTTCGCCGGCCGCAGATCTGCGCCGAAGGTCTCGGTGAGGCCGAACGCGGTGGCCTCGTCCCAGAGCCTCAGAGTCTCCAGCTCGATGTCGACGTCACGCCCCTCCCAGCGCGGGTTCAAGGCCGCGATCTCCTCCCGCGTAAAGGCCTTGGCCCGGGCGAGGCGCTCGGGTCCGGTCCCGAGCGCGGCGGGGAGATGCCAGGCCGGGTCGGAGTAGACCGCACGCCGGGGCGCGAGCCGCTCCACGGCCAGCGAGAGCGTGAGGCCGCCCAGTGAGTGACCCACCGCCAACTCGGCGCCGCGGGGCAGCGTCTCGACGAGGTCGTCCGCGAAGAGCAGCGGGCTGTACGTGTCGCGGCCGCTTGCCCCGTGGCCGCGCAGATCGACGGCGATGACGCGGTAGCCCTGGGCGGCGAGCGCGGGCCCGACCTTCCGCCAGGTGCGGTGGTCGGCCATGATCCCGTGGACGAGGAGCGCGACGCGGTCGCCCTCGCCCCAGCTGGTGGTATGGAGTTGCACAGTGATGCCCTTCGAGTCCGATGCGGTGCGTGCGGTGCATGTCGGTGGGTTCAACAGACAGTACGGATCAGGTGCCCGGCACGTGCCCCGACGGCTGAGAGAGCTCCTGCCGCCGGTTCGAAGGCCCCGGCGGAGATCGCGGAGAGACCGGATACCAGGCCGAAGCCGGTCACGTTCCGGCCCTTGGGGCTGTGTGGCCGGCCGGGGCAAGAAGCGGCCGCTGTGCCCTTCCCGATAGGTGATCACATGCGGGGACCAGGAAGGAGACTCCGGCGTGTTGCACGTGTCAATGACTCGTGTAAACCCTGTGTGGCACTCGTTTCCGGCCATCCGTCAGACCTCGTGCACGACAGGTCTGGAAGGATGCCGAGGGCGATGAGCCAGACACCCGAGCAGTCCGCAGAACGCCCCGTTCCGACCAGTGCAGATGTCGCCCGGCTGGCCGGAGTCTCGCGGGCCACCGTCTCGTACGTCCTCAACAACACCGCAGCCGTACGGATCAGTGAGCCCACCCGCTGCCGTGTCCGGGAGGCCGCCGAAGAACTGGGTTATGTACCCCACGCCGCGGCCCGCAGCCTGCGCGCCGGACACACCCGGATGGTCCTGCTCCCCACGGCGCACGTCCCCGTCGGACCGCTGTACAGCCGCTTCTTCAACGAACTCCAGTGGGCGCTGCGCCGCCTCGACTACACCGTCGTGCAGTACGGCAGCCTGGGCCTCGACGGCGACGAGGCCGCCCGCGCCTGGGCGGAACTGCGCCCCGTCGCGGTCGTCTCCCTCGGGGAGGTCGCGCTCACCCGGCAGGGCGTCGCCGTTCTCAAGCGCTCCGGGGCCAAAGCCGTCATCACGCTCGGCCCGCAGCAGGTCGAAGGCGCCCACTCCCTCGTCATGGACCAGCGCGAGATCGGCGGCTGTGCTGTGGCGCACCTGCTGGAGCGCGGCCGGCGCGGCATCGGCGTCGTCATGCCGCAGGAGCCGGGGCTCGAGCTCTTCTCCGAGCCGCGGCTCGAAGGGGCGCGGACGGCAGCGGCGGGCACCGGTGCCCGGATCGAGCCGCTGACCATGGCGTACGGCGAGGAGTCGGCCGCCGTACTTGCCGCCCGCTGGCGGGGGCTCGATCTCGATGCCGTCTACGCCTACAACGACGAGTACGCCATGCTCCTGATGCGTGCCCTCCAGGACGAGGGCATCGACATCCCGCACGAGGTGGCGGTGATGGGGGCCGACGATCTGCTCCTCGGCAGACTGCTGCGGCCCCGGCTGAGCACGGTGCAGATCGACCTGGTCGCCGGTCAGCGACTTGCCGAACTCGTCGACCGCGTCGTGCGCGACCCCGGCGACGAGCCCGAGCGGCACGATCTGATGGGGGCGCGGCCGCTCCACCGCGAGTCCAGCTGACCCCCGCACCCGTACCCCCGGTGCCTCCCGGTGACGACATGCGCGCCCGACGGCGCGTGTCTAGCGTCGTTGCATGAGCACTCATCCGCAGCGCTTCGAGATCCTGGTGGTCCCCGAGCACGTTGAGGGCAGCGATGCCGCTTCCCTGGCCCAGAGCGCCCTCCGCTCGGCCGTGGTGCAGGCCACGGGGCAGCGCGGGTCCTCCGGCTACCCGCGCTATGTGGGCGAGGGCATGGAGGCCGACATCGACCCGGCGACCCGCACGGTCGAGGCCCTGCTGGTCGACGGGTCGGAGCTGGACTACGGGATGTCGGCGCGGGTGGTCGAGGTGCCGGACAACTGACCACCCGCGCGGGCCCGGGCCCCGCCTCCCGGGACGGGGGGCGAGGGCAGGGCGAAGGCGAGTACTGGCTTCTTAAAGCACGTCCTAGTACTGCAACGGTGCTTGCCGTGACGGTTGGGCAGGTCGGTCGTTTATCAGGTCATGGGTGGGGAACTTGCTGATGCCCGGTCGTGGGCCGGTGAACTGAAGGCCTTGCACGAGCGGTTCGTGCACCGTTTCTCCAGGTCGGAGCCGCGGGAGTCGGCTCTCGCCTATATGCGGGGGCTGATAGCTCCGCTGGAGCGGAAGAACGGCTGGACGCTTGCCGAGGAGGCCGGGCATGGCGGCCCGGACCGGATCCACCGGCTGCTGAACCGGATCGACTGGAGCGCGGACGAAGTCCTGGACGACGTGCGGGACTACGTCGTCGAGCACCTCGGCGATCCGGATGCGGTGCTGATCGTGGACGACACCGGGTTCCTGAAGAAGGGCATCCGCTCGGCCGGGGTCCAGCGCCAATACTCCGGAACCGCCGGCCGGACGGAGAACTCCCAGATCGGGGTCTTCCTCGCCTATGCCGGCGGACGCGGCCGCACATTGATCGACCGCCGCCTCTATCTGCCCACCTCATGGACCGATGACCGCGACCGGTGCCGGGCCGCGGGCATCGACGACACGGTCGCCTTCGAGACGAAAGTGGTGATGGCCAAGGCCATGGTCCGCCGGGCGATCACGGACCGGATCCCGTTCCGGTGGGTGACCGCCGACGCCGCCTACGGCTTCTCCAAGGGCTGGCGTTCTGAGCTGGAGCGGGCGGATGTCTTCCACGTGATGGCCACCACCCGGCATGACACCGTCGTCACCCGCTGGGCCATGGACCACCCCGTTCACGATCTGTTTCCCGGGCTGTCCCGGCAGAAGTGGAAGCGCCGTTCCTGCGGCAACGGCGCCCACGGCCCGAGGGTCTACGACTGGGCGAGGGTCGAGGTCCGTCCCTGGCACCGCGAGGACCGTCGTCACTGGGTGATCGCCCGCCGAAGTGTCCGCCGGCCCGAGGAGATCTCCTACTACATCGCCTACTGCCCGGCCGACACCACACTCGACGAGCTGATCCGCATCGCGGGCAGCCGGTGGGCGGTCGAGGAGTGCTTCCAGACCGCGAAGCAGGAGTGCGGCCTGGACGACTACCAGGTCCGCCGCTACGACGGCTGGCACCGCCACATCACCCTGGCCATGGCCGCACACGCCTGCCTCACCGTCCTGCGGGCCCGTGAACTCGACACCGGGAAAGCAGAAACGGATCCTCCCAGCTCATACCCCTGACCCTCCCCGAACTCAGACGCCTGATCACCCGCCTCACTCGACCCCGCCCAAGCACCGACCACGTCCTGCACTGGTCACACTGGCGCCGCAGACGACAACACCAAGCCCGCATCAGCCACTACAAACGACGCGGCCACACACCACCAGAAGCCAACAAACCATCAGAGCAAAGACCGTTGCAGTACTAGGACTCGGTCGAGGCCTCCGGCGCCGCAGCACCGTCCTTGGCGTCCTCGATCGACTTGCGGACCTGGTCCATGTCCAGCCCGCGCGCCTGACCGATCACATCCTCCAGGGCGGCCTCCGGCAGCGCGCCGGGCTGGGCGAAGACCGCGACATTGTCGCGGACGATCATCAGCGTGGGGATCGAGCGGATCTCGAAGGCGGCTGCGAGCTCCTGCTGAGCTTCGGTGTCGACCTTCGCGAAGACCAGGTCCGGGTGACGCTCGGCGGCGCCCTCGTACACCGGGGCGAACTGTCGGCAAGGACCGCACCAGGAAGCCCAGAAGTCGATCAAAATGAAGTCGTTGTCGGTCACGACCTGATCGAAGTTTTCCTTGGTGAGCTCAACAGTGCTCATGACGTGCTACCTCTTCCTGATGTCCGGCGGACTCGCCCCCGACAACGGTGCCCGGGGCCTTGCTATTCCTCCCCCTGCCCATGTGGCCAGGACGCACACCCGGGACCAGACTGGCTCTATGACGGATGCTGTGGAGTACGACGTCGTCGTGCTGGGTGCGGGCCCGGTCGGGGAGAACCTTGCGGATCGGACAAGGGCGGCGGGCCTGAGCACGGCGGTCGTGGAGAGCGAACTGGTCGGTGGCGAGTGTTCGTACTGGGCGTGCACGCCCAGCAAGGCCCTGCTGCGCCCGGCGATCGCGCGGGCGGATGCCCGCCGCGTCCCGGGCCTGCGTGAGTCGGTACAGAAGCCGCTCGACCCCGAGGCCGTCCTGGCCCACCGTGACGAGTACGTCTCCCACTGGAAGGACGACGGCCAGGTCGGCTGGCTGGACTCGATCGGCAGCCGCCTCTACCGCGGACACGGCAGGCTGCACGGCCCCAAGAAGGTCGTCGTCGAGGGTCCCGAGGGCGAGCGCCATGTCCTGACCGCGCGACATGCCGTCGCCGTGTGCACCGGCAGCCGTGCCGTCCTGCCAGGCGTTCCCGGCCTGGCCGGCGCCAAAGCGTGGACGAGCCGCGAGGCCACCAGCGCCCGCAGTGTGCCCGGCCGGCTCGCGGTCGTCGGCGGGGGAGTGGTCGGGGTGGAGATGGCCACCGCCTGGCAGGCGCTCGGCGCGCAGATCACCCTGCTCGTACGCGGCGCAGGGCTGCTGCCCCGGATGGAGCCCTTCGTCGGTGAGCATGTCGCCGATGCCCTGACCGAGGCAGGCGCCCAGGTCCGCACGCACACCGCTGTCGCCTCGGTCGAGCGCTCCGGCGGCACCGGCCCCGTCACGCTGGTGCTGGACGGCGGCGAGCGGATCGAGGCCGACGAGGTTCTCTTCGCGACCGGCCGCGCCCCGCGTACCGACGATCTCGGCCTGGAGTCGGTGGGCCAGGAACCGGGCTCCTGGCTGCCCGTCGACGACAGCTGCCGGGTCAAGGGCAGCGACTGGCTGTACGCGGTCGGCGACGTGAACCGCCGGGCGCTCCTCACCCACCAGGGCAAGTACCAGGCCCGTATCGCGGGAGCCGCCATCGCGGCCAGGGCCCAGCGGGTCCCCCTGCTGGAGAGCGACCGCTGGGGCGCCCACGCCGCGACCGCCGACCATGCGGCGGTCCCGCAGGTCGTCTTCACCGACCCCGAGGCCGCGGCCGTCGGACTCTCCCTCGTCCAGGCCGAGGAGGCCGGCCACCGGGTGCGCGCCGTCGACTACGACCTGGCCTCCGTCGCGGGGGCGGCTCTGTACGCGGACGGCTACCGCGGCCACGCCCGGATGATCGTCGACCTGGACCGCGAGATCCTGCTCGGCGTCACCTTCGTGGGGCCGGGTGTCGGTGAACTGCTGCACTCGGCCACGGTGGCGGTCGCGGGAGAGGTGCCGATCGACCGGCTGTGGCATGCGGTTCCCGCGTTTCCGACGATCAGTGAGGTGTGGCTGCGCCTGCTGGAGACGTACCGCGGTTGAGTCACTGCCGTCGCGCCACTGCCGTCGAGCGTCGCCGTCGAGCGGATGCGGATACGGCGGGTGCAGACGGCTGCCGTAACGGTCCACCGGGGTCCCGCTCTGCCGGTCAATCGCTCCGCCGCCGACCGGACGGCGGCCACGGTGCTGCTGCCGCTGGACGACAAGTGTGGTGTGACGAAGGACCGGTCGCCTGGGGAACGCGGGTCGGCGCTGTCACCTCGTGGGGTAGCGGTGGCCGCGCCGGCCCGGCCGGTGGCGGTCAGCTCCAGTCCGTGCCCGCGACCTGGCGGGTGGCCAGGTTCAGGCGGTTCCAGACATTCACCGTGGCGATGGCGAGGATCAGGGACGCGAGCTGCTCCTCGTTGTAGTGCTTGGCGGCCTCGTCGTAGACCGCGTCCGGGACCGGGTCGGACTGGTCGGCGGTGCGGGTGACGGCCTCGGCGAGGGCGAGTGCGGCGCGCTCGGCGTCGGTGAAGTACGGCGCGTCGCGCCAGCCGGCGACGGTGTCGATGCGCTCGTCCGATTCGCCGGCCTTGCGCAGGTCGCGGGCGTGCATGTGCAGGCACACGCTGCAGCCGTTGATCTGGCTGGCGCGCAGGTTGACCAGCTCGAGGGTGGCGGAGGGGATGCCGGTGGCGGCGGCCGCCCGGCCGAGCGCGAGCAGGGGCTTGATGGCATTGGGAACGACCAGTGCGGGGTTGCCCATACGTGCGGTCATGACAGTTCTCGTTGGGTTTCCGCCGGGCCCGGAGGCGGAACAACCACCGGCTCGTTCGGCGGGTCCTATCGTCGGGATCTTGTTCGTCACTGCACTGACGGAACGCGACGGGAGAATGTGACCGGTGAACGAAGAGGAATTTCTGGCGGAGCGGTTCGAGGCCGACAGAGGCCATCTGCGGTCGGTGGCCTACCGGATGCTCGGCTCGCTCAGCGAGGCGGAGGACGCCGTGCAGGAAGCCTGGTTCCGGCTTCACCGCACCGACGTCAGCGAGGTCCGGAACCTGAGCGGGTGGCTGACCACCGTCGTCGGCCGGGTCTGCCTGGACATGCTGCGCTCGCGCACGTCACGGCGTGAGGAAGCGCTGGACACCTACGTGCCCGATCCGATCGTCAGCCCCGCGGCCGGGGGCGACCCCGAGCACGAAGCCCTGCAGTCCGACTCCGTAGGTCTCGCCCTGCTCGTGGTCCTGGAGGCGCTGCCGCCGGCCGAGCGGCTCGCGTTCGTCCTGCACGACATGTTCGCCGTGCCCTTCGACGACATCGCCCTCATCGTGGAGCGCACCCCGGCCGCGACCCGGCAGCTCGCCAGCCGCGCACGCCGCCGTGTCCAGGGAGCCGCCCCGGCCCCGGAGGCGGACCGCACCCGCCAGCGCGAGGTCGTCGACGCCTTCCTCGCCGCGGCGCGCGGCGGCGACTTCGAGGCGCTCGTCGCGGTCCTCGATCCCGATGTCCTCCTGCGCGCCGACACCGGCGCCGGACCGGCCGGTGTCTCCCGGCTGATCCGTGGCTCGCTGGCCGTGGCCCAACAGGCGCTCACCTTCCAGCGTTTCGCCCAGTACGCCCGGCCGGCACTCATCAATGGAGCCTGGGGAATCGTCACTGTCCCCCATGGACAGGCGTACTCCGTCATGGACTTCACCGTCAGGGACGGGAAGGTCGTCGAGATCAACCTGCTCGCCGACCCCGCGCGCCTTGGCCGGCTCGGCCTGTAGCAGTTGACCGCTGCCGCCCGCCGAGAGGTCCGCGGCATCGCCGAGCGCCCCCAGCCCGATTCACGTGGGCTGAGGGCGCTTGCGTGTGTGATGCCGGGATCAGTTCAGCGGGGCGCTGATGGTTCCGTTGAACTGGATGGGAGGCCATCCACGGGAAGCGGCGACCTCGTTCAGAGCGTTCGCGATCTCCAGCGCGGTGATGTTGTTCTTCGGCGGCGCGTTCTCGACCCGGACGCTGAACTTCACTTCCATGTACGCATCGATGTCGCCGATGCTGGTGGACCCCTCGAACTGGGTCCCGGGACCGAACTCGACGGCTGACGCCTTTGAAGCCCCGGTGGTCTCGACTCCGGCTGCCTGCGCGGAACCGCTGGACGCGAGGACCGCACCGGCTGCGGCGGTGCCCGAGTAACCCAGCAGAGCACGTCTGGAAACCCTGGTCATGTTCCCCTCCTTGATCACGCAAAGCCTCCCCCCTTGGAGGCTGGCGTTGATCATATGAACGCGAGGGATGTCGTGAGGCAGAACGAGATCATCCGCTTATCTCGGTCTTAAACGTCCGATGCCGCTGGTGCGTCGAGCGTGATCGCTCGGTTCGGTAGCCGGCGTACGCGGAAGCGGCCTTCGTCCGAGACATGCGCTCCGACCGAGGGGTACGCATGTCCGGTTCTTGCGGTCTGGTGGTCGTCCGGGGCCGGGTCGGCAGGGATTCGGCGCTCGGGCCGGGCAAGTGGACTTCGGGGCGGACGTGCCGGCCTTCGCGAGCTAAGCGGGCGCGTCGCCCTCGAGGCGGCGCACCCGCTCCGTGTCGCAGGTCCGGGGGCAGGTGCCGCAGGCCTCGGCGGGGCGGATCGTGTAGTAGAGGCAGCAGCCGAGACGCGTGCGGGTGGTGTACGACTGTCCTTCGCGGCCCGTCAGCCGGCGGAAGTCGGCACCGCCGGGGAACGGTGGGACGGGCCCCGGAAGCAACTCTCCGGCCGCCCGCACCGCTTGCTCCTCCTGCCCGAGCATGCGTCCGAGGTACCAGATACCTGACACCAGGTCGTCGCCGACCATGCCCCACAACGCCCGTGGCCCCCGCCGCAGTTGCGGGCCGATTGCGGCCAGCAGGGGGCGTACGTGGTCGGCGACAGCCGCCCGCAGCTCGTCCCGCAGCGCTTCCTCGTGCGCCACCACGCGGGCGCCGGGCAGCTCGGCCGCCGGATCGTCGGGGAGGCACGCGAAGCCGCCCGGGACGATTCCGTAGGCCCCCGTGGTCAGGCTGATCCGGACGTCGTACGGGCGGATCCTCGGCACGCGCCGTTCCAGGTACCAGGGGCCGCTCATCAGCAGGCTGACGGACCAGAGGTAGTCGTGCAGCGCGCGGGAGGCGACGACATCGCGCCGGGCGGTGTGTGCGTGACGGTTGTGGATGCGCCGCGCCTCGGCGTCGAGGAACGCGTCGAGGAGTTCCGGACGGCCCGCCAGTTCGGCGCCGTCGGCCCAGCCCTGGGCGGCCGGTGAGCCGGGTTCCGCGATGTCCACCTGCAACGACTGGCAGAGTACGGCGAGTCGTCGGTAGGTCGAGGTGAGCAGGGCGGAGCAGCTCACGACGGGTGCGGCCAGTGCAAACCCCGGGGCCAGGGTCACGGGTACTCCTCAACACCAAAGCGAATACGAGGGAGGAGATAAGGCAAGGCTCACCTTAACCACACTGAGGATCTCGATGGCGAACCGGGCCCGCCCCGCGGCGAATTGACAGACTTAGGTATGCCTAACCTAGGCTCTCCGTTCGTGATCCAGAACAGAGGGGTCGCTCTCCCGGGCGGCCTGCCCGCCCGGCGGATGCCGCTCATCCCCGCCGGTGCAGGCGCGTCGGCGCCGTGCGCCGCGCCGGGAACCTGTCCCACCCGACCTTGCGCGCGGAAGTGATCCCTTCATGCAGCTGTACCTGCTCGCCCTCAACCCGACCGACTCGGTCACCGAGGGATTCCTCCCCGCCGCCCACCGGCTCGGCCTCGACGTGACCGTGCTCACCGACCGGCCCGAGGCGCACCGTGCCGTCCACCCGGACATCGAGCTCCTGGAGTGCGACGTACACGACTTCCGTGCGGTCATCACCCGCATAGCGACGCACCGCACTGCGGACGCGGTTTTCACCAACAGCGACCACCTGCAGACCCAGGCGGCCCTGGCCGCAGGTTACTTCGGCCTCCCCGCCAAGAACTGGCAGGCCACGCTGCGTACCAAGGACAAGGCGGAGATGCGCCGCCACCTCTCCGCCACCGGCGCCGACACCGTCCGGGCGGCGGAGCTCGCCGCCGGACAGGACCCGGCCGGAGCACTCGGCCTCGACGTGCCGTACCCCTGTGTGGTCAAGCCGCGCGAGGGCGTGGCCAGCGAGGACGTGGTACTGGCACAAACGCCCGGAGACCTGGTGCTGCGCTGCAAGGAGATCCAGGCGCGCCGGCCGCGGGCCGCACTGGTCGTCGAGGAGTATCTGGCCGGCGAGCTGTACACCCTGGAGACGCTCGGAGACGGCCGCATCCGCCATGTGCTGGGCGGATTCCATACCGAGCTGTCCCCACCGCCGTACTTCATCGAGGAGCGGCTGTCCTACGTCCCGGTCCACCCCGAGCCGGTGGTGGCGCAGGTCCTCGCCCAGCTGGACGCGCTCGGAGTCGGCTTCGGCGCCTGCCACACCGAGTTTGTGGTGCACGAAGGACGCGCACGCCTCATCGAGGTCAACTACCGTGCCATCGGCGACCAGTGCGACCTGCTCCTCGCCCAGTTGCTGGACGTTCCGCTCTTCGAGCACATCCTCCGTACGCACCTGGGTGAGCCGCTGCCTGCGGATTTGGGGATACGGACCGACGGCGTGGCCCGGCTGGACTATCCGTGTGCGGAGCGCGCCGGAACGTTGCGGGCCGCACCCGCCGCAGCCGATCTGGCGTTCGGTGACGTGAAGCTGACATACCGTCCGCTGCGCGGGATCGGCGAGCGGCACGAGCTCTACCGCACCAACCGCGACTTTCTGGGCGTTGTCCGGGCCATCGGTGCCGACAAGGAATCCGTGGACCGGGTCGTGGCCGACTTCCTCGCCGCGCAGCGCTGGGAGATCACGCCGTGACGGAGAAGCGGCCGGAGGCGGGGAAGGAAACGCGGGCGGGGGCGGTGACGAAGGCGGGGGCGGTGACGGGGACGAAGGCGACGGAGGCCTCCGCGGCCGAGGCGGAGCTGCTGCAGCGCGTGCTCGGCGCGCTGCTGCGCGAGGACGTCGTGGGCCTGCGCACCCGCGGCACCGTCCTCGAGCGGCCGGACGGAGCCTGGCTGCGCCTGGCAACCGATGACGGGGACGCGCTGCTGCTGCCGGTCCACGAGGACGGATTCCAGTGCGAGAGATCCGCCCGGCTGCCCCTGCTGAGACGGGAGTCCGACGGGACGGAGCTGACCACCGCCGACGGCATTCTGACTGTGCTCGGCGCCCTCGCCGACCCCGTGGACCGCCGCGGCTTCGACGCGTTCGCCGAGGAGTGCCGGCAGACGCTGGAGACCCTGCGCCTGCACGCCGACACGCAGGACGAGGTCACCACAGCGCTCGCCGACCGGCACGGCGCCGATCCCGCACAGTGGACCGGCCTCGCCGCAGGTCTGGCCCACGACACCCTTGCCGCCCGCCTCGACCACCCCGTCTACCCGACAGGACGCGGCCGCTCCGGGCTCACAAAGCACCAACTGCGCACGTACGCACCGGAGTTCCATCCCCGCTTCGCTCTGCGCTGGCTCGCCCTGCCCATCGAAGAGGTCACCTCGCAGGGCGGGGACCCTGCGGCGGACCCGGCCTGGCCGTGGCCCGCGCCGACGGCGCTCGGACTGCCGGAACTCGACGGCAGCCACCTCGCCCTCCCCGTCCACCCACTGACCGTGGGCGAACCGCTGCGGGACGCGCTGCGCGCCACCGGACTCGACAGCCGGGCCGTCCTGGCCGAGAGACCGTACCTGGAGGCCGTACCGACCCTGTCGATGCGGACCGTCGCCCTCGCCGCGCACCCCCGCATCCATCTCAAACTGCCCCTGGCCACCTCCACCCTGGGCCTGCTCAACCGGCGCACCATCAAGCCCGGCACGCTCGTCGACGGTGCTGCCGGCCAGCGCCTGCTGCAGACCGTGATCGCCCGCGAGCACCGCTTCCGCGACAGCATCCTCCACGCCGACGAGACGCGGTTCGCCCATGCCGGCCATGAACTCCTCGCCGTACTGGTGCGCCGCAACCCCGCCGGTCTGGACGACGCCGTCGTCGTACCGATGGCGGCCCTGCTGAGCCGGGCACCCGGTGGCCGACTGCTGATCGACCACCTCGCCGACCGCTTCTACGGCGGCGATCCGCTCGCCCTCCTCGATGCCGCTCTCACTCTGCTCTTCGACTGGCAGACCATGCTCTTCGGCTACGGGATAGCCCTGGAGTCCCACCAGCAGAACATCTCTCTGGTCCTGGAGGAGGACGGGGGCCGCCCCCGCATCCGGCTGCTGCTCAAGGACAACGACGGCCCGCGCATCAACACCGTCCGGATGCGCGAGACTCTCGGCGCCGACGCGCCGGACCCGGCGGCGTTCGACGACGTACGGATCTTCGGTGACAGCGACGGGCCCGTCGTCGATCTGTTCACCACCATCACCGTCCACCTGTGCGCGGGAGCGTACGCCTTCGGGCTCGCCCGGCACGGCCGCGCCCCGCTCCACCGGCTGCTCGGACTCGTCCGCGAACGGCTCGGAGAGGCCGTGGCACGGCTCGGGACGCGGCCGGGACAGCCCGGCGCCGTACTGCGCGAGCACGTCCTGGACGCGGCGCACCTGCCCGTCAAGGCGATGGTGACCGCCGGTACCCTGTTCACCAAGGACCGCTCGGGTGCGTCCGACATCAACAAGCACTACACCACCGGTCCCAACTACCTGTTGCGCGGAGTGTGACCGGCGATGTCCCCAGCCCATTCCTCTGCTCGTTCGTCCGCCCAGTCCTCCCCTCCCACCGGGCTGCCCACCGCCGACCAGGCCGTGGCCCACACCCTCCTCAACTGTCTGCTCCGCGAGGTGTCGGGCCCCGAGCACCAGACCGCCGTCATCGACGACCACCTGCTGCTGCGTCTGCCGCTGCGCGGGGTGCTGCTCCGGGTCGCCCTGCGCCGTACGTCCCTCCTGGGAGCGCACCGCTTCACCGGCCCGGTCACCGAACAGACCGACGGCGGCTGGTCCGAGCTGGACTGGCTCCGCCTCGCCGAGTACACGCATGCAGAGCTCTCGCTCCGTACGGGGTCGCGCAACGACGAATTCCTGGACCAGATCGTCTCGAGCCATCAGGGAGTCTCCTCCGCGCTGGCCGCGCCCCGTCCGGCCGTTGAGGCGCCGCATGCCGGAGTCGGGTCCCCTGACTGGCTCGTCACCTATCTCGCATCCGAGCAGTCCCTCGTGCTCGGCCACCGCTTCCACCCCACCCCCAAGGCACGCAGCGGCGATCGGGCCTCCTGGTCCGCCTATGCCCCGGAAGCCGCCGCCTCCTTCCCGCTGCGCCTGCTCGCCGTCCGCGACCACCTGATCGCGCAGGAGTCCGCCGAGCCCGGTGCCACCGACCCGCTGGACCGACTGGACCCGCTGGACCGGCGGGCGGTCCCCGACGGCTACCGGCTGCTGCCCGCACACCCGTGGCAGTACGGACTGCTGCACGAACACCCGGCACTGCGGTCGGCGCTCGACCGGGGCGACATACTCGACCTGGGCCTGGGCCGCAGGCGCTTCACCGCCACCGCGTCCGTACGCACCGTCTACGACGGCGACACGTTTCTGAAGTTCAGCCTCAACGTCCGTATCACCAACTGCCTGCGCAAGAACGCCAGTTACGAGCTCGCCGGTGCGGTGGCCCTCACCCGTCTGCTCGGTCCGGCCCTCACCGACCTGACTGCCCGTTTCCCGGGCAGTGGCATGCTCCGCGAACCCGCCTACCGCAGCCTCGCACTCCCCGGCCCGGACGGCCGGCCCGACCTCGCGCTCCTCGAAGGCTTCGGGGTGATCGTCCGTGAAGGGCTCACCGGCCACCTCGTCCCCGGCGCCACCCCGCTCCTCGCCGCGGCCGTCGCCGACGAGTACGCCACGGGTCCCGGCCATATCTCCCGCCTGCTGGCCGATACGGATCAGGGAACAGCGCTGGAGTGGTGGCAGACGTACCTCACGCTGCTCATCCCGCCCGTCCTGGCCGCCTACTTCGACCACGGGCTGGTCCTCGAACCCCATCTGCAGAACGTCCTCGTCTGTGTCGACGCCGACGGCAGGCCCGCCCAGGTCCTCTTCCGCGATCTGGAAGGCACCAAGCTGATTCCCGAGCACCACGCCCTCACCCTGGCCGCGCTGCCGGAGGAGGTCGCAGGCCCGATGACGTACGACGCACAGCGTGGCTGGGACCGCGTCGTCTACTGCCTGCTGGTGAACCATGTCGCCGAAATGCTCGCCGCCCTCGCCGATCTGCACCCGCAGACCGAGCCCGCCCTGTGGTCGCAGGTCCGCCGCACACTCCAGGACTATGCCGACGAGCACGGCTGCCCGCCCCGCCTGAACGCCCTGCTGGCAGGCGCGCCACTGCCCGCCAAGGCCAATCTGCTGACCCGCTGGGAGCGCACTGCCGACCGCGAGGCGGGCTATGTCCGCGTGCCCTCTCCGCTCGCCGAGGACGTGCTGTCCGGAGCGATCCGCACCGATGACGTCTGGAACGCCCGATGACGGTCTCCACGAACCCTGTTGCCCCCACCACCCCTGTTGCCCCCACCACCCCTGTCGTCCCGGCCCCCCTTGCTGTCCCCACCGCGCCGGTGCGCGAGCACGCCCTGTCGCTCACCGCCGAGAATCTGCCCGCGTACCTGTACGACCTCGGCGCACTGCGCGCGCACGCCGCGTCCGTACGATCGGCGCTTCCCGAGCGCGTCGAGCTCTACTACGCCGCCAAGGCCAACCCGGAACCGGAGATTCTCGCCACGCTCGCCCCGTACGTGGACGGCTACGAGGTCTCGTCCGGCGGCGAACTCGCCCATGTCGCCAAGGCCGTGCCGGGCCGTCCACTGGCCTTCGGCGGCCCCGGCAAAACCCCGGCCGAGACAGCAGCGGCCCTGGAACTGGGTGTGGAACGCTTCCATGTCGAGAGCGTCTCCGAACTCCATATGCTGGCGAACCTCGCCGCCCGCCTGGCACCCGACGCACACATCGCGGTCCTGCTCCGCTTCAACCTTCCCTTGGCGGACGGTTCGTTGGAGGCCAGCGCCCTGTCCATGGGCGGCCGCCCGACCCCGTTCGGACTGGACCCGTCCCAGGCGGACACCGCGGTCCGCATCCTCACCGACGGCACCCACCCGCAACTGGAGCTGCGCGGCATCCACGCCCACCTGGCCAGCGGCCTTCAGGCCCCCGAACAGCTCGCGGTCGCCGAGTCCGTGGTGGCCTGGGCCGCGAGCCTGGCCGCCCGCCACGGCATCTCCCTCCCCGAGGTGAATGTCGGCGGCGGCATGACGGTCGACTACACGGACCCGGAAGCCCGGTTCGACTGGCCGGCCTACGGCGCGGGCCTCGCCCGCCTCACCGCCGCCCACCCGGACCTGCTCCTCCGTATCGAACCGGGCCGCGCCCTGACCGCGTACTGCGGCTGGTACGCCACCGAGGTGCTCGATGTGAAGCACAGCCACGGCGAGGAGTTCGCGGTCGTCCGCGGTGGCACCCACCACCTGCGCACCCCCGCGACGAAGGGCCACGACCAGCCCTGCGCGCTGCTCCCCGTGGACACCTGGCCCCACCCCTGGCCGCGGTCCATGGCCAGGCAGGACCTGGTCACCCTGACCGGCCAGCTGTGCACACCGAAGGACGTCCTCGCCCGCCGGGTCCCGGCGGCGGGGCTGAGGGCGGGAGACCGTGTGGTGTTCGCGCTGGCCGGGGCGTACGCGTGGAACATCTCTCACCACGACTTCCTGATGCACCCCCGGCCGGGCTTCCACTTTCTCGACTCCTCCCTGCCGGCCGGGCCGTTCAATGGTGATCAGCAGCCGTCGAACGAGGACTAGAAGTGTCCTGAAGATCTTGAAGTCGCGCCTGGCTTGCCCACATTCATGGCGATTGACATTTACCGGCAATCCGGGGTGAGTCGGGCGGTCAGAGCAAGATCTTCATCGGTCTTCTAGTGGCGCTGGGCTTCCCGCGGGGGAGGGGCGGTGAGTGAGCTGCCGGCCTGGTATGCCGTCCCCGCGGGGGCTTGGCGGACTGCGTCGCCGCCCGGGCGATCCTGCGGCTGGTGTGTGCCGTGGACGATCAGTGCCCAGGTCAGGCAGGCGAACGCCGCGGTGTGGAGGAGAGCGCGGACGACGTTCCAGGTGACCCACTTGGCCTCGAACTGGGCCCGGACCACGCCTAGTTCATTGATCCGGTCGGGGTCGCCGGCCTGGGCGAGCTGGTCGTTGAGTGGGACGTTGACGCCGCTGGTGACCGCGAGGGCCACCACGTACAGGACCAGCGCGGCGATCAGCCACGGCAGTGCGGGGCGGCTGTGGCCCCGCCAGGCCAGGACCACGGCGAGGCCGACGAGCGGGATCGCGCCCATGAAGGGGAGCATGAACACCGGGTTGAGGATGGCCTTGTTGATGCCCTGCATGGCGTCGACGAGCGTGTGGTCGGAGGAGCGGGCGAGGCCGGGCATGACCGCGTAGGCGAAGGCCGCGAACAGGCCGGCCATCAACCCGGTGGAGAGGGTGGCGGCGAGCAGCGTGGCGGTCTGCAGGTGTCTCATTCCGCGCTCCCGGGGGCGGTGGCGGCGGCCGTCCAGACGCCGGTGGCGGCCGTCTCGTGGGCGTAGGCGGTGAAGTCCCGGGCCGGGCGGCCGAGGACCTGCTGGACGCCGTCGCCCAGGTAGGCGTTCCGGCCGTCGAGGACCGTGGTGAAGAGGTAGGTGATCAGGCCGGTGACCTCGTCCGGGACACCCTCGGCGGCCAGCGCGGCGGCGTAGGCGTCGGCCGGCACGGAGACGAAGGGGATGGTCCGGCCGGTCGCGTCGGCGATGGCGGAGACGGCGTCGGCGAAGGTGAGCAGGCGCGGTCCGGTGACGTCGTACGTCCGGCCGGTGTGCCCCTGCCCGGTGAGGACGGCCGCGGCGACCTCGGCGATGTCGCCTGCGTCCACGAAGGGCTCGCCCACCTCGAAGGCGGGCAGCGCCACCTCACCGGCCCGCACGGGCTCCAGCAGGTAGTCCTCGCTGAAGTTCTGGGCGAACCAACTGGCCCGCAGCACCGTCCAGTCCGCCCCCGAGGCGGCCACGGCCTTCTCGCAGTCCTCCGCCTCCGGCTCGCCGCGGCCGGAGAGCAGCACCAGGCGCCGCGCGCCCGACGCCACGGCCGTCTCGGCGAAGGCGCCGATCTCCTCCGGCGCTCCGGGAGCGGCCAGATCCGGGTAGTACGAGATGTACACCGCGCTCACCCCCGCCAGCGCGGGCGCCCAGGTCGCCCGGTCCGTCCAGTCGAACGGCACGCCGCCCGACCGGGAGCCGATCCGTACCGGCAGATCGCGTCCGGTCAGCAGCCGTGCGACGCGGCTGCCGGTCTTGCCGGTGCCGCCCAGGACGAGGGTCAGGTCATCACGGGTCATGGTGGTTGTCCTCCGCGTTCTCGGTGGTGGCGGCCGTGTCGTCCGGCCACATCCCTATCGTCGGGTGGCGGGGGATCGGCAACAACGAGCAAGCGTGCAAGGATCGTTGACCTACAGGTTCACGAACAGAGCCGGCGGCCGGACGGGTGGACACGGGCCCGGCGGACAGCGAACCGCGGACACCGGCCCGACGGACGAGGTGGTCATGGAACGGCGTGACATCGAGATCTTCCTGACCCTCGCCGAGGAACTGCACTTCGGCCGCAGCGCCGAGCGGCTGCACGTCTCCGTCGCCATGGTCAGCAAGGCGGTCAAGAAGCTGGAGCGCGCCGTCGGGGCCCCGCTGTTCGACCGCACCAGCCGCCGGGTGACCCTGACGCCCATCGGACAGCGCCTCGACGACGACATACGCCCCGCCCACCAGCAGATCCTCGAAGGCTTCGCGCGGGCGGTCGCCGCGGGCTCGGGACTCGACGGCGAGCTGCGCGTCGGTTTCCTCGGCACCGCGGTCGCCCAGTTCGTCCTGCAGGTCGCCGAGGCGTTCCAGGCCACCCACCCGGCCTGCCGGGTCGAGCTCATCGAGAGCCGTTACGCCGACGGCACCGCACTCCTGCACGGCGACACGGTCGACGTCCTGCTGATCGCCGCACCGGGCTTCGATCCCGACCTCGTCGAGAGCCCCGTGCTCTTCCGCGAGCCCCCGGTCCTCGCGGTCTCCGCCCGCCACCCCTTCGCCCGCCGCGCCTCCGTCTGCCTGGAGGACCTCGCCCGCGACAAGGTGCTGCGCCCGCGCGGCATCCCCGCCGAGATCGACGCCCTCTCCGTGCCCAGCCACACCCCCGCCGGCCGGCCCATCGAGCGCGGTACGGACTTCGCGACCGTCCAGGAGATGTTCGCCCTGGTGGGCGCGGGCCGCGGCATCTTCCCCGTCCCCACCCACGCGGCCCGCTACGACGCGCGGCCCGACGTGGTCTACGTCCCCCTCAGCGACGGCCTCCCCTACGCATGGCGCCTGATCTGGCGGGCCGCCGCCGAGACCAGCCGGACCCGCGCCTTCTGCCTGGCCGCCCGCGTGTTCGTCGAGGCCCACGGGAACCCGCTCTTGGCCGCGTGACGGACGGGCGGCCGTGAGGGTCCAGGCGTACGGGGGCCGAGTAGGAACGGACCAGGAAACCGGTGTTGCTGTCAGAAGTTTTGACAGGCCGTGATTCGGGCCGTCAGGGTGTGCGGGTGAGCGATGACCCGACGATCGGTTTCCTGAAGGCGGATGTGGCGCGGTTCTGCGCCGGTCTGGATGAGGTGGCTCCCGCGATCCGGTTGCGGCTGGTCGTCCAGTTGCGGCAGGCGTTGGGAGAGGTGACGGACGCGGCGCTGGACGGCGGGATGGCCGCGGCGAAGGCGGAGGGCTGGGGGCTGCGGCAGATCGGTGCTCAGGCGGGTCTGTCGCACGAGAAGGTCCGCTACCGGCTCGCCCGGGTGTCGGACGAGCCGCCTGGGCCTGCCTAAGTACTACAGATCTAGCGATGTGGTACTAGTTGCCGATGTCCGTGCGTCGCGTCGTGCCCGACATCCGGTCCGAGGCCATGGAGGAGAGCCGGGACTTCTACGGACTCATCGGGCTGGAGGAGGTCATGAACCACGGCTGGGTCATGACGCTCGCCTCCCGGTCCAACCCCACCGCGCAGGTCACCCTCAACACCCATGACGCGACCGCGTCGGTGGAGCCCGACATGAGCATCGAGGTGGACGACGTCGACGGGGTGTACGCGGCCATGCTCGAGCGGGGCGCGGAGATCGTGCACGCGCTGCGGGACGAGGAGTGGGGCGTACGCCGGTTCTTCGTACGCGACCCCAACGGCCGGGTGGTCAACGTCGTCACCCATCGCACATGACACCCGCGCGCTTCTCCCGGTGACAGGGACCGGCCGCCGGGACCGGCCGCCGGGCGTGGGCGTGTCCGCGGCCGCATGCCCCTTGCGCCCGGCGTTCGGACTGCTGCGGAGCAGGCGTGAGAGGTGGGCCGGACTCAGCAACTGCCGCAACTGCCCCTGCGCAGCCCCCTCGTGGAGGCTCTCGGCGCCGGGTTCACCTGGCCGGTCGGGCCGCCTGCCGGTCAGGACCTATGGTTGCCCATTCAACTAATGTCTCGGCGTGGGGGCTGACGGCTCATGCCCGTACAGGAATAGGTTGAGCGGCATGAGCAATCTGGATCGTCAGGCCGCCCTCTCCGTCTGCGGCGGTCGTGGCTTCGTTGTCGCCGAGCCCGTCCGCGAACTCCTCAGCCCCCGCAGGGTCCAGCTCGGCGAGTCCACCGAAGTCCGCCGACTGCTGCCCAACCTCGGCCGCCGGATGGTGGGAGCCTGGGCCTTCGTCGATCACTACGGTCCCGACGACATCGCCGACGAGCCCGGCATGCAGGTCCCGCCCCACCCGCACATGGGTCTCCAGACCGTCAGCTGGCTCCACGAGGGCGAGGTACTGCACCGCGACAGCACCGGCAGCCTGGCCACCGTCCGCCCGCGCGAACTCGGTCTGATGACCTCCGGCCGGGCGATCAGCCACTCCGAGGAGAGCCCCACGTCGCACGCGCGGTTTCTGCACGGGGCCCAGCTCTGGATCGCGCTCCCGAACACCGAGCGGAACGTCGAGCCGCACTTCCAGCACCACACCGGCCTGCCGACCGTCACCGCGCCGGGCCTGACGGCGACCGTCATCCTCGGCGCACTCGACGGCGCGGCCTCGCCCGGCACGACGTACTCCCCGCTCGTCGGCGCCGACCTGGCACTCGCCGGGGGCACCACGACGAGCCTGCCGGTCGACCCCGACTTCGAGTACGCCGTGCTCTCCATGTCCGGCGAGGCCCATGTCGACGGCGTGCCCGTACTGCCCGGCTCGATGCTCTACCTCGGCTGCGGCCGCACCGAACTCCCGCTGCGCGCCGAATCCGACGCCGGTCTGATGCTCCTGGGCGGCGAGCCGTTCGAGGAAGAGATCGTCATGTGGTGGAACTTCATCGGACGTTCCCACGAGGAGATCGAGGCAGCGAGGACGGACTGGATGTCCGGCTCACGCTTCGGGGAGGTGAAGGGCTACGACGGTGGCCCGCTGTCGGCCCCCGAGCTTCCGCCAGTGGCGTTGAAACCGCGCGGACGAGTGCGCTGACCTGGTGTTTGTCGGTCCGTTATGCGTGTCGGTCCAGTTCTGGGGAGGTGAGGGTCCCACGCCGCCTGCCTCAGTGCGGCCGGCGTCGACGGTGCGCACCGGCATCCGGCGGCTCACCCGCCGGGCCGTACGCGAGAACGCGCGCGGGTTGCCGAACGACGTGCGTGCACCGGCCGGGTGGCGGGCTCGTCGGCGGTCATCTCGGCTCCCTCGTCCCCCCATTGACGCTGTCAGCATCCGCCGGGCCGAGCCCGCGCCCCAGGGGCCGCCAGGGCAAGGACGGGGCCGACCGGCCCTGATGGCGAAGGCCTCGGTGAGCACGTCGTGCGGCTGCGCGGCGGACGGAATCCGGACCGGCTCGGCATGGGCCGAATGTCCCCGGCCGGGGCCGGTTCGCCCCTCCCCGGCCGCCCGCTGCCGTGGAAGCGTCCGAAGCGACGCTCCAGAGCGGGGGGTGTCCGGAAGGCGGTGACCCCGTGGACAGGCCGTTGTGCGTAGGAGCAGACGGCTCGGAGCCGAGCCCGCAATGCGGCCCGGTCCACCACGCCGCGCTGCACCACGCGGCCTGCCCGGTGGCCGTCGTTCCGCACGACTGACCGCAGCCGCGGCCCGGCTCACGCCGTTACTCCGCCGCACAGGGAGACTCACCATGGAACGCCACATCACCGCAGGCATCGACGGATCGAGCGAGAGCCTCGACGCCGCCGACTGGGCGGCCCGGGAAGCCCTCAGCCGCGGCCTTCCGCTCCACCTGGCCCACGCCGTCGACGAACCCGCGTCGCGAACCCGCCTCCCGGAACTCGACACCCCCGCCGAGCGCGAGCGCACGGCCCTGGACCGCGCCGCGCTGCGGCTGTCCTACGGCCACCCGACGCTGAGGATCCGTTCCAGCCGCGTCCCGGGCCCGCCGGTCCCAGCGCTGCTGGCCGCCGCGGAGTCCGCCGAGACCCTGGTACTCGGCTCGCGCGGCTACACCGGCTTCGCCGCCTTCATGGTCGGCTCCGTCGCCTTGGCGGTCACGGCCGGTGCTTCACGACCGGTCGTGCTCGTACGCGCGGGGGAGCGGCCCGCGGACGAACACGAGGACTCGACGTCCAGTCCTTACCTCCCGGTCGTCCTCGGCCTCGACCTGGAGCATGCGTGCGACGAGGTACTGGAGTACGCCTTCGACGCCGCGGCCGTCCGCCATGCGCCTCTCCACGTCGTGCACACCTGGATGGTGCCGCTGATGCCGTCGGCATCAGCCGACGACCCCGCGGAGGAGAAGGCCCGCGCTCTGTCCGCGACGCTGGCCCCGTGGCGCCACAAGTACCCCGAAATCCCGGTGCGGGAGCAGCTGTTCCACGGCCGGGCAGGTCACCATCTGCTGATGGCCTCCACCAAGGCGAGCCTGATGGTCATCGGCCGCCGCACCACACCGGGCGGGCATCTGGGGGTCACCACGCACTCGGTGGTCCACCATGTGCTGTGTCCGTTGGCGGTGGTACCGCATGCCTGATGGACGCAGTCGCCAACCCCGGCCGTGTGCCGCCGGGACCGGCCTCAGGAAGCGCCGGGACCGGTCTCAGGATGCACAGCCTCTGAGGACGCCGACGCTGCGGTGCTCGCCGGTGGACCGGTCGGTCACGTCGCATGTCACGCCGACCACGCCCTCGACCGCATGCGCGAGGCGGGCCGCCACCGGAATGAGTGCGCTGTCCCGGACGGCCGCCGCCGAGCGCGACCACTCCCTGAAATCCTTGGCACTCACCGAACCGGCCTTCGCCGTGTCGCGGAGCCGCTGCATCTGCTCGGTCGTCCCCGGACCGTCTTCGTGGAACTCCTCCTTGTGCAGCAGATCCGCCTCGGAGACCACCCCGACCACGCCTCGGAGACCACCCCGACCACATGGCACTCGCCTTCCGGGACCGGAACGGCCGTGACTTTCCACTGCCTCATGACGGCGACGATCTCCTTGAACTGAGCGTCGGGCGCGACAGCCACGAGGGTCGTGGTCACGACGCCGTGCACGGTGTACGGGCTGCCGGCCATGACGGGATCCTCATCCGACGTGGGCCGGAGCGGTATCTCAGCCTCAGCGTGGGACGGCCGTCGCGCTGCCGGACAGTGCCGACCGGGTGCCGCGGCGGCCGCACCGGCTCCCGTCGCGCACGGGCCGACAAGTCCCGCCGTGGGACCGCCCGGCCCAAGCGCCGCCGCCCTGCCCCGGGACACGCTGGAGGTGACCACCGGCAACCCAGGAAGCCCCAGGAGGAAGGACGACGTCATGAAGGCATTCGTCTTCGAGGGTCCGGGACAGACATCCTGGCGGGACGTACCGGATCCAGGTATCAAGGACGCCGCGGACGCGGTCATCCGCGTCGATGCGGTCACCATCTGCGGCACCGATCTGCACATCATCAAGGGAGACGTGCCCGAGGTGACCTCGGGAAGGATTTTGGGGCACGAGGCAGTCGGCGAGGTCATGGAAGTCGGGAGCGACGTCCGCTCCGTACGCCCCGGCGACCGAGTCCTGGTGTCCTGCATAGCGTCCTGCGGACGCTGCCGCTTCTGCCGGGAGAACCGGTACGGGCAGTGCCGGGGCGGCGGTGGCTGGGTGCTGGGCCATCTGATCGACGGCACCCAGGCCGAGTACGTCCGTGTGCCGTTCGCCGACCTGTCCGTACATCTGCTGCCCAGCGCCGTGGACAGCTACGACGCGGTGCTGCTTGCCGATATCTTCCCCACCGCCTACGAAGTGGGCGTACTCAACGGCCACGTGTGTCCCGGCGACACTGTCGTGGTGGTGGGCGTAGGTCCGATCGGGCTCGCCACGATCGCGACCGCCGAGCTGTACACGCCCGGGCGGGTCATCGCGGTCGACCTGGCCGACTCGCGGCTGGCCGCCGCCCGCGCCATGGGTGCCGACGCGACGGTCAACGCGGCCGAAGGCCCCGAGAAGCTGGTCGAAGACCTCACCGAGGGCCTCGGTGCCGACGTGGTGGTCGAAGCCGTCGGCGTGCCGGAGGCGTTCGAGATGTGCACCCGCATGGTGCGCCCGGGAGGACACGTCGCCAATGTCGGCGTTCACGGCAAACCCGCGGCCCTCCACCTCGAAGACCTGTGGATCAAGGATGTGACCATCACGACGGGCCTGGTCGACACGTACTCCACCCCGCTGTTGCTGCGCATGATGGCGGCCGACAGGCTGCCCGCCATCGCGCTCGTGACGCACCGCTTCGAGCTGGAGCAGATGGAGGAGGCGTACGACGTCTTCTCCCGTGCCGCCGACACCGGCGCGCTCAAGGTGGTGCTCGGAGAGGCCCAGCACACCACTGTGGTGCGCGCGTAGCGCCACCCGGGTCAGCGGCCGCCGGGCAAGCGCCGCAGTGACGGTTCGCGACACGAGCACCTCAGTTTCGCGACACGAGCACTCGATTAGGCACGAGCACCTCAGTCAGGCAGGAGCCGTCCTGAGGAGGAGGCACAGATCTGTGCAGGCCCGTCACACGATGTCGAGTATGTCGTTCACCGGTCGCCGCGGGGTCGCCGCGGGGTCGCCGCGGGGTCGCCGGGCCGGTCGGACCGTACCCGAGACGGATCACCATCTGTACGTGTGACATGGCCGATTCCGGATCCCGTACCGCCCACCGAAGCTCGGGCCATTCCAGAGCATGCGAGGTCATCGACGTGACCAGTCCGTCCAATGTCGCCTGCAACAGCACTCGTTCCATCGCCTGCCCGGCCAGCAGCCAGTCCGCCGGACGGTCGGAGGCCGTGCCCAGCAGCGCGATCCGTGGCCGCTTCTCGAACGTCGCCGAGTCACGGCCGGGTATGGGACGTCGCCCGGCGAAGTCCCGTACCGGAGCGGTGACATCGCGCTGACGAGGACCGAAGGCGTACGCGGGAATCCCCTCCACACGCGTGGCGTCGTCCTCCGCGCCCGTGCCCGTCCAACGGGCCGTCTCCTCTCCCCGGCCCGGATCCAGCACCTCGCGGCCCTCGGCGTCGTGGATCAGGTCCAGCACTGCCTGGACATGCCACTCGTCGGGCACATACAGCCGAACTCCTTCGAGTGTCGCGGCACCGCGCAGCTCGTCGAGAATCTCCGTCGGGATCTCCTCGTCGGTGAAGGGGAAGCGGCTGGTGTGCCGACGGCGGATCGCGGGGTGGAGGACGGCGAGTTCGTCGTCCGGGCTCGCGGGGCGGCCGAGGGCGACCTCGGCGAGCAGCCACGGGTCGGCCGGGTCGGGCAGCAGCGTGGTGAGCGGCTCCCAGCCCGCGTGTCGGGCGGCCACGCGGAGGTTGAACAGCGCGGCGCCGCAGCCCAGGTGCAGGGCGCGGTTGTCCGGGTCGGCCTTCGGCATGGTGCGCTCCGGGTCGGCACGGACCTGGAGCGAACCGTTCTCGCGCAGGAAGCGGAACCTCCATGGCTGGGCGTTGTGCATGGACGGGGCCGACGCGGCGTCCTCGACGAGGGCTGCCACGGAGGTCGCGTCGAGTGAGGGTGCGGACACTGGAGCCTCCTGGCGGTGAGCGGTCGCGCGCGACGGCAGCGCCCTTCCAGGGTCGCCGCGCGGCAGTCCGCGGCAGGAGGGGCCAAGGGGCCCTGCGTGGGACCGAACGGCACTGGCTCCCTGTTTCGGCCGTATCCGAAAGGTTGTTTCCGGTCACAAGCCGTAATGACTTCTGGTCAGGACGGCGGGCCGGGGGGCTCCCCGGGCGATACCGTGAAGGTGCAGGTGGCGTGCCGTGTTCGCTCGACCTTGGCGGAGGGCTCATGGGCGGGGAAGACCGGGGCGACGGGGGCCGAGTCCCGCGGCTGCGGTTCGACGAGCTGCTGGAGGAGCTCCACGCTCGTATCGACGAGGTGCGGGGGGCCAGGGACCGGCTGAACGGTCTGCTGGAGGCAGTGCTCTCCGTGGGCCAGGGGCTCGATCTGCCGCAGGTGTTGCGCGAGATCGTGGAGGCCGCCGTCGTCCTGGTGGACGCCGGCTACGGTGCTCTCGGCGTCATCGAGGGCGGCAAGAAGCTTTCCCAGTTCCTGCCGGTGGGCATCAGCGACGAGCTGCGCGCACAGATCGGCGACCTGCCGTCCGGGCACGGCCTGCTCGGCGAGCTGATCCGGCATCCCGAACCGCTGCGTCTTGGCGAGCTGTCCGAGCATCCGGCCTCGTCCGGCTTTCCGGCGCACCATCCGCCGATGCACTCCTTCCTCGGAGTACCCATCCGCGTCCGCGACGAGGTGTTCGGCAATCTCTATCTGACGGAGAAGCGCGGCGGGGCCGAGTTCGACGCCGAGGACGAAGCGGTGCTCTCGACGCTGGCCGTCGCCGCCGGAATTGCCATCGAGAACGCCCGGCTCTTCGAGGAGGTCCGGCTCAGAGAGCGCTGGCTGGCGGCGAGCGCGGAGTTCACCAGTGCGTTGCTGTCCGGATCGTCCGAGATCCAGGTGCTCGAGGTGATGACCGAGCGGGCCCGTCAGATCACCTCGGCCGAGCTCGGGGCGGTGTATCTGCTGGGCCGGGGCGGCGAGCTGCGCGGGGCGCTCGCGCTCGGCGAAGGTGCCGATGCGCACCGGGGGGTGGTCCTGCCCGGCGAAGGAACGCTGGCCGCCGCCGCGCTCGTCGAAGGGGGCCTGATCACCGCGGTGGATGTGGCCGCCGACGAGCGCGTGACTGTCGAGCGGGGCTGCTGGGACGGTTTCGGTCCCGTCGTGGCTGTCCCGGTCGGCACGAAGGACAAGGTCCGGGGTGTGCTCATGCTGGGGCGCCGCGCGGGACGTCCCGCGTTCACCGAGGCGGAGACCGCCCCCTTGTCCGGTTTCGCGGGCCAGACGGCGCTCGCACTCGAGCTGGCCGACCGGCGGCGGGACGCCGAACAGATGAGCCTGCTGGCGGACCGTGACCGGATCGCCCGCGATCTGCACGATCTCGCGATTCAACGGCTGTTCGCGACCGGCATGACATTGCAGAGCGTGCAGCGACTCGTCGAGCACCCGGAAGCCTCCGAGCGACTGGTGCGCGCGATCGACGACCTCGACTCCACCATCAAAATCATCCGGTCGACCATCTTCGGGCTCCGTGAGCACGAGACGCCGAACGCGCTGCCGGGGCTCAGGATTCGCGCCGTGCGGACCCTCGAAAAGTCGGCCGAGGTGCTCGGCTTCGCGCCCGCCCTGCGGTGGGAAGGCTTGATCGATACCGACGTGCCGCGCCCGGTCGCCGACGATGTCGTCGCGGTGCTCGGCGAAGCGCTCACCAACGTGGCCCGTCACGCGCAGGCATCGAAGGCAGAGGTCTCGCTGGTGGCGCAGGCCGGGACATTGGCTGTGACGGTCGTCGACGACGGTGTCGGCATCGCGGAGGACGGCCGACGCAGCGGCCTGCGCAACCTGGCCGAACGCGCTGCGAATCTCGGCGGCGAGCTGAGGGTGGCAGGCGCAGCCGACGGCGGTACGCGACTGGAGTGGCGTGTGCCGCTGGGCCGACGGCCTTGACGGCGGCCGGGTGTCAGGGGCGGCGCCGGGGTCAGTGAGGTGGATCCTCGTGTCCATGGACCTGTGCCGCGATGACCGCGGCCTGGACGCGGCGTTCCACACCGAGCTTCGACAGCAGCCTGGAGATGTGGTTCTTGACCGTCTTCTCCGACAGATAGAGCTTCTTGCCGATCTCCCGGTTGGTGAGCCCTGCTCCGATCAGCTCGAGAACGGCTCGCTCGCGCTCCGAGAGCACCGCCAGCCGTTCGTCCCCGGCGGGCTGCGTGGCCTCGGGATCGCGCAGCGAATGCATCAGCCGTGCCGTCGTCGCCGGGTCCAGCATCGACTGGCCGGTCGCCACTGTGCGTACGGCGGAGACGAGGTCGGACCCTTTGATCTGCTTGAGTACGTATCCGGCGGCTCCGGCCATGATCGCGTCCAGCAGCGCGTCCTCGTCATCGAAGGAAGTGAGCATCAGGCAGGCGAGCTGCGGCATGCGTGAGCGCAGCTCGCGGCAGACGGTGATGCCGTCGCTGTCCGGGAGACGGATGTCGAGAACCGCGACATGGGGACGGAGCGCGGGCCCGCGCGTCAGGGCCTGTTCGGCGTTCGCCGCGTCACCGACCACTTCGATGTCGGGCTCGCCGCCGAGCAGGTCGTGCAGTCCGCGACGGACGACCTCGTGATCGTCGAGGAGGAAAACCCGGATCGGGGTCTTTGCCGAGAACGCCGGTACCTCGGACATGTCAGCCCCCTGAAGCTCTGTCCCACTCGATCATGTCCATCGCCGGGCTGCCGCAACAGGGCCGAATGGTCCCCATCGCGCCCCCTTGCCCGCTCAGTCGTCGGCAACGGCGGCGTGAAGGACCTGCCATGGGTGGCGCTGGGCGAGAACCCGGGCCGGCCCGGCAACGATGACCGTGACGGCGATCAGCCTTGCGGTGGCCGCGGTACCGGAGTCCTTGCCGGCCGTCGTCACGCTTGCCCTGGTGCTGGGCGCCCGGCGTATGGCCGCTGGGCCGCCGCGGCGTGCTTCACGAGGGCTTGGACGTGACGCCCCCACCGCTGGCGTCCGGGCGGACGATCACCACCGGACACTTCGCGTGCTGCGCGCACTGCTGGCTCACCGAGCCGAGCAGCGCACGCGCGAACCCTCCCAGGCCACGGCTGCCCACGACCAGCACCTCGGCGCCGTCGGCCGCGTTCAGCAGCACCTCAGTCGGGTTTCCGCGGACCAGGAGCTCCCGCACTTGCGAGGTTCCCGACTCACCGAGCACCTCACGAACCTCGTTGACCAGCCCCTGTTCGGCTGCCTCCTTGTCGAACTCGACGTCCACCGCCGGCGCCGACCATCCACGCGCACCGGGCAGCTCGTACGCCGCCACCGCTTCGACGGCTCCTCCGACCAGACCGGCATACCGGACCGCCCATCGCAACGCAGCATGCGAGGAGGGCGAACCGTCGACACCGACCACGACGCGCGGAGACGAATCCTGCCTGTCCATACCGCTCCACCTCTCTGCATGCCCCTGGCAGCCACGCTGCGCGATTCCGCCGGGGTCCGCAATCCGAGCGCGGCCGAGCGGGGGCGGAGAGGTGGCGTGAGCCGACCGGTCATACGGGTGAGCACGGCCCCAGCCCCCGCAGACGGCAGCAACCGCGCCCCGGCCGCGTCGACCCGCCGCTCGACGTTCCGCCACCGGCACCGCAGCGGCCCTTCTGCCGCCAGATGTGATCGCCCCGTCGTCTACCGGCGGGTGCGTACGAGCAGATAGAGGAAGTACGGCGTGCCGATCACCGCGGTCATCAGGCCGGCGCCGAGCTGGGCAGGCGCGATCACCGTCCGGCCGATCAGGTCCGCGACGCAGACGAGCAGGGCACCGAGGAGCACCGAGACCGGAACCACCCGGGCGTGCTGCCGGCCCACCAAGGCCCTGGCCGCGTGCGGCGCCACGAGTCCCACGAAGGCGATCGTGCCCGCGGCGGCCACGGCGGTGGCGCTGAGCAGGACGCACAACACGAGGAAGCCCAGGCGTCCCCGCGACAGGTTGAGCCCCAGAAGCTTCGGGGTGTCCTCGTCCAGCGACACGAGATCGAGCTCGGTGCGCCGCAGGACCGCGACGAGCAGGCCCACGCAGAGCACGCCCGCGAGAGGAGCCACGTCGGGCAGGGTCCGCCCGTAGGTGGAGCCCGACAGCCAGGTGAGCGCCTTCGTGGCGTTGAACGGGTCGGTGAGGACGATGAGCAGGCTGATGAACGCGGCGGTTCCGGTGGCGACGCCGAACCCGACGAGGACGAGCCGGTTCTGCTGGAACCCGCCCCGCGCGGCGAGCCCGAAGACGAGGGCGGAGCTGGCCGCGGCGCCCGCGAACGCCGCGCCGGCCACGCTCCACGAGCCGGCCGCGGGCACCGTCGTCACGAGGAGCACTGCGCCGAGCGCGGCCCCGCCGGAGACGCCCAGGGTGGCGGGCTCCGCGAGCGGATTGCGGGTCACGGCCTGGACGAGTGTCCCTGCCAGGGCGAGTGCCGCGCCGGCGAGGAGCGCCGCGAGGACGCGGGGCACCCGGGTGTCGAGGACGAACCCGACGGTCTGGCCCGCTCTGCCCTGCGCCCAGTTCACCACGTCTCCCAGCAGCAGCTTGCTGTCGCCCAGCAGCACGGCGGCGATGGCGACGCCGACGAGCACCGCCACCAGGACGGCCGTGGTGGTCAGGAAGACGGCCCGGCTCCTGATGCGCAGCCGGTCGGGCGCGGCGGCTCCGGCGGTGTCCCGGACGCGGGTTGCCATCACGATCAGGAACACGGCGCCGACGAGGCTGGTGGCAACGCCCGTGGGCACGGCGACCGCCACGTCCGCCGCTACGAAGGTGCGCAGGAGCACGTCCGAGCCGAGCACCAGCACCGCACCGGCCAGGCCCGCGATCGGAACGCCCGTACGCGCCCGGGAGAACGCGCGGAACCTGCGGGCGAGCGGGCGGACCAGGGCGGGGGCGCACAGGCCGACGAAGCCGATCGGTCCGGCGAGCGTGACGGCAGCCGCGGAGAGCAGCGCCGAGAGCACGACTGTCGTGACACGCGTGGAACGCACGGGGACGCCGAGGCCGCGTGCCGCGTCGTCGCCGAGGGCCAGGGTGTCCACCCGGCGGGCGACGAGCAGCAGCCCGACGAGTCCGGCGAGGCCGATCGGCGCCATCTGGAGCACGCCGTCGAACCCGTTCTGCGAGATGCTGCCCTGGTTCCACCGGAAGATGCCCTCCGTCTGCTGGGGGAACAGCAGGAGCATCCCCTCGGTGACGGCGGTCAGGCCGAGGGTGAGGGAACTGCCGGCGAGAACGAGCCGTACGGTGCCGGCGCCCAGGCCCGACACACCGAGCACGGCCGCCGCAGCGGCGAGGCCGCCGACGAACGCGACGCCGGAGGCGGCGAACAGCGGCAGCGAGACACCTGTGACCGCTATCAGCCCGAGGGACAGGTAGGAACCCGCGTTCACCGCAAGGGTGTCGGGTGAGGCGAGCACGTTGCGGCTCACCGCCTGCAGGGCGGCGCCCGCCATGCCGAGCACGGCCCCGACGAGCAGCCCCGCGGTCATCCGCGGCAGCCGGGAGGCGATGATGACGGACGCGTCGTCCGGGTCGGCGCGTCCGGTGAGCGCCTTCCAGATCTCGGGGGCGCCGACGGAGGCCGTGCCCTGGGTGATGTCGACGACCGCGAGGGCGGCGACGAGGAGGACCAATGCGGCCGTCACCGCGGCCGCGCCCGTCCGGGACGGGGCCGTCGACGGACGGGTGGCGGGAGTGGAAGCGGTGACGGCCATGGGTGTTACTTCTTCGTCAGTGCCTGGACGACGGAGTCGACGTACTTGCCCATCGATTCGGGGCCGCCGAACATCCAGATGCCGTCGGGCAGCCGGTGGACGTTGCCCTTCTTCACGAACGGCAGCGAGGTCCACACCTTGTCCTTGGCCAGG
This sequence comes from Streptomyces sp. NBC_01142, assembly GCF_026341125.1. Taxonomy (NCBI): domain Bacteria; kingdom Bacillati; phylum Actinomycetota; class Actinomycetes; order Kitasatosporales; family Streptomycetaceae; genus Streptomyces; species Streptomyces sp. NBC_01142. The sequence goes on from NZ_JAPEOR010000001.1 coordinate 2,970,278, forward strand.
ACGCCGTTGAACGGCGTGCTGTTCTCGTCGCCTTCGCTGCCGATGTAGGCGAACTGCACGTCGCCGAGCTTGGTGAGGCCCTCGACGTCGGTGGTGGCGAGTCCGTAGGCCGGGTCGCCCTTGACGGTCCAGGCGTTCTTCAGGCCGATCTTCTCGTTGACGGCACCGATGAGCGAGCCGCTGGTGTACGGCCTGATCGAGACCTGCTTGGAGACGACGTAGCCGTCGGCGAAGGCGTACTTCGCGTCGGCGAGCTTGGCGTCGGCGAGGGCCTTCTTGCCCTCGGCGAGCTTCGCCTCGAAGTCCTTCTTGAGCTTCCCGGCCTGCTCCGTGGTGCCGGTGGCCTGGGCGATGAGGTCGAGGTTCTTGGTCATCTCCCCGATCGGGTCCTTGGCGTCGGCGGGCCGAACCTCCAGGACCGGGGCGACCTTGCGCAGCTGCTTCACGGCGGCCGGCTTCAGGTCGCTGGTGGCGACGATGAGGTCCGGCTTGAGGGAGGCGATGGTCTCCATGCTCGGCTCGCCGCGCGTGCCGATGTCCTTGGGCTCGTTCTTCAGCGGGACTGCGGTGTCCCAGGTCTTGTAGCCCTTGACGTCGGCGACGCCGACGGGGTCGACGCCCAGCGAGATCAGGCTCTCGACGACGTTCCACTCGGTGCCGACGACCTTCTTGGCCGGCCCGTCGAGCTCCACCTTCGCGCCGGTCGCGTCGGTGAGGGTGATGGGCTCGGCGCTCTTCTTCTTGGCGTCGTCGGCGGCGGGCTCGGTGGTACCGCAGGCGGTCAGGGTGAGGGCCGCCGCGGTCGCGACCGCGGCGGTGAGGAGGAGGCGTCTCATGAGGTGGGGCTGAGCCTTTCGGTTCGTGTGTGGTGGCGGCCGATCGCGCGGGTGCGCAGCCGGCCCGTCAGGGGATCGGTGTCGACTTCGATGCGGATCCCGTAGGTCTCGGTCAGCTGCTGCGCCGTCAGCACGTTCTCGGGGAGGCCGTCGGCGATGATCCGTCCCGCCTCGAGCAGCACGATCCGGTCGGCCACGGCCGCGGCCTGGTCGAGGTCGTGCAGGACGGCACCAACGGCGATTTGGTGGTCGTCCGCCAGGTCGCGGACGAGATCGAGGAGTTCGATCTGGTAGCGCAGGTCGAGGTAGGTCGTCGGCTCGTCGAGGAGCAGCACGCCGGTCTCCTGGGCGAGGCAGCAAGCGAGCCATACGCGCTGGAGCTGTCCTCCGGAGAGATGCTCGGCTCCCCGTTCGGCGAGTTCCGCGACGCCCGTCATGGCGAGCGCGCGGTCCACCGCGGCCCGCCCGTCCGGGTCCGCCTTGCCCCAGCGCCCCCGGTACGGGTAGCGGCCGAACTCGATGACGTCCCGTACGGTCAGCCCGCTGGGCGTGGGGCGTCCCTGTGTCAGCAGGGCAACACGGCGCGAGAACTCACGGGAGGTCAGAGCAAGGCCGTCGGTGTCGGCGTCGATGACGATGGTGGCGGTCCTGGCCCGCTGCAGCCGCGCGAGCGTGCGCAGCAGCGTCGACTTCCCGCTGCCGTTCGGTCCCACCAGGACGGTCACTTCGCCGGGCCGCAGCGTCAAGGACGCGTCGTGCACGACATCGACACCTTCGTACGCCACGGTGACACCCGTGGCCGACAGTTCATGACCGCGGGGGCCCATGGCCTCGGAGGTCTCTTCACCAACGTTCACGACGCAAAGGTTAGCCTAACCTTAGATCGGTTCGTGAAGAGGGTGGAATAGTCTGACGCAAGGCGATAATCCGCCAGATTGTGGCGGGCTGCTACCGCTCCGGCACTCCCGCCGGTGGAACGGAATCCGCAGAGGTCGGCTGCGTTGATCTTGCGTGTCGAAGGCGAACCGGTGTCTGTGTCGCGGGACGAGCAGCGCACCGTACAGAGGCGGCGAAAGCGGTCCACGCCAGGCAGAGGCCCGGCAGGCCGATCCGGGCGTGAACGCCGAGGAGCCGGCCGAGTGGGATGAGCAGCTGGTCGCTGGTCGCGGAGGCGATCATGACGCTTCGGGCACGCCATGTTTCCACCGGGCGGGGATTGACCGTCGGCGGAACCCTCCCGCAGCCGCAGCCGCAGCCGCAGCCGCAGCAGCCGTGCTGGACATCTGCGCTGTCCAGGAGCGTGCCGCGCGCATCCGCATCACTCGGCGATGTAGGTGCGGTAGGTCCAGCGGTAGACGGGCATTCTTTCACCGTGCAGAGTGCGGTACTCGTGCGTGAACTCGAAGTGCTCATAGGCGTTGTGGCGCAGTATCTTGACTGGCTCCCCGCACCCTCCGGGTGGCAGGGCCCGGACTTGAGGAAGGTCGTCCGGGCCTCCTTGAAGAAGCACTAGATTCGATGGGTGCATGGCTCATGCCTCCAGAGCCTGGGACGAGACGGAGTGAAGCAGCGTTGAAGGGCGAGCCGGTCGTACGAGCCGTCGGCGCGGCTCGCTTGAGGCTTGTGACGTGTGGGCTTATGAACCGTCAGGGTCCTGGAGCCTGAGGCCCATGTGGTCGGCGAGACCTGTGGCGAGCGCCGCCAGCGTCGGATGCTGATAGACGAAGTTGGCGGCGATCTTGATGCCGAGACCCGTTTCCAGGCGGGTTCGCAGTTCCAGGGACAGCAGCGAGTCGAACCCCAGTGACTTCAGCGGAGTCTGCGGATCGAGGGTGGTGTTTCCCAGCCGGAGCACCGCGCGGATGTGGTCGGCGATGTAGGCCTCGAGGGCGGTTCGTCGGGCAAGACCTGCCGGTATGGAGCTCAGCTCGGCCCGAATGTCGATGCTGTCGCCCTGCTCGGTGATTCCGGACGGTTCGTCTGCGAGGAGGCTGAACAGCGACGAATGCCTGACAGCCGGGAGGATCCAGGTATCCGGTTTCCCGGGGATCACGGCGGTGCGTGTGCGCCGGTGCACGAGGAGCGCGTTCAGCGCCTGGAGTCCCTTTTTCGTGGGGATGGTCTGGTAGCCGCGTTCGGCGAAGTCGACGGCGGCTCCTGTCTCACCCCATGCGCCCCAGTTCACGGAGAGGGTCGGCATGCCGCGGCCCGTCCGCCAGGTGGCGAATCCATCCAGCCAGGAGTTGGCGGCGGCGTAGACGCCCTGGCCGGGATTGCCCAGCAGGGAGGCCATGGACGAGAACACGACGAACCAGTCGGGGGCGTGGGTGGCGGTGGCTTCGTGCAGCCTCCACGCACCGGTTGCCTTGGGATGCCACACCCGTAGGAGCTGGTCGTCGGTGATGTTGGTGACCGCGGCGTCGTCGAGGACCATGGCCGCGTGTACGAGGCCGCGCAGGGCCTGGCCGTTCGCGGTGGCAGCGGTCACGAGGCGTTCGGCGGTGCCCGGGCCGGCGATGTCGCCGAGAACGACCGTGATCCGGGTCCCGCGGGCGCGCAGCTCCTCCAGGGTCCGTTCGGTGGACGGTGAGCCGGGCGAGCGGCCGTTGAGGACGAGATGACCGGCGCCCTGTTCGGCGAGCCAGCAGGCTGTCGCGAGGCCGACACCCCGCAGTCCGCCGGTGACGATGTAGGCGCCGTCCGGGTGCACGGCGGAGGGTCCTTCGGGGATCACGGCGGTCGTGTCGCCCCGGTCGGGGACGGTCAGGATCAGCTTGCCGATGTGACTCGCACCCGCCATGAAGCGGAACGCCTCTGTGACCTCGGCCAGGGGGAAGCTTCGGTGGGGCAGCGGCTTCAGACGTCCCGAGGCGACCTCGCCGAGCACCTCGCGGAGCATGCTGGTGAACACCTCTGATCGCTCGTGCTGGACCTCAATGAGGTCGACGGTGCTGAGGGTGATGTTGTGCCGGAACGGCGACAACCCGACGGACGCGTCGGAGAGGATGTCGCGCACCCCGAGTTCGACGAAACGGCCGAAGGGGCGCAGAGTTTCGAGCCCGGAGCGGATCGCCGCGCCCGACAAGGAGTTGAGGACGACATCGACGCCCTCGCCCCCGGTGGCGGCTCGCGTCTGCTCGGTGAAGTGCAAGGACCGGGAATCCATGACGTGCTCGATGCCCATACCGCGCAGATAGCCGCGCTTCTCCGCGTTGCCGGCTGTGGCCAGTACCTCGGCCCCCAGCATCCGGGCGACGCCGATGGCGGCAAGACCGGTCCCGCCGGTCGCCGAGTGGATCAGAATCCGTTCACCGGCGGTGAGCCGCGCCACGTGGCGCAAGGCGTACCACGCGGTGACGTACGCGGCGGGGAGTCCTGCCGCTGCGGTGAGATCGATTCCGGCCGGTACGGGCGCGACGGCTTGGACGGGCACGGTGACGAACGAACCGAAGGCCCCGCCCCGCAGGTCGACGGCCAGCACCGGGTCGCCCACGCGGACGGCCGTGACGTCCGGCCCCACCGCGGTGACCGTCCCCGCGCACTCGAAGCCGATGCGGTACCTCGCTTCCTCGTCCACGGAGAGAAGGCCCATGGCTGTGAGCACGTCCCGGAAGTTCACCGCTGCGGCACGGACGCGGAGTTCGACTTCCCCCGGCCCCGGGGCTGGCCTGTCGGTGGCGGTGAGTTCGAGAGAGCCCAGGTCGCCGAAGCGGCCGACCCGGAGCCGGAAGCGGTCCGTACCGTAGCGCACGGTGCGTGTGGTGGCCGTGCCGCGCTCGGTCTCCGTCAGCGGGGCGTAGTCCAGCCGGGCGATGTGGCGGGTGCCGCCGCGCAGGGCGACCTCGTCCTCGGGACCCGCGTTCAGCAGTTCGGCCGCCACGTCGTGCAGCGCGACGTCGGCCGGGTCGGCATCCAGATGGGTGGCGCGGACTTCGGGGTGCTCGTAGGCGAGGACGCGTACCACTCCGCGCAGTGCGCTCTGGCCGGGGTCGGCCGGGTCGCCGGGGTCGACGCTCTGGGCGCCACGGGTGACCACGAACAGGCGAGGAGGTTCGAGACAGCCGGAGACGGCGGCTTGCGCGACGTCGAGCAGCCGTCGGGTGCGTCGCAGCGCATGCGCTGCCGGGTCCCCGCCGTCGGCGGGTGGCGCGCAGACCAGCACCACCGCGTTCGGATGCGCCGGGTGGTCTGCCCAGCGGTCGAGGAGTGCGTCTTTGAGCAGCCCGAGCGGGTGGTCGCCGATGGGGGTGTCGAGCACGTCGGTGGTTGCCCCCGCCGTGTGCAGCACGGCGGCCAGCGCCTGGGCGGAGCCGTCCGCCTCACCGATGACGAGCCAGCTTCCGTGCGGTGTCGTCCCTTTCGTCTCCGGGCGCGCGGCTCGTTGCCAGCGGGTCTCGAGGAACCAGCCGTCGACACCGGCTGCACCGGGCGCGCCATGGCGTACCAGCTGCAGGCTGTCGATACTGAGCACGGGCTTGCCCGCCTCGTCCAGCAGACGGACGTGTCCGGTGACGCCGTCGGCCTTCTCCTCCACGATGCGGGCGTGGCAGTACACGGCTGTCGTGGGGTCGCCGAGGATGCGTATCGCCTTGACCCCGACCGGAAGGACCAGGCCCTGGCCGGGCTCCCGGATCAGCCCCGCCACCAGCGTTTGCGCGCAGCAATCGACAAGGACCGGGTGGATGCGCAGATCGTGCGGCGTCGATGTGGCCTCCGCCGGTATCTCGACGCGGGCCCACGTGCTCTCGCCGTCGCGTGAGACCCGCAGGTTCGTGATGCCGGTGAAGGCCGGGCCGTGTTCGATGCCGCGGGCACGCATGCTCGCGTAGAGGGAGGCCGGGTCGAGGGCGACCGGATGTTGTGCCGGCAGAGCTGTCAGCTTCGCCGTCGGCGGCAGCGGCAGTACGCCGGTGTGGTGCAGCTCGGCAGTCGCCTGCCGTACCCAGCTTCCGTTGTCACCGCGACCGAAGATCTCGCACTCGGCACGGTCCGGAGCGGTCACGGTGACGCTTGTGATCACCTCGGTATGCGCGGACAGTTGCAGCAACTCGAGGAACCGGACGTCGGTGACCTCGATTTCCTGCGGAGGCGCGCCGAACACCTCGCAGGCTGCTGTCAGGGCGACGGCGCAGTAGCCGGCGCCGGGGAATACCGGATCGGCGTGCACCCGGTGGTCGGCCAGCCATGGCACCGCCGCGGTCCCCGCGTCTCCCTGCCAGGAGTGGCGGACCTGTTCACCAGGGACCTCGGTGTGTGTGCCGGGCAGGCCGCCGGCCGTTCCCGCGGGAGCGCTCGGGAGCGGGGCGACATCGGCCCAGTGACGTTGCCGGTCGAAGGTGAAGGAGGGTACGTCGGCGAGCTCCGCGTCCGCGTAGAGCTTCGACCAGTCGACATTGACGCCCGCGCAGTGCAGAGCAGCCAACTGGGTGCGGAACGTGGTCAGTTCCTCCTCGTCGCGGCGCAGTGTGGGCAGGACGACCGGGTTCTCGATGAGCCGGGACAGGCTGTCCGTGACGGAGCGGGTGACCACCGGGTGGGGAGAGACTTCGACGAAGAGGTGGTGCCGGTCCGCGGCAGCTGCGGCGATCGCGGAGGCGAACCGGACGGGACGGCGCAGGTTCGCGCACCAGTAGACGGCGTCGAAGTCGGGAGTCCGGCGTGGGTCACTCAGCACTGTCGAGTAGAAGGGGACTCGGGGCTGCTCGGGTGTCACGTCCGCCAGAGCCGTGCGGAGGTCGGCGAGCAACGGATCCACCTGCGGAGAGTGCGAGGCGACATCCACGGCGATCAGGTGCGCGGGGATGGCCCGCGCATCCCAGGCGGCAACCAGCCGTTCCACCTCTTGCCTTTCACCGGCGACGACCGTTGAGCCGGGGGCAGCCAGGACGGCAATCGAGACCGCTCCGGTTGCACAGGCGGTGCTGAGTTCCTCTTCCACCGCGGCCCGATCCAGGTTCACGGTGGCCATCGCGCCGGCTCCGGCAATCCGGGTCAGCAGCGAGGACCGGCGGCAGATGACCCGCACACCGTCGGCGAGAGTCAGCGCTCCGGCCACGACAGCGGCCGCGACCTCACCCATGGAATGGCCCACGACGGCGGCCGGTTCGACCCCGTGCGCCCGCCACAGGGCGGCAAGCGAGATCTGCAGTGCGAACAGCAAGGGCTGCACCCGCGAGCATTCGGTCACCGGCACCCGGGTGTACACCATGTCGAGTACGGAGAACCCGGCCTCGTCCCTGATCAGCGCATCGGCTTCGGCCATGGCCTCGGCGAAGGCCGGTTCGTGGTCCAGCAGAGTGCGTCCCATGCCCGGCCATTGCGAGCCCTGCCCCGAGAACACCCACACCGGGCGCCGCGAGACTCCGGCGGCCACCGTGCCGGACACCAGGCCCGGGTGGGCCACTTCGGCCGCGAAGGACCTCAGGGCGCCGACCAGGTCACGGCGGGAGGCGGCCACCACGCCGAGGCGGCCGCGGCCCGGCGATCGCCTCAGTGCGAGTGTGTGGGCGACGTCGCACAGCGGCACGCTCGATCCGTCACCCTCGAGCCAGTCGGCGAGCCGTTCCGCCGCCAACGGGAGCACTCTGGCGGACCCCGCGGGTACGAGAAAGACCTCGGGCGTCGTGCCCTCCGGGCGGCGTGGGACAGGCCGACGGCCGGAGGCGGCGGCCGGTGCCTGCTCGAGTACGACGTGGGCGTTGGTGCCGGAGTATCCGAAGGACGAGACCGCCGCGAGCCGGGGGCTCGAGCGGGTGGGCCACTCGGTCAGCCGGGTGGGCGCGAAGAAGCGGGTTCCTTCCGCTCGGATGGCCGGGTTCCACTCGGTGAAGTGCAGGTTGGGCGGGACGAGTCCGCGCTGCAGGCACAGCACGGCCTTGATCAGGCCGCTGATTCCGGAGGCGGGTTCGAGATGTCCCAGGTTCGTCTTGACCGATCCGAGCGCGCACCGGTCCGGGCCCACGCCGTAGACCTGTGCCAGGCTCGAGAACTCGATCGGATCCCCGATCGGCGTGCCCGTACCGTGCGTCTCGATCAGCCCCACGTCCTGTGGGTCGGTCCCGGCACGTTCCAGTGCCTCCCGGAACAGGGCCTGCTGGGCGGTCGCCGAGGGGGCGGCCAGCCCGTCGGACCGACCGTCCTGATTCACGGCCGAGCCGCGTATCACGGCGAGTACACGGTCACCGTCCCGCAAGGCGTCGGCCAGGCGTTTGAGTACGACGACACCGCACCCCTCACCGCGCACGAAGCCGTCCGCGGCGGCGTCGAACGTATGGCAGCGTCCCGTCGGCGACAGCATTCCCATCCGCGCGAAGGACCTCATTGTCCTGGATCCGAGGATGAGCGTGACGCCGCCGGCCAGAGCGAGGTCGCACTCACCGGACTCCAGCGCCCCGCATGCCAGGTGGAGTGCCACGAGCGATGAGGAACACGCGGTGTCCAACGCGACACAGGGGCCGTGCAGCCCCAGGAGATAGGAGATCCGTCCCGCGGCGACGCAGTGACCGTTCGTCAGGAGCGAGCCCTCCAGCTCCAGCGGCTGCCCGGCGAGCCCCTCGTAATAGTCGTTGTAGCTGATGCCCAGGTACATCCCTGTGGAGCTCCCGGCCAGCCGGTCGGGCGGCAGCCCCGCGTGTTCCAGCGCCTCCCAGGCCACCTCCAGCAGCAGCCGGTGCTGCGGGTCGAGCACGGCCGCCTCGCGACCGGAGACACCGAAGAAGTCCGCGTCGAAGCCGGACACGTCCCGCAGGTAGCCGCCCTGTCGAGCCATCGGATTCCCGTTCCCGGACCCGGCGCTGTGCTGAGCGCCTGATGCCCCGGATCCGGTACGACCGGCAGGAGGGTCCCCCACCGCATCTCGTCCGTCGGCCAGCAGTCGCCACAGTGCGGCGGGCGAATCGGCGTCGCCGGGAAGCCGGCACCCCAGTCCGACAACAGCGATGCGCTTGTGCTCTCCGCTCGCTGGGAGCTCACGCTGGACCATGGGAAACCTCTCCTCCCGTCTGTCAGACGGGTCCGGATCGAAACACACTGTGGAATGGCTGTGCACCAGTCGGGTTTCAGCGCTGCTGAGCGGCGTCCAGGCTGCCCAGCAGGAGCGCGCTCTTCACACCGCCGATCTGGTAGGTGAAATTCAGCGCATGATGGAAGTCGAGAGAACGGGTGCGCACACCAGGGACCGGATCGAATACGAGACCGTCGGCCGGCTGCTCGCAATTCGTCGTGGGGCATACCTCGCCGCGTTCCATCATGAGGAGGGTCAGTGCCACCCCGAGGCATCCCGCCGGGGCTCCATTGTGGCCGAAACAGCCTTCCTGGGACGTCATGAGCAGACCGGCCGCGGCCGAGCCGTACAGGTGCCTGACGGCATTGACTTCAAAGGCGGTGACAACGGCGTCACCGTCGCTGCCGCCGTGAATGTAGGGAACCTGCTCGATGGACCACCGGTCCCCGAGGCAGGCACGGACGGCGGCCACGAGCCCCATTCCGCTCTCGTCGCTCGACAGGGGGTTGGCGAGCCCGTCGCGGGTCGTGGCCTGTGCGAGAACCTGGCCGTATGCGTGAGCGCCACGCCGATGTGCGTGGTCCCGGCTTTCGAGGATCAAAGTCACGGAACCCTCGCCGTAGTTCACGCAGTCCGCACGCCGGTCATACGGCCTCATAAGACGGTCGAACGACGGCAGGAGTGCGGGTTTTCCGGTCGATCGGATGGACGCGTTCGCTTGCTGAGCGACACGTAACAGGCGCTGCGCGTTCCGGACCAGGTCGACGTTGAAAACGTCGACGCCGGTCACCACCGCAATGTCCACCACACCATCGGCAATCATCTGGCGGGCGTTTCCGAGCTGCACGGCGGACGACGCACAACCGCAGGAAACCGTGTAGCAAGGACCGGTGGAGCGGGTCACCGCTCCCTGCACCAGGGCGACATCGGACGGAGATACGGCCAGTTCGGTGCCGATGAAGAGATCCATCGCCTCCAGGGCGCTGATCGTTTCAGGGTCGGCCCGGAGAACCGCCTGATAGCTGCCCACTTGGGCATCCACCCCGCCCCGTCCGGCCAGAATCGCCGCGGCTGTCAGGTCTCCCGCGTAAGGGTTCAACTCGGCGTCCCTGCACGCCTCTGCCAGTGAGGCCAGGCCGAACCGATGCGCGCTGGTGAAGTGACGGGCGAAAACTCCCGGAAATTCGGGCAGACGTTCCTCGAACATAGCGTCGGAAAGGTGGACCGGGCCGTGATAGACACCGTCACGAAGGAGGCAAGAACGCCCGTGCGAGGCGATGTCCCAGACTTCCTCCGCGGTGAAAACGGGCCGGCCCTCACCCGGCAGGCAGAACCCCATGCCGGTAACCACGGCATCCCGCGCACTCGCGCCCGCACTTCCTCGAGTTGCCGCCGCTCGACCGCTCATGTCACACCTCCGCACGCCGGGACGGCGTGGCAATGCACCACGCCACTGCCAGAGACTGGGTTTGGATCAGGACCCGGAATGCCGGACGCACTGGTGGGCGGACCGGCTCACAGCCGAGACCTGCTTGAAGACAACTGGCGGCGTTCACGGCGCGATGAAGGTCTGGCGCACCAGCCGGTCGCCGACAGCCTGAACAAAACCGACTACAGTTTTGTTCTGTAAGGGCTTTCCCAGCTTAAGTGGTGACGGGCAGTTACCGATAGGCCGGCGCCACGGCGCTCGAAGCACTGATAACGGCAAAACGTGCGCCGGAACTCCACCGGCGTATTCGTTTTTCCCGAAGGAATCGGGTTCGACGGTCGAGTTTTACCGCCGTTCGCCCCGAACGCAAGTGCCGGGCAACGTTCGCTCGGGCGCAGCGGGCAGGGTACCGCACGCGCCCGGCCGTGGATTTGCGGCTGAGAGGCAGGAGTCGAACGACTCGGTGCTGCGAACACGAGCCTGAAACTTTCCTCGGTTTCTCGTGGGCGAGTTGTGCAATACGAGAGTGGATCTCGGTCGTAACGATCGCGAGCCGTGGGCAGAGGACCGCACGGGAGCCTCAGGCGTCCGCGCCTCCTCGATCTCCTCATGGGGCCGCCCGACGAAGTTCCGTCACATCTGGGGCACTTGCACGGCCGCCTGCATCCGAGCTCCCGCCGGCGCCCTGAAACCCCGACGTCGGACGTGTTGACGTGGGCCTGTGTGGCCTGCTCGCGCGCCGGCAGCCGACGCTTCCCGTTCGTCACCGATTGCAACAATGAAGTCACCCTGTGCAATGATGATCTGGAGGGATGTTCCTTGCCCGAACCATTCCCGGTGATGCGCAGACAACAGGTGTGCCAGGTACTCCCCGAGCCGGATACGGAACTGGCCGTGATCGCGGCTGCGCGAGGCCCGGGAGTCCGCCAGTGTCCGGAGAGTGATCATGACGAGGGCGAACGCGGTGCCACAGGCCCCCGGTGGACTGCCGCTGGTCGGACACGCTCCCCGACTGCTGCGGGGTGTGCTGGAGTTCCTGCGCACGCTGCCCGCCCATGGCGACCTCGTCGGCGTCCGTCTCGGCCCGCTGCGGACGGTCGTGGTCTGCGAACCGGAGCTGACCCGGGAGTTCCTGCGCAGCGATCACATCTTCGACAAACGCGGTCCGTTCTTCGGGCTGGCCCGCGAGCTCGCCGGACCCAATCTCGCCACCTGCGAGCACGGACAGCACCGGCGCCAGCGTCGCCTCATGCAGCCGGCCTTCGCCCGCGACCGTTTCTCGGGTTACGGCCGCATCATGTCCCGGCGCGTCTCGGCCGTCGCCGACGACTGGCGGGGCGGCCAAGTGGTGGATGTGCTGCCGGAGATGCAGCGGATCACCATGGGCACGCTCATGGAGGCGATGTTCGCCGACGAGATGCCGCTGCCCGTCCAGCGTCGGGCGACCGCGGACCTGAGCACCATTTTCGGCGGCTCGTTCCTGCACGGCGTCGTGCCGGGCTGGCTGGCGTGGCTGCCCGGTATGCGCAAGCGCATGATCGTGCAGGCGGCGGACCGGCTGCGTGGCGACCTCGGCGTCATCATCTCCGGACGCCGGGCCGACGGCACCGATCGCGGGGACCTGCTGTCGGCGATGCTGGCCTCCGGTGGCGCCACCGACCGGGAATCCACGGGTTGCCCACACAACGGGAACGGGAACGGCTTCACCGCGACCGAGATCGGCGACCAGGCCATGGCGCTGCTCGGCGCGGGGACCGACACCACCGCCGCCACACTCGCGTGGGCGCTGCACCTGCTGTCGCAGCACGCCGACATCCAGCGCCGCATCCATGCCGAGGTCGACGACGTCCTGGCCGTTGCACCGGCACGCCTGCACCACCTGCCCGAGCTGACTCTGACGGGCCGGATCGTGACCGAGACGCTGCGGCTCTATCCCCCGGCGTGGCTGGTTCCCCGGGTCGTCACCGCCGACACCGTCCTGGGCGGCTACCGGCTGCCTGCCGGGGCCACCGTTTTCTACAGTCCCTACGTCATCCATCACCGCGGCGACCTGTACGAGGGTCCGGAGCGGTTCGACCCCGATCGTTGGGACGACTCCCGCCGGCCGCAGCCCCCGCGCCATGCCTATCTCCCCTTCGGCGCGGGGGCCCGCAAATGCATCGGCGACCAGTTCGCCTTCAAGGAAGCAGTCCTGGCGCTGGCCACCATCACCGCCCGGTGGCACCTGTACCCCGTCGCCGAACGGCCCGTGACCGCGCACCCCGGCATCGAGCTGCGGCCACGAGGGCTGCACCTGCGGGTGACGGCTCGGCCCGGGCCGTGAACCGCTCCGCCCGATCCCCGTCCCCCCGGGGGACCCGTAGCTCCGAAAGGCTGGTGACCGCTGCGATGACGGCGACCCAGGTTCCCGGTCCGACCGATGTCGGCTCGATGTACGACCGGTTCAACGATCTGTTCACTCGCCACCTGGGCGACAACCTGCATCTCGGCTTCTGGTCCGACGACCAGGACGGCGCGACCGCCGCGGAAGCGACCGACCGGATCACCGACATGGTCGCCGACCGGCTCGCGCCCGCACCCGGCACCGAGGTGCTCGACGTGGGCTGCGGCAGCGGGCGGCCCGCCGTCCGGATCGCCGACCGGCACCGAACCCACGTCACCGGCATCACCGTCAGCGCGCACCAGGTCCGGCTGGCGCACGCGCGCCCCGGGGCGGGGCCGGGCGCGGGCCGGGCCTCGTTCCAGCTCGCCGACGCGATGGCGCTGCCCTTCCCGGACGGCCGGTTCGCCGGCGCCTACGCCATCGAGTCGCTGCTGCACATGTCCGACCGTGCCAAGGCGGTCGCGGAGATCGCCCGGACGCTGCGCCCGGGCGCCCGCCTGGTGGTGCTCGACTTCTACCAGGACGGCGGCTTCTCGGCGCCGGAGTCCGACGTCATGAACCCCGTCTTCCAGGCTTTCCGGCTCCCGCCACTGCCTTGCTCCGGCCAGTACGAGCAGTACATGGCCGCGGCGGGCCTGGAGGTCACCGGGCTGGAGGACATCACCGGCAACGTCCGCCGCAGCCACCGGCTGATCGCGGACGCGATGCAAAACATCTCCGACGAACTCGACGTCGACGAGGAGACGCGCGGGCAGATCCGGCGGTACGTGGAGCTGAACGAGATCATCGGCCTTCATCCGGAGGTGCACTATGCGCTCATCACCGCCCGCCTGCCATGACGCATCGTCAGTTCCCGATGGTCGAGAGCCCGTACGAACCGCACATCTCGAGACAGTCCACAGATGGGAAACAGGAACGTGATCCGCGGATGTGATCTCCCCGAAGCGCCGGGGGGCCTGCCGGTGCTGGGGCACACCTGGGCGCTGCTGCGCGACCCGATGGGGTTCCTGGCCTCCCTGGCGGCCTGCGGGGACCTGGTCCAGATCCGGCTCGGGCCGCTGCGCGCGGTCGCGGTGTGCAACCCGGAGCTCGTCTCCCGGGTGCTGGCCGACGACCGCACCTTCGACAAGGCGGGCGGGCTGTTCGAGCGCGACGGCCGGGCAGCGCTGGGGGACGGCCTGGCGACGTGCCCGCACAGCCGGCACCGGCGCCAGCGGCGGCTGATCCAGCCGGCCTTTCACCGCTCCCGCCTCCCCGGCTACGCCGCGACGATGGCCGAACAGGCCGAGACCGTGTGCCGCGGGTGGCGCGAGGGCCAAGTGGTGGACGTCCCCCGGGAGATGAAGGAAATCACCATGCGGTCGCTGTCGGCCACGCTGTTCGCCGGCATGCTGACCGCCTCCCGGGTTCTCTCCCTGGCAGACCTCGACACGATCATGGCCGGGATCTACCGGGCCACGGTCACCCCGCCGCTGCTCGCCCGCCTGCCCACGCCCGGCAACCGCCGCTTCCGCCGGGTGAGCGCGCGCGTGCACCGCACCCTGCACACGCTGATCGCCGAGCGCCGCCGGGACGGCGTCGACCGCGGCGACCTGCTGTCGGCGCTGCTGGCCGCCCGTGACCCGGAGGGCACCGGCGTCGACCGCGGCCTGACCGACACCGAAATCGGCGACCAGGTCGTCACCTTCTTCGTCGCCGGTACCGAGACCAGCGCCGTCACGGTGTCCTGGGCCCTGCACCTGCTGGCCCGTCACCCCGCCGTCCAGGCCCGCGTGCACGCCGAGGTCGACGCCGCACTCGCCACCGCCCCTCTCGGCATCGACGCGCTCGACAGGCTGGAGCTGACCGGCCGGGTCATCGCCGAGACGCTCCGGCTGTATCCGCTGCCCTGGCTGTGCGCCCGGAGCGTCACCAGCGACACCGTCCTGGGCGGCCATCCCCTGCCCGCGGGCACCACGGTGGTCTACGCGCCCTATGTGATCCACCATCAGAGCGGTGTCTACGACGACCCCGACTGCTTCGACCCCGACCGCTGGGACCCGGTGCGACCGCAACCGCCGCGGCACTCCTACATCCCCTTCGGCGGCGGTGCGCGCAAGTGCATCGGGGACGAGTTCGGCACCATCCAGGCAACTCTCGTCCTGGCCACCGTCCTCGCGCACTGGCAACTGGAGCACGTCCCCGGCCCGCCGATCCGTCCGACCCTGAGCATCGTGCCGGGCCCCGGGAACCTGCGGATGCGCGCGACCCGGCGCACCCGACGGACGGCAGAGCTCGGTACGCCGTCGTAGTGCGGAGGTCTCCACGGGCCGGACGCCTCCCCGGTCACTGCAACCGCTTTGAACACGCACAGTCATGTTACGCTACGCATAGTAACGACCCGGTGGCTATTTGTAGTTACCGGGGTCTCTGCGGTCCCTCAGGCCGGAGGAGGTCATGGTGAGGATTCAGACGGCACCCCGCAGCCGTAACAGCGAGGACCAGGCGGACGGCAGGGAGATGCTCGCCCGCACACGCGCTCTCGTCGCGCCCGCCCTGCGCGAGGCCGTGGCAGGGCTGCGGCCGGAGATGGAACGCGTTGTGGGCTACCACCTGGGCACGCACGACCGCCACGGCGCCCCGGCGAACGGCGACGGCGGCAAGGCCTTCCGCCCTGCCCTCGCGTTGCTGGCCTGCCAGGCAGTGCACGGCGATCCGTCGCGGGCGTTGCCGGCCGCTGTCGCCGTGGAGCTGGCGCACAACGCCTCCCTGATCCACGACGACATCATCGACGGCGACCGCACCCGCCGCGGGCGGCCCGCTGTGTGGAGTACGTTCGGCATCCCCACCGCCATCCTGGCCGGCGACGCGCTGTTCTTCATGGCCGTCCAGGTCCTGGCCGAATCGCCGTCGCTGGCCGGTCAGGGCGTGGCGATCCTCACCACCGCGGTGCAGCGGCTGATCGAGGGCGAGCACACCGACCTTTTGCTGGAGAGCCGGACCGGCGCCGTACTCGCCGACGCACAGGAGACGGCCGCCGCCAAGACCGCGGCTCTGATCGCGGCCTCCTGCGCGCTGGGCGCCATCGCCGGAGGCGCCAACGCCGACCAGGTCGAGCGGTTGCACGGTTTCGGCCGCCACCTGGGCGCGGCCTTCCAGTTGATGGACGACCTGCAGGGCATCTGGGGCGACCCCGCCGTGACCGGCAAGCCGTCCTCCGACCTGGCCTCCGGCAAGAAGTCGCTGCCCGTTGCCTTCGCCCTGGCCGGCGACGGCAGGCCCAGCGCCGAACTGGCCGCGCTGTACGAGAGCGACCGCGCGCTGTGTCCCGATGAACTGGCCCGCGTCGCCGACCTGGTGGAGGCGGCCGGCGGCCGGGCCTGGGCCGCCGGGGAGGCCGAACGCCATATCCGCCAGGCGCAGTCCCTGCTGGAGAACGCCGCGTGCGACCCGGACGCCGCCGCGCACCTCGCCGCCCTCGGCAGCCTGATCACCACCATGGGCCGCCACAACTGACCGGCCGTCGGGGCAACGGCAAACGGGCCGGGCCCCGGGGCGGTCGGGGGTCGGCCACCCCGACCACGAAGCAGGGAGATGGATGTCGTGTCCGACGCGGAACGCGCAGCGCGGATTTCCGAGTCGTTGGAGCTGGCGGTGGCGGCGTTGCTGTCCGAACAGTCACCGGAGGGGTACTGGGAGGGCGAGCTCGACAACAAGATCAGTGTGGATGCCCATCACTTGTTGGTGCATCAGTTCCTCGGACTCGGACAGCCTGCGGAAGGCGACGCCATCAGGGCCTGGATCCGCACTCAGCAGACCGACGAGGGCGGCTGGCCCAATTTCGCGGGCGGACCGGACGACGTCTCGACCACGGTGATGGCGTATCTGGCGCTGCGGTTGGGGGGCGAGCCGCCCGGCCTGCCGTATATGCGGACGGCGGCCGAGCGCATCAACCAGCTCGGCGGCCCGGCGGCGTGCCGCACGTCCACCCGGCTGTGGCTGGCCCTGTTCGGGCTCTGGCCGTGGAGCGATGTGAAGGCGCTCCCGCCCGAAATCGTGTTGCTTCCTTCGCGGGGGCCCCTCTCACTGGACGACTTCGCCGACTGGGCGCGCTATCTGGTCGTCCCGCTCTCGGTCATCATGACGCTGCGTCCGGTACGGCGGACGGAGCTCGACCTCGGCGAGATCCGCGGCCTGCGGCCGTTGGACCGGGAAGCGCCGCGTGCCACGGCGGCGCCTCTCCAACGGCGCGCCCTGCTCTCCCGGGTACGCGCCCGTGCTCGCGCGCGCGCCGGCGAATGGCTGCGGGAGCGGCAGCAGTCCGACGGCTGCTGGAACGGCACCCACTCGGCGACCGTCTACGCCATGATCGCTCTCCACCTGCTGGACCGGCCCGGCGATCGGGAGGCGGTGGAGCGGGCCGCGGAGGGAGTCTCTCTGTTCGTCCGCCCTCGGGGGGACGGACTCAGCAGGGTCCAGTTCTCGCACGGACCGGTGTGGGACACCGCGCAGAGCCTGCTGGCCCTGCGCGCGGCGGGCGTCGAGAACGGCCATCCCGCCGTGCGCAAGGCCCGTGAGTGGCTCCTGGGACGGCAGACGTGCGATCGCGGGGACTGGGGCGTGCACCGTCCCGGCCTGCCGCCCGGCGGATGGTCTTTCCAGAGCGCCAACCGGATCAGCCCCGACACCGACGACACGGCCCTGGTGCTCTGCGCGCTCCAGGGCGGACCGTCAGTGGACGATCCCCTGCTGCCCGGCGCCGTCGAGCGCGGACGTCGCTGGCTCGCGGGAATGGAGTGGCGCGGCGGTGGCTGGGCCGCGTTCGACGTCGACGCCCGGGTGCGCCGGGTGCTGCGGTTGCCCCTGCGCGACGGACGGGCCATGACAGATCCGCCCACCGCCGATGTCACGGCCCACGTCGTGGAGTCCCTGGCCCGATCGGGCCCGCAGTACGCGCCGGCGGTGCGCCGCGGGGTGGGCTGGCTCCTGCGCCACCAGGAACCGGACGGCTCCTGGTTCGGTCAATGGGGCTGCAACTACCTCTACGGAACAACGGCGGCGCTGTGCGCGCTGGCCGCGGCAGGCACGGACGGCGGCCATGTCGCCGTCCGCAACGCCGTGAACTGGCTGTACTCACGGCAGAACGACGACGGCGGATGGGGCGAGGACCAGCGCTCCTACCGCTACGGCGCCTGGCGCGGGCGCGGTGAGGCGACCGCGTCCCAGACGGCCTGGGTGCTGCACGCGCTCATCACGACGGGGGAGCGCGACCAGCGTGTCACGGCCGGAGTCGACTGGCTGCTGCGGAACCAGGAGCTGTCGGGCCGGTGGGAGGAAACGCTGTACACCGGCACCGGGTTCCCCTGGGACGCGCCGATCCGATACGGCTCCTATCCTCGCGTCTTTCCCATCCTCGCCCTGGCCGGTTACCGCCGGACACTGGCCGATCCGGAAGTGGCAGCCGCGTACCGGTGAGGCCGCGCCCCAGCACCGCACCCACGAGGTGACCGCCAGAGAAAGGCGACCATGAAAAACACGCTCCGAGGTACCCGCCCGTCCGGCGAGCCGAGCGCGATGCCTTCCTTGCCGGCGGACGTCGCCCAGCGGCAGTGGGCGCCGTCCGACCGGGCCGTCGCGGCACAACGGCAGGCCCTTGAATGGCTGCATCGCCACGAGTTGGCACCGGACGCCAAGCTCCGGGAGCAGATCGAAGGCATCCACGTGGGGGCCGCTTTCGTCATGCTGTTCCCGAACGGGACGCCGGAGATCCAGGAGTTGGCGAGCGACGTCTTCACCTGGATCACGGCATTCGGTGATGTCCTGGTGGACGGCCGCGAATCCCGTGACCGCGACTTCACCGCACTCATGCTGCATTCGTCCGAACTGCTCCACGGCACCGCCGACACAGTCAGTGAGCCCGGCACCGGGTTCGCCGCCGCGCTGGCCGACATCCTGCGCCGTTCCGAAGAGCTGCTGCCGCCCGAGCACGCCCACCGTGTGAGGCAATCGCTCAACTCGTTCGTCATGACGCAGAACTGGCATGTCAACATGCTCGCGAACGCGGTCCCCCCCGACCTGGCGGACTATGTCGTCGCGCGCCGCCATCTGGTGGGCGGCTGGGCGCTCATCGCGCTGCTCGGCCCCCTGGAGAACTTCAGGTTCTCCGACAGGCCGTACCGCGATCCGCGCGCAGTCGAGCTGAACAAGGCGGCCTGCAACCTGCTGGCGTGGCTGAACGATCTCAGGTCCTACGAGCGGGAGAGCAGGGCCGGCGACGCGGAGCTCTCGCTGCCCTCGATCGTCGTGCGGGACCGGAACTGCACCCTGCAGGAGAGTCTGGCGATCGTGGCCGAGATGTGCGACGCGCAGACGGTCGACGCACAAGGTCTCGTGGCCCGGTCGCGCCGAGACGGGGACCTTGAAATGGCGGACTACGGGGAGCTGGTCTGCGGGCTCATGGGGCACTTTGCCTACTGGCACGCGACCATCGCCGCCGACCGCTACCGCTGACGCCCTGGATGCCGGCACGACCGTCACAGTGATCACCGCGCCCATGGCGCCCCGTTCCCACGGCGCCGTCCCACCAGATCGGGAGCACGATGAGTAGCGATCAGATCGGGAGCACGAAGAACAGCGATCAGATCGGGAGCACGAAGAGCAGCGATCGCCCGGCCCGCCTCCCGTCCCTGACCGGCCTGCGCTGCGTACTGAGCCTCACCACGCTGCTCTGCCATGCGCTGTACGTCTTCTACTCGGACCCGGTCCTCAACTCCACGGCCGTCCAAGCCGTGATGCTGGTGGGCCGGATCGGCGTGACCTGTTTCTTCGTACTCTCCGGCTTCGTGCTCACCTGGTCGGCCCGTATCGGGCACAGCGCCCCCTCGTTCTGGCGGCGGCGTGCCTGGAAGATCGTGCCGAACCATGTCCTGGCATGGACGATCGGCATGGTGTTCATCCTGCTGACCGGAGTCCGGCCGCCGTTCAGCGCGGGCGGCCAGGAGATCACCCCGGCCGACATCTGGTGCCTGCTTCTGGTGTCGGGATGGTGGCCGGCCCAGCACGACGGGGGCCCCAATCCGGCGATCTGGACGGTCACCTGCGAGGTCTTCTTCTATCTGTTGTTCCCGGTGCTGTTTGTCGCGCTCCACAGACTGTCCGGCCGCGTCCTGAAGCGCACCTGGCTGATCGTCGCCGCGGTCATCGTCCTCGTTCCGCTGCCCGTGTCGTTGATCCCGGGGCCGCCGCTGACGGAATCGCTGGGTGTCAGCTACGTCACCCTGTGGGCATGCTTTGTGCTGCCGCTCACCCGCTCGCTGGAATTCGTGCTCGGCATGGCCACGGCCCGCCTGCTCCAGACCGGCCAATGGCCCCACGCGATTCCCAGAACGGTGACGATGGGTTTGCCGGTCCTGATGTGCGCGCTTCTGCCGCTGCTGCCTCCGCACTACGCGCTCGGGCCGCTCTTCGCGATGCACACCGCCGTCTTCATCGTCGCCATCGCCCGCGGCGACATCAAAGGCCGCTCCGGGATGCTGGCCCGGCCGAGGGTCGTCCTCCTGGGAGACGCCTCCTACGCGCTCTACATCATCCATTTCCCCCTCCTGTTGATCGCAGCACACTGGATCGGTCCGGTCAGCGGACCTCGGGCCATCGTGGTCATGACGGCCTGCATGGCCGCGATGCCACTGGTGACGCTGCTGGTCTACCGGTATTTCGAGAAGCCGTTGCTGCTCCGCTACAGCCGTCCCACCCCGTCGCGGGCACCGCTCCCGGCGCATCCCGAACCGCCTGTGGCGAGCAGCGAATCCGAGCGCGCACTGCCCAACAGGTGAATGACAGTCAGCAGTCGAACGAGGAAGGACGCTCGATGTCGGCAGTCTCCGTGCCCGGCGGTTCCCACGCGATTCCCCTGGGGAAAATGGTTCATGGACTGCGCACGGGCGGTCTGCTCGGCGCGCTGAACCAGGTGCAGGCGCATTCGCAGGGAGGCATCAGCCGACTGCGGATGGGCCCGTTCCAGCCCCTCGTGGTGTCGCACCCCGACCATCTCGACCACATTCTGCGCCGCAACAGCGACAACTACACCCGCGGTACGGCGCTGTGGAAGGCGCTGCGACGGTTGACCGGGGACGGCATCACGGGCGAGGGCGCCCCGTGGCGGGTCAGCCGCGACATCATGCAGTCGGGGCTGTCGGCGCGCTGCCTGCAGGAGATGGGCGACGAGATGCTCTCCTCGATGACCACCGCGGTGGAGGACCTGGGGCGGCGCTCACTGCGCGAGGGCCCCGTGGACTCGCTCGTGGAGATGCAGCGCATCGTGCACCGGATCATCAACCCGGTGTTCTTCGGCTCGCGCATCCCGCAGGCGCAGTGCGACCGGCTCGCCGCAGCGGTCTCCACTGCGCTCAGAGGGGCGATGCGGCGCATGGCCGTCCCGTTCGTGCCGATGGCGATCCCCATGCCGGGGGACCGCGCCTTCCGCCGGGGCAGGAGCACCGTGTTCGAGATCCTGCGCCCGGTGATCGACCACGCGCGCACCCGGCCGCGCGACGGCGCCGACCTGATGACCAGGATGCTCAACGGCACCCACGCCGACGGCCGTCCGCTGTCGGCCGATCACATCACCCACGACGTCATCGCACTGTTCTTCGCGGGCTCGGAGACCAGCGCGGCCACCCTGAACTGGGTCTGGCTCCTGCTCGGCCGCCATCCCGAGATCGCCGCCGAGGTGAAGCGGGAGGCCGACCGGGTGCTGGCCGGGGGCCCGCCGAGGCGCGAGCACTACCGGCAGCTCACGTACACCCAGATGGTCATCGCCGAGGTGATGCGGCTGTACCCGCTGGCATGGATGCTGGGACGCACCGCGATCTCCGACGACGTCATCGACGGGACGCCGGTCCCGGCGGGTACGACGCTGGCGCTGTCACCGTTCCTGACCCACCGGTTGGCCGAGTTCTGGAAACGGCCGCTGGAGTTCGACCCCGAGCGCTTCACCAGACAGGCGGTCCGGGCCCGGCACCCGCTGGCCTACCTCCCGTTCGGCGACGGAGCGCACAGTTGCGTCGGGCAGTCCTTCTTCACCCAGGAGGCCACGCTCGTCCTGGCAACCATGATGAACCGCTACCACGTCACCGTGCTGAACGCCGTCACACCGAGCTTCACGTGGACGATGAACCCGTCCGAGCGGGTCCAGTTGGTGCTGAGGCCACGGGGCTGACGGCACACCCCGGTCTGCGCCTCCGGTCCCCGGACCCGGCTTGCCCCTGCCGTTCCCCGCTCCGGCTTGCCCTCCGCCTCAGCGCAGGTCTTCGGCAGCGACCGGACTGGGCGCGAGCTTCGTCGGCGTGTCCAGGTGCGTCCGGGGCCGCCGCGGCTCCGACCAGCGCCGCACGAGCGGCGCCTCGACGTACCGGTACACCACCAGACCGATGAGCACGGAGATCACCATGTAGGCGAGGGTCAGCAGCACGGACTCCCACAGCGAGTAGGCCCGGTTCGCGCCGAGCAGATACAAGCCGATCATCAGAATCGGTGTCTGGACGAGGTACAGCGCATAGGACGACTCGCCCAGGGCCATCGGGACGGGGCGGGCCAGCCGGCCGGTGCGGCCGTCGATGTCGGCCAGCGCCACTGCGGCGACCACCAGGGCGACCGGCGCGGTGAAGGTGCCTCCGAACAGGCACTGCAGGGGCAGAACCGGCATCAGTGCGACCGAGACGACCAGCGGCACGGTGATCGCGGTCCGCGACAGCCGCGGCCAGCGGCCGGTCTGGACGAGCCTGGCGGTCACGACGCCGATGGCGAACTCCGGGAGCCTCACCGGCGGCAGGAAGTAGCTGAACCAGAGACTGTTGTCGTCGAGCCCCAGGGGATCGCCGTAGACCAGACCGTGCATGGCGACGGGAACCAGCGGCATGACCAGCGTGGTGGCGGCCAGCACCCACCACGCGTGCCGGAGCCTGCTGTCCGGAATCTTCCGGACAGCAATGATCAGCAGCGGAAACATCGCGTAGAAGAACGCTTCACAAGACAGCGACCACGCCGGGATGTTGAAGCTTCCGATCACTCTCCAGTCCGGAATCCAGTTCTGCACGAGGAACAGCTGCAGTACGGCTGCGCGTAGTGAGTTCTCCCCGACAAGGTCGGGCAACGGCCGTGGTGTGACGAACACGTAGATCGCCACGACGATCCCCAGGCACAGGACATGATTCGGGAAGATCTTCCAGAAGCGGCGGCGCCAGAAGGCACGGGCGCCGTGGCCGGGCCGGTGCTTCCAGGTCAGGAGGAACCCCGACAGCACGAAGAAACCGCTCATCGCCGCCGTGCCGGGCGGCAAGGTCATCAACGCCAGCGTCTTCAGCGTGCCGGTGAAGAAGTTCGGCGCCACGAGCGCGTGGGCCAGCAGGGCGATGAAAGCCAGCGCCCATCGCAGACCGGTCAGCGAGGGCAGTGTGGGGGGTTTCTCTTGCATGAGCATCTCCCGGCACCGCAGGCAGGCGGCACGGTCTGGCAGACCGAGGCCCGGACACCCACCCGTCGATTGCTCATAGTAATCGGTTGATGACTAACAGTTACCACAAAGGTGCGCCCGGGGGGATGAGCCTCCAGGAATTCCCGCTGACAGGGCTCAGGCCGTCTCGGCGATGAGGTCGGCGGCGTGCCAGGCCGTAGCCATGATGGGGCCGTTGAGGTTGCCGGCGACCATGACGGGCAGGACCGAGCAGTCGACGATGCGGAGGTTGTCGATGCCGCGCACCCGGAGTTCGGGGTCGACGATGTCCTCGTCCGCGGGCCCCATCGCGCAGGTGCCGATGGCGTGGAACCCGCAGTAACCGCCGGTGATGGCCGCGTCGATAATCTCCTCCTCGGACCGCACGCCGCGGCCGGGGAAGGTCTCGTGGCTGATCCGGTTCGCGATCGGCTCGCCGGCGAGGAACTCGCGGATACGCCGCATCAGGTCGGCGCCCACCCGGCGGTCATGGTCGGTGCTGAAGAAACCGGGGTCGATGTCCAGGTCGCCGTCCGGGTCGGCCGAGGTGATCGCCACCGACCCTTCCGAGGTCGGCCGGAGGACCTGGCCGGCGACGGAGAAGCCGGGCTCGCGCTCGATCCTCACTGCCTTGCCCGGCACACAGACGCCGGTGGACCACGGGGCGAACAGCAGCATCCCGTCGGGTCGGTCCAACTCGGGCCGGGTCTTGAGGAACGCGATGACATCGTAGGCGGGGCCGGCCAGCGGGCCCTTGTGTGTCGCCAGATACTTCATCCCCGCCCAGGCCTGAGCCGCCGGGGTGGCCAGCTTCCTGTTGAGCCCCACGTCCTCGTTCAACCGGACCCGTACGGCCAGGCCGCGGTGTTCGCGCATCCGGGCGCCGACGTTGGCCCGATCCAGCCGTACGTCAACCCCCGCTCCACGCAGCACCTCGGCAGGCCCGATGCCGGACAACTGCAGCAGCTTCGGCGTCCCCAGACTGCCCAGGCTGAGCACGACCTCCCGCTCGGCGTGGTGGTCGGCGGTTCCGCCGCCCGGCGTGCGGGTGCGGACGCCGACGGCTTTGTCCCCCTCGAAGAGAATCTCCGAGACGAGGGTCCCGGTCAGGACCGTCAGGTTGGGCCGCCTGCGGACGGGGTGCAGGAAGGCGTCGGCGGCGCTCCACCGTCTGCCGGCCTTCATGGTGCACATGGCGCGGCCGATGCGTTCCCCGTCGGACTCGTTGATGTCGGGCATCGGGGTCAGGCCGACCGTGGCGCCGGTGGCGATCAGTTCGTCACACAGCGGATCGAGGTCGGGTGGCGCGGAGACGTGAAGCGGTCCTCCTGAGCCACGGGTCGGGGATGCGCCGAAGGCGTTGTCCTCGATCGCCCGGAAAATCGGCAGTATCGTGTCCCAGCCCCAGCCGGGGTTGCCCAGCCGTACGGGCTCGTCGTAGTCGGCCTGTTGACCCCGGTTGTAGATCAGGCCGTTGACCGAGCTGGACCCGCCGAGGACCCTGCCGCGGGTCCACTGCTCGGGCTGCCCACCCGGCTTGAGCGGCCGAGTCCGGTAACTCCACGCCACTTTGGGGTTCCCGAACAGCTTGCCGACCCCCTTGGGGATCTTGATGTACGGGTTGCGGTCCGGCCCCCCGGCCTCGATGAGCAGCACCTGTCTGCCGGGATCGGCCGACAGCCGGTTGGCCAGCACGCAGCCGGCGGACCCGGCGCCCACGATCACGTAGTCGAACATTCCGTTCCCCTTGGCAGCTTGGCAGCATTGGCTGCGGGCAGCGAGGTCGTGCACCAGCGGTACGTCCGTGCGCAGGAGCTGTCCGGCGTGTGCGGCGAGGGCGGTCGGGACTGCCGTTGCCGGGCACGACCGAGCCGAAGACTTGCTGAGCAGTTCGGTGAGATGCCCGCAGGCTGTGCGGAACGCCCGGTCGGGCCTGAGCGAGGACCTGGTCATCGTGGCAGCCCGCACGTGTTCGCCGCAGGTGCGACGCGCCGTACGGCAGGTTGCTGAGGTCTTGCGGATGGCGGAGGCGGTAGCCGCGTGTGCTTGCGGGGTTCCGCCAACGCGGGCACGTCGAACGGCTCATCGGGAAAACGACCGGATGTGCTCGACCTCCCCACGTGGTCGCTCAGTTGGCGATCGGGCCGCATTCGCCCATTGGTTGAGGTTCCGACCCCTCCTCCCGCCAAGGCCCGGGGCTCCTGCGTCTGCCCCCTCCGCACAGTTGCCCCGGCGCCCCCGCCGCTCCGAACTACCCCTCGACGACCGGCCGGTAGGTGCACACGTGCACGCCCGCGCCGCTGACGACGGTCGAGACCAGCTCGAGCGTGCGCAGCCCACCATCGCCCGGGAAGATCGATTTACCGCCGCCGAGCAGCACCGGCATGATCATGAGCCGGAGCTCGTCGACCAGGCCCTCGCCGAGGAGAGTGCGCACGAGCGTGGGGCTCCCCATGACCACCAGGTCGCCGCCGTCACGCTCGCGCAGCTCACGGATGCCGGCAACGGCCTTGTCGCCGGGGATGAGTGTGGTGTTGTCCCACGTCAGCTCGTCCTCGCCCAGTGTCCGGGACACCACGTACTTAGGGAGGGCGTTCAGCCGGTCGGCGAACGGGTCGCCGGCCCGCTCGGGCCACGCCCCCGCCATCGTCTGCCACGTGCGGCGCCCGAACAACAGTCCCCCGGCCGTGGCCGTCGCGTCGACAAAGGCACCGCCCACCACCTCGGGATCGAAGAACGGGTGCGACCATCCGCCGTGGGCGAAGCCACCGTCGTTGTCCTCGCCCGGTCCGCCCGGTGCCTGCACGACGCCGTCCAGGCTGATGAACTCGCTGATCACGATGCGCATGAGACTCGCTTCTCTACTCGCTGTGGATGTACGGCAATGGAGACTGCCGTGCCGGTCAAAAATCATCGAGCCCAATCGTTTCCGCAACAGTGATGTAGAACACGCAGCCACGCGTTACTCCTCGGGCCGTAGCCGTAGCCGTAGCCGTAGCCGTAGCCGTAGCCGTAGCCGTAGCCGCGGGCGCCGAGCAGCCCGCGGCCGGCTGTCGGGCGAATCCGGGGTGCGACGCCAGATGCGCGACCTTCACGACTGCTCGGTTACGTCCCCGCCGGCGGCCTGCGCGCGGCGTACGTTCCCGCGCACGCCGCCAGCAGCATCACGCAGCCCGTGAAGATCAGCCCGGCTTGGCGCAGCCCGATCCATGTCGCCATGGCGCCGACACCGACCACCGGCACCGAGATCCCCGCGTAGGCCACGACGAAGAACGCCGAAATGGTTCCGCCGCGACGCTGTGCCGGGGCCGCGTCGCTGACCAGGGCGAGTGCCGCGCGAAAGGCCAGTCCCTGGCCGGTGCCGCCGCACAGGGCACCCAGGACGAGCAGCAGCATGGATTCGGCGATCAGTGAGGACGCCACCAACAGCAGGCCCACGACGAGGATGCCGCACCCCACGGGGAGCGCGAGGCGCGCGCCGATCCGTTGTGTCAGGGACTGCCCGACGGTCGAAGCAAGGAACACGGAGAACACCACCGCGCCCGAAACAGCCAGGTTGTCCACACCCAGTGTCTGCGAGGCAAAGCTCGGCGCGACCGCCGTGAACAGCCCGAGAAGCGCGAAGCCGGCGAACGCCGCCAGCGCGGCGGGCGCGAACACCCCCTTCACCTCCGCAGGCACCGTGACTCCCTGCGGCTTCAGAGGTGGCCATCGCTTCGGCTCCGCCACGGTCTCCGGCAGGAACCAGGTGACCCCAGAGGCCACGGCCACCAGCCCCAGGTGGACCCAGAACGGCAACATCAGTGGCCAGGGCGTGTACTGCGCGAGGAGGCCGGAGAGCAGTGGTCCGCAGCCCAGACCACCCATGTTCGCCGCGGTGGCGGCGAACCCGGCCCGCGCCTTCCGCCCAGGACCGGCCAGCTCGATGACGGCCGCTGTCGCCGCGCCGCTCAGCAGGCCGGCCGCGCAGCCGGACAGCAGCCGCCCCGCGAAGAGCAGAGGCAGACCGCTCTGCAGGAGGAAGCAGCCCGCGCTCGCGGCCGACAAAGCCATGGCGCACAGGAGCACAGGTCTGCGGCCGACCTCGTCGGAGTAGTTTCCCGCCACCAGCAGCACGGTGATGACCGCGACGGCGTACACGGCGAAGACAACGGTCACCATCAGCTCGGAGAACCCGATCTGTTCCTGGTAGAGCCCGTACAGCGGTGTGGGCAGGGTGGTCCCGGCCATCCCGACGGCGAAGACTCCGGCCGCAGCCGGATAACCCGGTCGCCAGCCACCGCCTGCGTTCACTGCGTCCTTGCGAACGATCACGCCCGTCACCCTACGAGCGTCCCTGCGCTGCCGCCGCCCGGCACGAGCGGCGCGCTGCACCGCACGAATGGGAGCGGGCGCAGGCCTCGCCCGGCTCCGTACCGGGCCGTCCCTGGGGCTGCACGACCCGCGGCGGCTATCAGCGCAGACGACTGCGGAGAGCGGGGCGTACGCAGGTGATCAGCCTGCCCACTTCCTCGCGGCACATCGACGGGGCCGTTGTGGAGTGGACATGGACGGCTGCTCTGTTCCCGTGGGTGAATCAGGGGGCACGGTCGAGGTCCGGCTCAACCGACGAGGGCAAAGCTCACCAGAAGCAGTGTCACCCCGGACGTGCCGGCGAGCCAGAACCACCACGCGCGGCGCATCGTGGTGAGGGCCGTGGCGGCGAGGGCCTCGGCCACCACGGCGACGGCCGTGGCCGATGCCAGGAAGAGGGCGCGCCGACTGGCGCGTTCCGCCAGATCCACCTGGCGTACCTGCTCGGCCTGGGCGTTCGACAGGCGCTCCGGTGCCCTGCCCAGGGCTGCTACCGCCGCCGGGTCGACGCCGTCCGTGGCGGTGGGCGGCCGTCCCATGTAGTCGACGATCTTCCGTACCTGCTGCGCGATCACGTTCTCCACGATCGCAACCGTCTGCTCGTGCCGGGCCTCCTGCGGGCTGACTCCCGTCTCCAGAGAGGCGAATTCACGTGCCGTCGCCTGCAGGGCCGCGGCCTCGGCGGCACGCAGACCTTCGGTGAGGAACGCGGTCCGCTGGCCGTGGGCGGTGATCGAGGTGCTGAGCTGGACCGCCCTGCGCGCCGCCTCGGCCTGGGCACGCTGTTCGTTTCCTGCCGCGAGGATCTGGCCCAGGGGCAGCAGGAGCAGCATGGCGAAGACGAACAGATGGAGCTGGGCGGCGCGGCGGTTGCGGGTCGTGACGGCCGGTTGAGGGATGATCTCCACCGCCCTGAGCACGCGCGGACCGCCGGGCGCCGGTGTGCGGCGCCAGCGCCGTGGCCGGACGACGTTGCCGGTGACCACCGCCAACAGGACGGCGGCGACCGCAACGGCGGCACATGCCAGACCCCAGGCCACCTGCCGGTCGCCCGCCCGGAGTGTCGCGCCGGGATCGACGTCGTACAGCTCGGGCGTGCGCCGCTGTACGTCGGCCAGCCGGCGCGGCAGGTCGTAGCCGAGATCCTGGTGGCGGTAGCCGCCGTTGCCGAGCAGACTGCCGGGTTCCGCGGCGCGCCGCAGGCTGAAGGCGGTCTGTGCGGCAAGCGTGTGCTCGGAGGCCGCTACGCGCCCCTGGCCCTTCACGGCCTCAAGTCCGTCCGCGCGCGCGTGCGACGCGGCGACGCGGAGGGCGAGCGGAGCCTCGTCGCCGTACACGTACCGGATGTCCTCCAGCACGGCGGCCTGCCGTTTGACGTCCTGCCGCACCGCGTCCTGATAGGTACCGGATGCTTCGCTGAACTGCCAGGTGGCCAGCAGCACCGCCGCGGCGACGACGGCGATCAGCGCGAGCTGCACGCGGATACGGACACTGAACCGCCGCTCGGGGTCACTCACGTCGACGGCCGTTGAAAGGTCAGCCGCAGCCCATCGTCGCCGGTGAGGGCAAGGGTGTCGCCCGCCACCTCCCAGACGCGGGCCTCGGGTGTCAGCTCGCCGGGCTGGTCGGTGTAGTTGCCCGCCGGGTCCCCGGGGTCCTGACGTGTCCTGGTGACACTGGTCGGCTCCAGGAGCAGCACGTTTCCGTCGACGCGCGCGGTCCCGTCCGCGAGGTGGGTGATCTCGACGGTTCCGGCCGGCCCGGCGTAGGACATCAGACCGATGAACCGGTAGCGGCCGTCCGGCATGAACCGGTAGGCCAAGGTGGCGTCGTCACCCTCGGAGTCGCTCTCCCAGGCGCCCGCCAGGGACTCGGGGATGACCGTGTCCACTGCGGGAGGGGGGTCCGGCGGCGCGTCCGGAGAAGTCGTCACGGGGCCGGGACCCTGTCCGGAGTCGCTCGCATCCGACGAGGAGTGGTGGTCAGCGGTGTGGCCTCCGGAGGTGTCGGGGCCGGGGGAGCAGGCCCCGATGGCTGCGACCAGCAGCACGGAGACGAACGTCGTGCGTATGCCGGTGCGGGCCCGGCCCCGCCACGTGCTCGGCGGGCCCCCTGTCCGACGGATGTGGATGATCACTGCATGCCTCCCGTTGAGGTCGCGCGGTAGACCCGGGCGCCACCTTTACTGTTCGGCACGCTACGGACGAAGCGAGGGACTGCGCCTCGACAGGCGCCCCAGGGTTACCCCTAGCCTTGGGTCGGCCTGTCAGGCATCCGGGGCGAGCCTGCCCGCCAGATCCCTGCGGGAGGAGATGCCGAACTTGGCGTAGACATTGCGCAGGTGGTACTCGATGGTCTTGACGCTGAGGACCAGCTCGCTCGCGATCTGACGGTTCGTCCTGCCCTGGGCCGCGAAGGTGGCCACGGCCAGTTCCTGGGGGGTGAGCAGCGGGTGACGGGCGTCCTGCGGGCGCGTGGACACCCGGCCGCACGCGGCCAGCTCCGTGTCGCACCGCTCCAGGTACGGCGCGGCCCGCAGCTGGTGAAAGGCGCGCCGGGCGGCCTCCAGTTGAGGAACCGCGGTGCCACGCCTGTTGACGCGGCGCAGGAAGGTTCCGTAGGCGAGGCGCAACAGGGATTCCTCCCAGCACGGTTCGCCCCGCTCGCAGTGGGCCAGCCCGGTACGGAAGGCCTGTTCGGCTGCCCGCACATCGCCGCGTGAGCTTTCCACGATGCCGCGGCAACGCGCGGCCGCCGCCTGGTCGAGCCACCGGTTCCGCTCGGCGGCGCGGCTTTCGTACGGCTCCAGTACCTCTTCCGCCTCGTCCGGGCGTCCGCTGCGGGCCAGCGCCTCGACGAGCAGCGGACGCCACGGAACGATGCCGGCCTCGTCGATGCCGACGCGGTACGCGATCTCCTGCGCGAGGAGCGGGCTCAGCGCGGTGATCACCCCTTCGTGATCGCCTCGGGCCGCGTGTACCAGGGCCAGTGCGCTGGACGCGAACGCGGTGTCGTTGACGTCCCCGAGCACGCGCGCGTGCCCGGCCGCGGCCGCGGCATGCGCCTCGGCGGCCGGGAAGTCGCCCCGGCCGGCCAGGGGAAAGGCGGCGCAGGCGTGCACCACGGCGAGGATCGACACCTGGTCCGTGTCCTCGGCCAGGGACACGGCCTGCGTACCGTGGGCGATCGCGTCGTCCCACCGCCCGGCGCGGTACTCGGCGTCGGTGAGGAATCCGAGCGACACGAGAGCCGCGTACGGCAGCCCGCCCCGCCGATGGGAGGCGAGGGCATCCCGCAGATCACGCCTGGCGTCCCTCAGTTGCCCGTTCCACAGCCGCAGCATGCCGCGTGCGAGCAGGCCGTCCAGCTGCTCCGGCCCCTTCCGCGGCCCCGAGTCGGGCAGGTGCGCCAGGCACGCCATGCCCTGCTCGTAGTCGCCGGAGAGGGCCAGCCCGATCGCGAGGGAGTCCCGCAAGAAGGACGACCGTGACCCGGGCGGCAGGTCCAGTCCGCGCCGGGCCCAGTCGACGATGCCCCCGGCATCTCCCTGGATGAGGCTCAGCCAGGCCAATTGCTCAGCAGCGCAGCGGATGGTCTCCGTCCCGGTCGCCGCGTCGATGGTGTCCCAGCAGGCGGTGAGTTCGCGGCGCGCCTCCTCCAGCCGGCCGGCGGTCAGGGCGAGATGCCCCAGAACATAGTGCTGTTCGGCCGTCGGGGCCATCTCCCGCAGGCCCCCGGCGAGTTCGGTGGCCTGGCTGACGTCCCCGGCGAGCAGCAGCCATCCCACCGTCCGAAGCATCCGCTGAGCGTGGTGGGCGCGGCTCGTGGACAGCCGCGCGGCCGCCATCGAGGCAGAGGCGGCAGCCGACCAGGCCCCCTCGTCGGCCTGCTGCGCTGCGAAGGCCTCCAACTCGTCCGCCAGCTCCGCGTCCGGCCCGATCGCGGCATGCACCCGGTGGTGCAGGGCCGCGCCGGGGTTGTCCGCGAGGGCTGCCGCCCGTGTGTGAAGGCGGGAACGCTCGGCCGGTTCCACACCCTGGTACACGGCGGCCCGCAGCAACGGGTGGGGGAAGACGGCTCTGGGCATGGCACCGACCGGGCCCTCCTCCAGCAGCTCCCGGTCCATCGCCTCCGTCAGTGCCTCCAGAGGCTCCTCCACGCCGCCTACCTGCGCCGCGATGTGCAGCGGACTGGACATGCCGATGACGCTGACGGCACCGACCAGCCGACGCGTACGCGGCGCGCAGTCATCGAGCCGCTCGGCGATCAGCCGCTCGTACCTGCGCGGTGCGGGCAGGGGCATGGTGCCCGTACCCAGCACCTCGGCGGGGAACTGCTGGAGCAGCGCCTTGGTGTGCAGGGGGTTCCCGTGCGTGTGCCTCCTCAGCCGGGCGAGGGCCGCCCGAGGCAGCGGCGAAGTCCCCAAAGCCGCGTTGAGCGCGCTCAGTTCGGGCATGTCCAGGCCTTCCAGCGTCAGCCGGAGAGTGGTGTCGTCGTCGAGGATCCGGCGCAGCCCCCGCGGCAGCCGGGGATGACCGGCGTCCCGGGTCGCGAGCACCGTCAGCACGCGGTCGACACTCAGGCGGCGCAGCGCGAAGGTGAGCGCGTGCAGGGACGGTGTGTCGGCCCAGTGAGCGTCGTCGATCACCATGACGACGGGGGTCTTCTCCTGGAAGCCGCCCAGTGCGTCGATCAGGGAGGCGCCCACGAGAACGGGGTCGGGCAGCGCGGCCCCGGAGCGCCCACAGCGGCCCAGCTCCCGTAACGGCGAGTCGCGGGCCTGCGGCACATGTGCCAGCAATTGTGCGACGACCCCGTACGGCAGGTGCATCTCGATCTCCTCGCCGCCGGCCCGCAGGACGCAGCAGCGCGGATCCATGTCGGCGAGGAAGCGCCGTACGAGTGAGGTCTTTCCGATGCCTGCAGGCCCGTCGACGAGGACGATCTGCGGCTCACTGAGGATGGCTCTGGCCCACCGGGCGCCCATCCGTGAGAGCTCGTCCGCCCGACCGAAGAACAGCGCTTCGGGTACCTGCCGCCGCGGCATACGATTTCCTTCCCCCGGAGCGTCCCGCCGACCCTGCTCGCCGGCCCACGCCCATGCAGTGACCGACGTGGGCGCCGCCCGCCTGGTTCGGTGGCGGCGTACGCATCACCCGCACGAGCGAAACCCGCCGGGCCGGCGTGCCCGGCCCGCACCCCGAGCGAGCCGCGCTCGACAGCATCCCTCACGCCGCCGACGCGGCCGGCCCCGCCCGGGAGCGGCGGCGCGCCGGCGCGGAGCAGCCCCCCGAGGTGCGAAGCGGATCACTTGGGCCGAGATTGGAAGTAACCCGATCGGCCGTACGGGCGACCGTCCGACAGACCGGTCGTAGAGACGAAGGAGCGCATCATGACGAGTCATGTGAGCGGAACCCAGCCGGGTGCCGCGGCGCACAGTTCGGCGAAGAGCGGCCTCGGCAGCGGGTGGCTGGTCTTCGCCGGTGTTCTGATGATCTTCGGCGGCTTCATGACGCTCTTCGCGGGCATCGCCGCCATCGCCAACGACGAGGTGTTCGTCGCCACCCGCAACTACGTCTACCAGTTCGACCTCACCGGATGGGGCTGGATCCATCTCATCCTCGGAATCGTGATCGTTCTCGCCGGATTCGCCCTGTTCACGGGTGCCGCATGGGCGAGGGTCGTCGGTGTGGTGCTGGCAGGTCTGGGCATGGTCGCGAACTTCATGTGGCTGCCCTACGCGCCGCTCTGGGCGATCGTGCTGATCGCCGTCGACGGCTTCGTCATCTGGGCGCTGTGCGCGGCTCCGAGTCCTTCGGAGAGCTGACGCCAGGCACACCACCGGCACCGGCATCGGCGCGCGACGCGGGCGGAGCGGAGTCTGCGGCCCTGCTGCTCGTCGTCGGTCCCTCGGGATCGGGCAAGTCCACGGTGGCCCGGTTGCTCGCGGACCGGCTCGGCCGGCCCTACCGGGACGCGGACGATTTCCACCCCCCGGCCAACCGCGCCAAGATGGCGGCCGGTGAACCGCTGACCGACGCGGACAGGCGGCCGTGGCTGAACGCCATCGCCGCCTGGATGGACCAGGAGATCGCGGCGCGGCAACCGGCCGTCGTCACCTGCTCCGTACTCAAGCGCGTCTACCGGGACCAACTGCTCCGCGGACGGCCCCGGGTGCGCCTTGTGTACCTGCACGGTTCGCGGGAGCTCATCCGCTCCCGACTGGCTGCCCGGCAGGGCCACTTCTTCCCGGCCGCTCTGCTGGACAGCCAGTTCGCGGATCTCCAGGAGCCGGAGCCCGACGAACATCCCTGCGTGGTGGAGATCGACCAGCCGCCGGAAGCCATCGTCGCGGCCATCGTCTCCTTGCTGCGCGTGGACACCGCCCCGGACCACCCGGCCACCGGCGCGGCGGCCGCCCGCACCGCACCGACCGAGGAGCCGCACATGCCCCCGCGCGCGACGGGAGACGCGACAGGAGAACAGTGGCAGCTGCGCCACGGCGGGCAGTCGGCCGTCGTGGTCCAGCTGGGCGGCGCCCTGCGCCACTACGAGGTGGACGGCCGGCAGCTGCTGGACGGGTTCACCGCCGACGCACGGATCACCGGCGGCCGAGGGCAGCTTCTCGTCCCCTGGCCCAACCGGGTGGGCGGCGGGCGCTACCACTTCGAAGGCCAGGACCTGCAACTCCCGCTGACCGAGCCGGAGAGGCACAACGCCATCCACGGACTGCTGCGCTGGACCCCGTGGCAGCTGCTCGCCCGCAGCGACGACGGAGTCAGGGCGGGCACCACGCTCTTCCCGCAGCCGGGCTATCCCTTCCACCTCGAGGTATTCGCCGAGTACAAGCTGGGTCCCGAGGGGCTCGAGGTCACCGTCACCGCGACCAACGTGGGGGACACCGCGGCACCCTACGGTGTGGGCCAGCACCCCTACTTGACCGTGGGCACGGGTCGGGTGGACACGGCACTGCTGACGGTGCCCGCCCGCCACCGGCTGTGCACCGACGAGCAGGGCCTGCCGACCGGCCAGGAACCGGTCGAGGGCGGGGCGTACGACTTCCGCACCGCCCGCCCCATCGGCGACCAGCAGCTGGACACCGCCTTCGCCGGACTCGACCGTGACGCCGCCGGCCGGGCCGTAGTGCGGCTGGCCCACCCCTCGGGCCGCCACGGCATCGACCTCTGGCTCGGCGAAGGCACCCGATACGTGCAGGTGTACACCGGTGACACGCTGCCCGAACCCGAGCGGCGGCGGCGCGGTGTCGCCGTGGAGGCCATGTCCTGTCCGGCGGACGCGTTCCGCAGTGGTACGGATCTCACCACCCTCGAGCCGGGCGGCAGCCATGTGCTCCGGTGGGGGCTCAGCCCGTGGGGGACCAGCGGCTGAGGCCGGTGCCGCGGTCGCGGTCCCGGACCGGCCGATCGACAATGAGTCCGATCGATGAGGCCGATCGACAACGAGACGGCCGTACGCACAACTCGTCGGCGGGAGGCAGCATCCTCATGACCTCGCGCACGGAACCACCGGCCTCCCGGTCCATGACCACGGACGCCTTCCGGGCGCTGTACGAGCACCTGCGCGACGGGGCCCGGCGCGGTCCCGGCGACCGGCGCGGGGCGCTCTGCCACCTGACGCCCGAGCGTGTGGTGGCAGCCGCCGCCGAGGTCCGGTCCGGCCGTACGGTGTCCCTCGCCGCGCCCGTCGAGACCCGGCCCGGGCCGGACAACCCTGAACCTGCGGACCACCGGATGACCGGACCCACTGCCGGTGACATCGGCGCGGGCGGGCTGCACTTCGCCGTCGACCGGTTCGCGATGAACGTGCACGGGGACGCCGACAGCCATCTCGACGCGCTCTGCCACGTGCTGTTCGACGGTGAGCTCTACAACGGGGTCCCCGCGAGCAGTGTGACACCGGACGGCGCCGGCTCACTCTCCCTCGACGTCGTCCGGGACGGCATCGTCGGCCGCGGCGTGCTCCTGGACATCCCACGACTGCGCGGCGTGCCCTGGCTGGAACCCGGCGATCATGTGACGGCCGCCGACCTGACCGCCGCCGAGGCTGTCCAGGGCGTCCGGACCGGCCCGGGAGACCTGCTGTTCGTCCGGGTGGGTCACCGCCGTCGGCGCCGGGAACTCGGGGCTTGGAACGCGGCGCAGGCCCGGGCCGGCCTTCATCCGACGGCGATGCGGTTCCTGGCCGAGCGGAAGGTCGCGGTGCTCGGCTCGGACGGCAACAACGACACCGCCCCCAGTTCGGTGGCGGACATCGCGTTTCCCGTGCATGTGCTGGCCATACACGCCATGGGGCTGCACCTGATGGACTATCTGCAGTTCGAGGAGCTGGCTCCCGCGTGCGCAGATGCGGGCCGCTGGAGTTTCTTCTGTGTGGTCGCCCCGCTGCGGCTGCCCGCCGCCACCGGGTCGCCGGTGAATCCGATCGCCGTCCTGTGACCGCGGCCCGACGGCCGCGGCAGCGCCGGTCCGGTCGCCGCGAACCGAAAGGGCGGATAACTTCGAATGGGCGGGACGGGTGCGTTTCCGCAGCGCGCAGTGACAAGGTCCCAGCGGGGAGCGCAGGGCCGCGAGCGCAAGGACGGTGGTCGCCGTGGGCGATGCCCCTGGCTACGACATCATCATCATCGGTACCGGCGCCGGCGGCGGTACGCTCGCCCACCGGCTCGCCCCCTCCGGGAAACGCGTGCTCATCCTCGAGCGCGGTGACTATCTCCCGCGTGAGCGCGACAACTGGGACTCCACCGCCGTATTCGTCAAGGGCAAGTACCGGGCCCCGGAGTTCTGGCTCGACAAGCACGGCAACGAGTTCCCGCCCGAGGTCAACTACTACGTCGGCGGCAACACCAAGTTCTACGGCGCCGCCCTCTTCCGGCTGCGCCCCGAAGACTTCGGCGAACTCCGCCACCACGACGGCATCTCGCCCGCATGGCCGATCCGCTACGAGGACCTGGAGCCGTACTACACGCAGGCCGAACACCTCTACCTGGTGCACGGGCGGCACGGCGAGGACCCCACCGAGGGCCCGGCGAGCGGGCCGTACGCGTACCCGCCCGTCGAACACGAACCGCGCATCCAGCAGCTCAGCGACGACCTCGAGAAGCGCGGACTGCACCCGTTCCACCTGCCCATCGGCGTCAATCTGAGCCAGGACGGAAACGGCCGTGCGACCCATTCCAGCGTGTGTATCCGCTGCAACCGGGTGGACGGCTTCCCGTGTCTGGTGCGTGGCAAGTCCGACGCCCAGGTGATCTGCGTCGAGCCCGCACTGCAGCACCCCAACGTCGAGATGATCACCAACGCCCGGGTGGTCAGGCTGGAGACCGACCCGTCCGGGCTCAGCGTCAGCACGGTCGTCACCCGGCTCGCGGACGGCTCCGAGGCCCGGTTCGAGGCGAACATCGTGGTCGTGGCGTGCGGGGCGGTCAACTCCGCGGCTCTGCTGCTGGCATCGGCCAACGACCGGCACCCCCGGGGACTGGCAAACAGCTCCGATGTGGTCGGCCGGCACTACATGCGGCACAACAACCTGGCGTTGATGGCCATATCGAAGGAGCCCAACGACACCCAGTTCCAGAAGACCCTCGCGCTCCACGACTGGTACCTGGGAGCGGACGACTGGGACTACCCGCTGGGCGGCATCCAGATGCTCGGCAAGTCGGACGCCGAGCAGATCCACGGCGAGGCCCCGCGGTGGGCCGGAGCCGTGACCCCGGACCTGCCGTTCGAGGTGCTGGCCCATCACGCCGTGGACTTCTGGCTGTGCGGTGAGGATCTTCCCCTTCCGGACAGTCGCGTCACCCTGGACGCGGACGGCAGGATCCACCTCTCCCTCGACGAGAAGAACAACATGGCCGGGCTGAAGCGTCTGCAGCACAAACTGCAGTCCATGCTGGGCCACTTGGGCATGCACGAACACCACCTGCTGTCGCACAGCATCTATTTGCACAAGGGCATGCCCATCGGCGCCACCGCGCACCAGGCGGGCACCGTACGGTTCGGCGACGACCCGAACAGCTCTGCCCTGGACGTCAACTGCAAGGCCCACGACCTCGACAACCTCTATGTGGTCGACACGAGCTTCTTCCCGAGCATCGGCGCGGTCAATCCGTCGCTGACGGCCATCGCGAACGCCTTGCGGGTCGGCGACCACATCTTGGACCGGCTGACCTGACCTGACCGACCGGCCGACCTGCTCTGACCTGACCGACCGGCCGACCTGCTCTGCCCTGACCGGCCGGCCTGACCGCTGCGCCGGCGGTTGGGCCGACCGGGCGGAGATCGTCGGCCCAACGGCCCAACCGGAGCTCAGAGAGCGTGCCGCTCCCGCCCGCCGGTGATTCTGTGGCAAGCCGGGCTCGACCGGTGCTGCGGCACGCGGGACCCGGGGCCACGCACCGAGGAGGCAGGGCATCGTGAATTCCACCGCCGGCGCAACGCAGGGCGTGATCCCGGCGCACCTGCTGAAGGGGCAGAAGGCGCTGGTCACCGGCGCCAATTCCGGTATCGGCAAGGCGACGGCCATCGGCCTCGGCCGGGCCGGCGCCGACGTGGTCGTGAACTACGTGGCCGACCGCGAGGCGGCCGAGCAGGTCGTCGCGGAAATCAAGGCATTCGGCGTGCAGGCAGCTGCGTACGAAGCCGACGTCTCCCAGGAGGACCAGGTCACCGGCATGGTCGACCGTATGGTCCAGGAGTTCGGGACGATCGACATCCTGGTGGCCAACGCAGGGCTGCAGCGGGACGCCGGGTTCACCGAGATGACACTCGCCCAGTGGCAGAAGGTGCTGGACGTCAACCTCACCGGCCAGTTCCTGTGCGCCCGGGAGGCGACGAAGGAGTTTCTGCGCCGAGGCGTCGTCCCAGAGGTGTCACGCGCGGCCGGAAAGATCATTTGTATGAGCTCGGTACACCAGCTCATCCCCTGGGCGGGACACGTGAACTACGCCTCCTCCAAGGGCGGCGTGCAGATGATGATGCAGACGCTTGCCCAGGAACTCGCACCCCAGAAGATCCGGGTGAACGCGGTCGCCCCCGGAGCGATCAAGACGCCGATCAACCGCAGCGCCTGGGACACGCCGGAGGCCCAGACCGAGCTGCTGAAGCTGATCCCCTACGGCCGTGTCGGAGACACCGAGGACATCGCCCACGCGGTCGTCGGCCTGGCCTCCGACCTCATGGACTACGTGGTGGGGGCCACCCTCTACGTGGACGGCGGAATGACCCTCTTCCCCGGATTCGCCACCGGCGGCTGACCCACTTCTGAACGTCGCGAGCAGCAAAGGCACGTATGCACACCACGCTCCACCTGCTGGCGGACACCCCGGCCCAGCTGCTTCCGGCCAGACAGCTCATGGCGTTCACCCTGGCCTCCCACATCATCCTGGTGCCGCTGGGCGTGGCACTGCCGTTCATCACCCTGCTGATGCACTATCGCGGCCTGCGTCGCAACGACCCTGTCGCCCTGCTCCTCGCCAGACGCTGGTCGGCCGTCATGGCAGTGCAGTTCGCGATCGGCGTCGTCACCGGTACCGTCCTGTCCTTCGAGTTCGGCCTTCTCTGGCCCGGTCTGATGGGCAAGTGGGGCGACGTCTTCGGTATCGGCTTCGGTGTCGAGGCGTGGGCCTTCTTCCTCGAAGCGGTGCTCATCGCCATCTATCTCTACGGCTGGCGGAGGCTGAAGCCGCGCACCCACTTCCTGCTCGCCCTGCCCCTTCCGGCGACCGCGCTGCTCGGGGCGTTCGGAATCCTGGCGGCCAACTCGTGGATGAACACACCCCAGGGCTTCTCCCTCGACTCCGACGGCAACCCCGTCGACGTCGACATCTGGGCGGCGATCTTCACCCCGATGTTCGGACCGCAGTACTGGCACTTCGTCGTGGCGATGCTGGTGACCGCCGGATACGTCGTCGCCGGGGTCTACGCGGTCGGCTGGCTGCGGGGCCGCCGGGACCACTACCACCGGCTGGGCTTCACCATCCCCTTCACCGTTGCCGCGGTGTTCACCCCGGTGCAGTTCGTGCTGGGCGACTCCATCGCCCGTTCGGTCTTCCACAAGCAGCCGGTGAAGTTCGCCGCGATGGAGATCGTCTGGGAGACCGACACCCATGTGCCGGAGTACATGTTCGGCCGTATGCACCCGGACGGAAGCATCTCCGGCGGCTTCAAGATCCCCCAACTCGACTCCATCCTGGCCGGGTTCAAACCCGACACCAAGGTGACCGGGCTGACATCGGTGCCGGCGAGCGACCGGCCGACGGCCACCCAGGCCACCATCGTCCACTGGGCTTTCGACCTCATGGTGGTGATCGGCTCGCTGCTGCTGCTCCTCGCCCTCTGGTACGGCTTTGTCTGGCTGCGGCACCGCAGGCTGCCCGCCTCTCCGTGGTTCTTCCGCGGCGCGGCCTGCGCGGGTGTCGCCTCCGTCGTCGCCGTCGAATGCGGCTGGATCACGACCGAAGTGGGACGCCAGCCCTGGATCGTCTACCAGAACATGCGGGTCTCCGAGGCCGTGACGTCGACCCGGTCGTCGAGTCTGTGGATCATGCTGGGCCTGGTGATCGTGGTGTACCTGCTGATCTTCGGCTCACTGCTCGCCGTACTGCTCAAGATGCGAACCCGCTGGAGACTTGCCGACGAGGGCAGGGAGGCCGGGGAGCAGGACGAGGGACCGGAGACGGACACGCCCTACGGGCCCCGCTCCCGGCCGCCCGCCGACGACGCACTCGCCTCCCGTGGCGCCGGTTCCGGACCGGCCGAGGACGGCCGGCCATGACCGCGGATCTCATCGCCATGGTGCTGCTGCTCGCGGTGGCTGCCTATGCCTGCGCCGGCGGCACCGACTACGGGGCCGGATTCTGGGACCTGGCCGCCGGCGGTGCGGAACGCGGCAAGCGCCCCAGATGGCTGATCGATCACGCCATGGCCCCCGTGTGGGAGGTCAACAACGTCTGGCTGATCTTCATCTTCGTCATCATGTGGACCGGATTCCCAATCCTGTTCCAGAC
Source organism: Streptomyces sp. NBC_01142 (assembly GCF_026341125.1). Taxonomy (NCBI): domain Bacteria; kingdom Bacillati; phylum Actinomycetota; class Actinomycetes; order Kitasatosporales; family Streptomycetaceae; genus Streptomyces; species Streptomyces sp. NBC_01142. The sequence continues at coordinate 3,010,773 of NZ_JAPEOR010000001.1, forward strand.
CGTGTTCTCCGCGATGTGGCTGCCGCTGGCGGTCGCCGCCATCGGGCTGGTGCTGCGCGGCGCCGGGTTCGCGCTGCGCAAACCCGCCCGACGCCTGGCCCGTCGGCGTATCTACGGGGCAGTGTTCGCCATTGCCTCGCTGCTCACGCCGTTCTTCCTCGGCGCGGCCGTCGGCGGCATCGCCTCCGGCCGGGTGGTGCCGGGAACCGAAGCCTCCGCGGACGCCTGGTCCAACCCCACCTCGATCCTCTTCGGACTGCTCACCGTCGCCTCGACGGCGTTCCTCGCAGCCGTGTTCCTGACCGGAGACGCCGCACGCTTCGGTGTGCCCGACCTCGTCGGCTACTTCCGGCTGCGGGCTCTCGGTAGCCTCGTCGTCGTGGCCGTGCTGGGGGTGGCCGCGCTCGCTGTCACTCGTGGCGACGCCTCCTACGTGTGGAACGGACTCACCGGCGGCCTCGGGCTCGCCTTTGTCATCCTGGCAGGAGTGTGCGCGGTAGCCACCGGATGGCTCCTGCTGCGGGCTTCCGGCGTCTGGTCCCGCATCACGGCGGTCGGCGTGGTCGCGGCGGCCGTCGTCGCCTGGGGGGTCGCCCAGCGCCCCTACCTCATCCCCACCTCACTGACCGTGGCGGAAGGCGCCGGCGCCCCGACGACGCTGCGGTGGCTCGCCGTCGTCACCCTGGTCGCCGTGGTGCTCGTCGGCCCGGCCGTCATCCTGCTCTACTGGCTGGACACCCACGGTGAGCTGGAACCCCTCACCGACGCCGACCTGCGGCGCGAGGGGGCCGGCCCCGGAGGCCCGGCCGACGGCGACTGACGTCCGCCGCCCTCGGCAGCGTACGCAGGTGTCTGCGGCAGGCGGGCGCCTGAAGGTGTCGTGCCGACGCGGGCGGCCACCCGGCCGGCAGGTACTGCGTCGACCGGGGGCCGGTGGTCGCGCTCGCCCTGGACGGCGTCACTCTCCGCGAACTCCGTCAGCGCGCGTTCAGTGTCGCGTCCAGGGTGATGGCCGCGTCGATGAGAGCGAGATGGGTGAAAGCCTGCGGGAAGTTGCCCAGCTGACGCCCGGTCAGGTCGATCTCCTCGGAGTACAGGCCGAGGTGATTGGCGTACGTCAGCATCTTCTCCAGGACGAGCCTGGCCTGGTCGGTCCGCCCGGCCCGGGCGAGGGCGTCGACGTACATGAACGTACACAGGGAGAAGGTTCCTTCGGAGCCGCGCAGACCGTCGGGCGATGCCTCGGGGTTGTACCGGTACACCAGGCTGTCGGACACCAGCTCCCGGTCCATCGCGTCCAGCGTGGAGATCCACATGGGATCGTGCGGGGTGATGAAGCCGACGGTGGGCATCCGCAACAGCGAGGAGTCCAGCACATCACTTCCGTAGTGCTGGACGAAGGCCTTGCGCCCGGCATCCCAGCCCTGTGTCAGGACCTGCTCGTTGATCTTGTTCCGCTCACCTGCCCAGCGCTCGACCGCGGCCGGCCGGCCGCTGGCGGACGCCAGTCGCAGCGCGCGGTCGAAGGCGACCCAGGACATCACCCGGCCGTAGGTGAAGTTCTTGCGACCGCCACGGGTCTCCCACAGGCCCTCTCCGGGCTGGTCCCAGTGATCGGTGAGCCAGTCGAGGAGGGTACGCAGCGAGTTCCAGCCGCGGTAGTCCAGCTGGATGCCGCGCTCGTGGGCGAAGTAGATGCTGTCCAGCGCCTCGCCGTAGATGTCCAGTTGCAGTTGGTTCGCGGCGCCGTTGCCTATACGCACCGGGCTGGAGCCCTGGTACCCCTCCCAGTGCTCCAGGATCTCTTCGACGAGATCGGACGAGCCGTCGACGCGGTACATGATGTTCAGCGGTCCCGTGTCGCCGTCACTGCCCGCCCTTTCTTTCACGCGGTCGCGCAGCCAGCCGATGAACGAGGCTGCCTCCTCCTTGAACCCCAGCCCCAGCAGGGCGTAGACGGAGAACGAGGCGTCGCGGATCCAGGTGAACCGGTAGTCCCAGTTCCGCTCGCCGCCCAGCTGCTCCGGCAGTCCCGCCGTCGGGGCCGCGACCAGAGCGCCGCTGGGTGCGTACGTCATCAGCTTCAGCGTCACGGCGGAGCGCTCCACCGCCTCCCGCCACCGGCCCGAGTAGCGGGACTGGCCGAGCCAGGACCGCCAGTAGCGGACGGTGGCGTCGAAAAGCTCCTGGAATTCGGCGAGGCGGATCTGCCGCGGCGGTCCGTCGGCGGCGGACTCCATGACCAGACCCCGCTCCTGACCGGCCTGCAAGGTCAGCGAGAGGTGCAGGTCGTGCTCGCCTGTGACGGAGTGCGCCAGCCGCTCGTCCTCCGGCTCCCGGACCGCGTGCACGGTCAGCTCCATCCCGTCCGCGGCGGCGAACACCGCCCCGTTCTCGGTGATGTGCAACTGGTGGGCCGTGCGGCCGTAGTTGAACCGGGGGGCGATCTCCACCTCGAACGTCATGCTGCCCCGCACGCAGCGCAGCATGCGGACCAGACGGTGGCGAGGGGTGGCAGTGTGGCCGGTCACCGGCATGAAGTCGACCACCTCGCCGGCACCCGCCTCGGTCATGAAACGGGTCACGAGAACCGCGGTGTCGGGAAGGTACAACTGCTTTGTCGCGTAGGTCTTGTGGGCCGGGCAGACTGTGAAATGCCCGCCCTTTTCACGGTCCAGCAAAGCCCCGAACACACTTGGCGAGTCGAAGCGTGGACAGCAGAACCAGTCGACCGTCCCATCGGTGCTCACCAGCGCCGCGGTCTGCAGGTCCCCGATCAGACCGTGATTCTCGATCAGCGGGTAGTCGCCCATCGTGAGCCCCTTTCGGCCCGTGCCGAAAAAAGTACCGGCTGCGCAACCTTCGGTACGGTTCTCCCGCATCGCGGATGTGAATCACCCATGTGCCGTTGAGCCGACTCGATGCCACCCGAACAGCTTAAGCAAGGAATTCCCCATGGGCCTGCCGAGCCGACAACGGTCCCTTTGAGCGGCGGAAACAGGCACAGGATCGCGAGTGCGCAATACGGGGGATCCGGACGGCTTTCTGCCTCTGCGCCCGCCGAAGAGGGGCATTACCGTGAATCTGGAAGGCCTGATTTCACGGAAGGCCTGATGCCAGAACCGAACCCGGAGGGTGCGGTGCCCGTGCTGTTGAGTCCTGCGCCTGCGCCCAGGCGGGGAAGGATCCGGGGGTGCGGACCATGATGTCCTGGGCGACGGTGTTCCGGCTGCGGCAATACGCCACGGCGCCAGCCTTTAGATCGTCCCGCCGCTCGGACTCGTACTCGGCGTCATTCTCGCGGAGTGAGCCGTAGCCGTAGCCGGATGGCTGCCGGCCGGCTGGCGCTATTCCGCGACAATGGCGAGCGGTGTGCTGAGTGTGATCGCCGGGCCATGGTCGCCCTGCTCGGATTCGTCGTGACCATCGGCGTTCTCGTCGTCCAGCGGGCCGCGGGAACGCTGTCCCCGCGGTGGGGGCAACAGGATTGCCGCTCGGCGCGCACAAGGGGGTCCACGTGCACCCCTTTGGCTGGACGCGTCGAGGACCACGGGTGCCGTACGGCACTGGCAGCAGGTCACCCCACTGGCGGGCGGTGCGGTGTTCGCAGGCCCGGCGTACGCGGCGCCGGCGTGACCGTCACCTGCTCATGGAGCTTCGTCGCTGTGTCCGCACACCCAGGCCAGGGCGTCGTGCACTCCGCGGCTGTAGTCGGCGGGGCCGGGCGGGCTGGTGGGGTCCTCCATCTGCACCACGGCAGCATCCACCTCGGCGGTGAGCAGCTGCAGATCCGGGATTCCCCGCGCGTCGACTGCCCCGGTTACCGGCGAGCGGTCGGCGCGGCCCAGCGCCCAACGGTAGGCCGCTGACGCGCCGTCGGAGAACTGCGGCGACCGGCCCCGCTCCGCATTCCTGGCGTCCAAGTGCTTGTGCGCCAGCTCGACGTCGCCGTAGCCCCGGGTTCCCACCCGCCGCTCCTCGCCCTGCCGCACGTTCTCATGAAGGGTCATACCCGCACGTCTACCCTGCGCGCGTCCCGTGATGTCGGCGTCGAGGGCGCGTGTCGCGTGTGCGACGTCTGTGGCGTCTGTGGCGTCTTCGACGTCTTCGGCGCAGACTGCGGCGGCAAGACCGCTCGCGTGACCCTGACCGCCACATCCGTTGCCGCCACGCGCCTGCCCGGATGTCGCCCGCGTTGCCCGGCGGGACGCGGTCACGCGGCACTCCGCGAGACCGCGTACGGAGCAGCTGAGGTCGGAAACCGGATGGACGACACATGAGGTTGCCGGTCGGGTGGTAGACGAACGGTCACCCCTTGGGCGCCGGGCACAGCCGTTCCCTACCGCTCGAAGGGTGCTGCCGAGGCGAGAAGGGCGCGGCTGAAGGGATGATGAACATGCTGGAGGAATCAACATCGATCGTGCATGACGTCTCGGTCGCAGCAGCCGTGGGACGACGCGCTCTGCCGCACCGACTCTGCACCGCGTTCCGGCAATCGCTGGGCGCGCAGCGGGCGGCCCTGTCGTTGCTGCCCAGACTGGAGCACTGGCAGCTGCTGCATGCCACCGACGAGCCGGCCCTTCAGGGAGAGGCCGCACAGTTCACCCTCGCCGACGGTCCTTCGGTCAGCGCCGCGCTCGAGATGAGGCCGGTCTTCGTACCCGACCTGCGCGACTACCACTGCCGCACCGGCCCACGTCTGTCGGAGGAACTCCCCGACGTCCAGCATGTGCTGGCGCTCCCGCTGTACGCTCGCCACACGCCGATCGGCGTGATCTGCCTCTACTACGCCGAGCGCACCGAGGTGACCGACACACACATCACCCATGCGCAAAGCGCCGCCGGCCTCGCTCTCGAGGCACTGCTGCGCTGGCGGCCCGTGCACGCGAGCACCGGCTGCCATCGCCCGGTGTGGACCACCGATACGCGCGCGGCGCGCTGGGAGCGCATCCACCAGGCCGCCGGCTATGTCGCGGTACGTGAGGACTGCGCTGTTGCCGAGGCGTTGGCGTGGCTACAAGCGGTGAGTGCACGCGATGGGCTGTCGCTGCTCGATGTGGCCGACGCCGTACTGCAGCCGTCGCACACCCATCGAGAGGCGGCCGGCCTTGAGGGCGTACTGCCCAGACAGGCGGCGGGTTGACGGCGTGGCTGCGGGGCCCGAAGAGGGCGTCCCGCAGCCACCGGCATCCCGGCCGGCCGCTACCGCTCAGAGCCCAGCCTGGTACGCATCCGGGCAAGCGTGCGGGCGAGCAGGCGTGAGACATGCATCTGGGAGATGCCGAGTTCGACGCCGATCTCCGCCTGAGTCAGGTCGTGGACGAACCGCAGCGCCAGGATCCTCCTGTCGCGCTCCGGCAGCGTGGCGATCAGCGGCTTGAGCGCGACGAGTTCTTCGATCCTCTCCATATCCACGTCGTGGATGCCGATGTGGTCGGCCAGGGTGTCCGTGGCCGCGTCGTCGGTCTGTGCGTCCAACGACGCCGCGCTGTAGCCGTTGGCGGCTGCCAGCCCCTCGACAACCTCATCGGGTTCCAGGTTGAGGTGTTCGGCGAGCTCGGCGACCGTGGGCGGCCGGCCCAGGTCCTGCTCCAGGGCGGCGGTGGCGCTCTGCAGGGTCAGGCGCAGCTCCTGCAGGCGGCGCGGGACACGCACGGCCCAGGTGGTGTCGCGGAAGAAACGCTTGATCTCGCCGATGATGGTGGGAAGGGCGAAGGTGGTGAACTCGCTGCCGCGCGCGGGATCGAAGCGGTTGATTGCCTTGATCAGGCCGATGGTGCCGACCTGGAGGACGTCCTCCATCGACTCGCCGCGGGTGCGAAGGCGCCGAGCGGCATGGTGCACCAGGGTCAGGTTCAGCTCGACCAGCGTGTTGCGCACATACGCGTACTCGGCGGTGCCTTCCTCCAATGCGTCCAGCCGTGCGAACAGCGGTTTGGACAAGGCACGGGCATCGGCCGGTGCGACATCGGTGAGGACTCCGAAACGGGGAAGGCCATGCGGCACGTTCGGGTCCGGCGCGGGGACGGTGGTGGCCACCGCGGTATGTCGGTCCAGCGACAGGCTGCACGGATGGTCTCTCACCGGGCTCGTCATCGCTTGCTCCTCTGCATTCAGGCGCCTGCGGCCGCGACCGCGACCGCGATGTGACGGTCTGTTACCTCATGCAGATTTCCGTACACCTTCAGTCACATCCATCGCTCGGCAACACCTGCGTCCGCTCGGCAACACCTGCGTCGCCGGTCGGACTCGGGAGCACGCGGCGTGCGGCATCACTCCAGTGGCGCCCTGTCACGAGGGTGAGTCTCACTCCCCCGGCAAGGAGCGCGGGGCCATCCGGTCGGCCGCAGCCTGGCGCAGGATTGCCACTGCTGATGCGGGGTAGCTGCACGATCACACTGCGTGGCGCTTGGTTGTCCGGCGCACAGCGGTGGTGAGATCGAGGGAAGGAGCGGCCATGAACGCGTCCGTGGAAGCGCTGCTTGACCGGGTTCAGGAGCGCGGAGGATACGCCGAGCGGCAGGAGGCGGCCGGGGCGGTGCAGAGTGTGCTTGAGGTACTGGGGGCACATCTGGTCGGCGATGACCGCAGTGATCTCGCCTCTCTGCTGCCCCGGCAGTGTGCTCCGTTACTCATCGATACCGCGCCGGCCAACGAACCCCTGACGCCCTCGGGTTTCGTCGAAGCGGTGGCTGCACGCCATGACGTCGGTGTTGCGGACGCCCGGCGTGCAGTCACCGCAGTGCTTGCCACGGTTGCGGAGGTGGCCGATGACGCGCTGCTGCGGCGCATCATCACGCAACTGCCGCCGGGGCACGCAGGCTTGTTCGGCCGCACGGATCCCGCGTGAATCGCCACCACGCGCGTGCCGTTCATGATCGCTCGGCCATGGGGCGACTTCGCGATGTGCATGTCCCCATGGCCAGGCTCGGCGGGGCCGGCTCAACTCTCTGAGGCGGACGTCTCAGTCCGGTACCGGGTCCTGGAACCCGCGCCGTCGGGCTGCTCGCGGACGGCAGCGCAGCAACCTGGCGACGATCAGTCGCCCACCACGAAGTGCTCCGTGCTGGTGCAGGGCTTGCACGGCATAGGTGGAGCAGGTCGGGGTGTAGGTGCAGCAGGCCGGCCGGAGAGGGCTGATCGCGACGCGGTAGTGACGTACGGCCTTGTACATCCTGGAGGCTGCGCGACCGGCCGGCCGTGGAGCTGCGGGGTCCTCGTCCGACCTGGCGGTCACGGCCGAGGGGCGGCAGACGGCGAGAAACAGAACCGTCAGCCACGCGGCTGGACAGCATCGGCTGTAGCCGACATAGGTGTCGAGCGCTGTCAGGCAGCAACCCTCTTCGTCATCATCCCGTTTATTCTGCTGTGTGGACCTGTTGGCCCGCGGCGACTTCGACACGACGTCCTGCTCCTCCCGGTCGGGCGGATCATACGCGTGGCGGCCCCGGGCACTCTGGGCAAGGGTGTTCCCAGGAGGCGCTCGTGGTCGGCGCGGCCGGACATCTGCCGACGGAGCATGTTGATGTCGTCATGCTCAGGCGGCGTCGTCGGCGAGGTCACACGGTCAGGCGGCCGATGTCCTGGGGGTTCAGGCCGGTGAGCTGAGCGATGCGTGGCGCGGGAATGCCCGCGGTCAAGGCGCGGTGCACAAGAGCTTCCCAGTCCTGGGTCGTGTCCCGGAATTCCAGAAGCTCCGTCTCCATGTCCGTGACGGACTGGGGCGCACACTCCTGCTGTACCCGCAGTGCTTCCTCCTCGCTCAGCGGAACGGGCAGGCGTTCGGCGTCCTCGGGGATGAATGCCTGCGACGCGGCCGGCAGGATCCTGACCTGTTCCGAGGAGGCCGAGACCCCGTGGGCCTGAAGCCAACCGTGTACGGCCGGTGTCTCCGCGCACTCCAGGGAACCGACGGCGGCCAGCGCGGCCCCCAGCCGCGGATGCCGGTCAGGGAGCAGGAACAGGTATGCGTCATCGGCCATCGCGCGGCATCGCCTTCTCGATCGGACATCAGCGGCGCACTGATGCTAGCGCCACCGCACGGGAGCATTCACGGACCACGCAGACCGCGAACACCATCCGGACGACAGCGGCAACTGCACCGGCACCCTCATGGGTGAGCGTGCCCGTGACGGAGCCGGGCAGGCGCACAGGATGGGATTCCTCGGAACCGTCGAACGTGTCATGGAGCGATGGACAACACCCCTGTGGGGCCTGCTGCTTCCCCCTGGGCAGCGGCAGGGGGAGGTCGTGGCAGTACTTCGCCGGCAGTGCGACGACAACGCCTTGATCCTGAGCCGCCGGCGCGTCGTGGTACCCAACGCCTTCGTCATCGAACTGCTCCCCGAGATCCATCGCCGGCTCGCGGCCCATGCTCTGCCGGTGGAGCCGCACCTCGTGAATCAGGTGCGCCGTCACGCCGCCGAACATGGCTACACCTTCGCAGGACCGGTGGCCGTCGACCTGTGCCCCTCTGCAGGCGGCACGACCGTCCGCTTCCGCATCCACAGCCGGATCGCACCCGCCGAAAAGCAGCTCTACCCCGTGGGCACTCGCAACAGGCGATGACCTGCTGCTCCGGGCCGACCAGAACCGTACCTGCCCGAATCGGTGCGGCCACCGAAACGGGACCGCGGGCATTCCGACCACGACATGCCGCTGCCGTCGGCGCAGTCGGTCGGGTGGTTCCCGGGTTCAGGTGACGTTGACACTCAGGTGACGGTGACACGCAGGACGTACGGCTCGCCGGTACTGATCGCGTCGGCCTGCTCGCGCAGATCGGCGTGAGTGAACTCGAGCAGGGCCTGATCGGCGGCCCGCCGTAGCAGGGGCAGGATCTCGGCCGCGGGACGGCCGCGGTGCGTCTCGGCGAGCTCGGTGAACGCCCGCTGGTAGGGGGCGCCGTACGCGCCTGCGCTGTCGGCCAGCAACCGGTCCAGGTGCTGCCTTCCCACACTGATCTCACCCATGGCCTGCTCCGTGCCCAAAGAGGCCCGGCCGGTCCGGGCCCTCACTCACGACGCTACGAGCTGGGTCTGACAGTCAAGACCTCGCACGGCATCGGCCCGCCCCTGCCCGGCCTGCCCCTGCCCGGCCTGCCCCCTGTCGCCGTTCGGTGAGCGATCTCGGACAGTCGTGCCGCAGGAGCGTTCTTTCCAGTGGAATCCCCAGGGAATCGAGGTGTGCCCCGCTCGACGATGTACGGACTCCACGGCGGCACACCGGTGCCGACCCAGGTGCATGCGCTCGGCCCGGCGGGGCAAGCGGCAACCAACCATCAACCCAGGGAGTCCTTCGTGATTGTTGTCGGTATCGTCGCCGTGTGCGTCGTCCTGGCGGTTCTCGCCTTCTTCGTGCCCCGCCTGTCCCGCCACCCCGAACGCGGCACCCAGCGCACCCTAGGAGCCGGATCGCGCGCAGGGGGCAAGGCCCCCGGCATCCTCGGCCGGATATTCAGCAAGCCCTTCCACAGCAGCTCCCGTGCCGTAGGCCGCAGCGGATCCGCCGGACGGCGTGCCCGCGGCCGCATGCCTTTCTGAGCGACGCGCACGCTTGAACATCCGACTGGCAGCACCAGCGACTCGAGGCATTCCGACGTTACCGAGCAACAAGGAGCAGACCACCGTGCTGAGGGCCCACCCCGCCATACTGCGGAACCTCGTCGAGGAGTACAAGGCGCTTCGTTCACTGCGCACCGAAGAGGAATCGATCGAGGCACGGCGTCAGCTGGAGGACGTCACCTACACGCTCTGTGTCTCAACGGGAACGCGCACCGCGGAGGCCGCCCTCATCGTGGCAGAGCAGCAATTGGCCGCAGCGCTCGCCGTCGCGTCGGCCGAGCCGGCCTCCGTGCCCGGCGGCGTACAGCTCACCGCCTGAACGGACACCCTGTGTTTGTGTCTGGGCCTGTGCCGTGCTCTTCCTGAGACAAGCCGCCACATGATTTCCTCGTCCCGGCCCAGCAGGACCGTGCCCGCACCCTTTTATCTGCAGCCGAGACCAGTCAGGTGACGCACGTGACGAGTACGCAGGATCCGCCGCAGCTGACACCTCATGTCTCGGGAGCGCAGGCCGGATCGCCGCTGAGAGGCCGTGCAGCGCGGATACGGCGTCGCCTGGAGCGGCTGATCGGGATCGCCGCGACGGAGGGAAATGTGCTGATCCCCTTGCGCAACGGGGATGAGATCTTCGCGGCGATGCTCAAGTGCATCCGCTCCGCTCAGCACACCGTGGACATGATGACCTTCGTGTACTGGAAAGGCGACATAGCCCGCGAGTTCGCCCAGGCATTGGCCGAGCGGGCCCGCGAGGGCGTGCGGGTGCGGCTGCTGCTGGACGGCTTCGGCAGTCGGCTGATCGAGAAGGACCAACTGGAGGCGATGGAGCGGGCGGGGGTCGACGTGGCCTGGTTCCGCAAGCCCCTCTACCTCTCACCCTTCAAGCAGAACCACCGCTGTCATCGCAAGGTTCTCGTCGTGGACGAGTGCACGGCGTTCGCCGGCGGGGTGGGGATCGCCGAGGAGTGGTGCGGCAACGCGCGCAACGAGCACGAGTGGCGTGACACCCACGTCGAGGTGCGAGGTCCCGCGGTGGACGGCATCGCCGCCGCGTTCGCCCAGAACTGGGCCGAGTGTCACGGCGAACTCTTCGACGACCGCGACCGGTTCATCGAGCATCGAGCCCAGGGTGACGCGGTGGTGCAGGTGGTGCGCGGTTCGGCGAGCTTCGGCTGGCAGGACATGCAGACCCTGCTCAGGGTGATGCTGGAGTCCGCGGAGGAACGCTTCCGTCTGGCCACCGCCTACTTCTCGCCCGACGAAACCTTCGTCGACCTGCTCTGCGCGACCGCGCGGCGCGGAGTCGAGGTGGAGATCCTGCTGCCCGGCCCGCACACCGACAAGCGAGTCTGCCGACTGAGCGGTCAGCGCTACTACGAGGCCCTCACCGCCTGCGGCATCAAGATCTTCCAGTATCAGCCGACGATGATGCACGCCAAGGTCATCACAGTGGACCGGACCGCCGCACTCATCGGCTCGACCAACTTCAACCGGCGTTCCCTCGACCACGACGAAGAGGTCATGCTGGCCATCCTGGACGAGACGTTCACCGCCACTCTGGACGCGCACTTCGATGAAGATCTGGCGGTGAGCGAGCGGATCCGGGAGGGTCGCTGGAGGAGACGCTCAGTGGCACAACGGGCCCGGGAATCGGCAGTCCTTCCCATCCGGCGGTTCCTGTAGCCCAGCCCGGGACACATCGTGAGGGATTCCGCGGGTTCTGACCGGCGCCGAACTCGTCGGCTGTTCTGGTCTGCGGCAGCCGACGCCGCGCTTGCGTGTTGAATTCCGCAGACCGGGGGCATACGGCAGCCATGAGTGATCTTGATGTTGTCGTCCGCGGGGGTGACCGCCACATATGACCGTACCCGTCCGTCGGCCCGGAGCGGCCAAGCGGAGGAGGGCCTTCAGTCTTCGGCAACTGGCCCTCTTCTTCGGGCTGGTTGCCCTCGCTCTCTGCGCCGCAGGGCTCACCCTGAAGTTGACCGTGCGAGCGGTCGAGGCTCACCCGGCCGCAGTGGTGGTCGTGGCTGTGGTGGTCATCGCCGCCGCTGTGGGGCTGTCAAGCGCACGCCGCCGTCGCGCCGCGGGAGATGTCGCCGACGGGCTCGTCGACCTCACGCACCGGATCGCCGAGCGGAACGCGGTGGAGCAGGAGCGACCACCCACGGCGGGCGTGGTCGAAGCGCCTGGTGAGACGTTCGTGGCCGCGGACTATGCGGCCATGGACCCGGTGAGCTTCGAACAGGCAGTAGCCGCCCTGTGCGAGCGCGACGGCTGCCGGGACGTCGAGGTCGTGGGCGGCGCCGGGGACCTGGGCGCGGACATCATGGCGATCGCGCCGGACGGGCGACGTGTGGTCATCCAGTGCAAGAGGTACGGGCCCCTGAACAAGGTCGGCTCCCAGGACATGCAGCGCTTCGGGGGAACCTGCTTCGCGGTACACGAGGCGCATGTCGCAGCCGTGGTCACCACGGGTGAATTCACCCAGCCCGCCGTCGAGTACGCCGAGCAGTGCGGAATCCGCTGCCTGGACCATCACCAGCTCCTCGCCTGGACCGACGGTTCAGGCCCCGCACCATGGGGGGAAACCGAAGCAGAGCTGCACCCCTGACGGGGCGAGATCGCGACGGCAACGCCGGAACCCGGCAGCCCTCCCGGACAAAGGCCCGGGCAACGGCCCTTCCATGCCCCTTCCACACCCATGGAAGGGGCATGCGTTGTGGGCGACGAGCCTGCCCCGGAGTGTGGGGGAGCCCTGGCTGCGGCTGCGGCAGACAGCGTTCACCGTGGCCGCAGTCGCGTTGTCACCGGGGCGACGCTCCAGGGACCGGGTCAGGGACCGGGACCGGCCGAGGAGCCTTTCTCGCCAAGTCGCCCTCCTCGGCGCGGATGTGAGGCGCCGATGTGCACGATTGCGGGTCCACCCCCGGGCACTACTCGCCGACGCCCTCAGCCGTCCTCTCCGCCTGCTGTGGAACGTGGCTGCGTCCGGCGGCCGCGAGCGCCTCTTCGACGTTGGGATGGATGGGCGTGGCAACGCTCAGTCCAGTGATCTCAAAGAGCCGGCGGACGGCAGGAGCGGGCGCGGCGAGGTGGAGGTCCCCGTCTGTGTTGCGCGCTTCGCGACCGGCTTTGATCAGAACGTTCAGCCCTGAGGAATCCATGAACTGCAGAGCGGAAAGGTCCAGGACGACGTGGCGGCGTCCGTGGAGGAACTGATTGGCCATGTGGTGGTGAAGCAACGTCGCGGTATCGATGTCCAGTTCGCCGCCGATGGTCAAGATCGCGGTGTCGGTATCGTGGATTGCGACCTCGATGTCCAGGTTGTTCTCTGTGGGGGACATTCCTCCGCCCTTCTGTGCAGGTGGTCTGGTCACTGGCGCTCATCTCGCTGTACGCCAACATCGATCGGTTGTGCCGCGCCGGCTCACCCGACCCCCGGGGGAGAGTGCAACAGCGCGTCGTGCAGCGTCGCAGCCGGCCGCGTACCCGCCGTGGCGACCTGCGCGCATGTGCCCCTCCCTGGTTTGTTGTCGCCCGGCAAATGTTAGCCGGTGTGCCGGCGTCGCCTGAGGGGGCGTCTTCCCGCTGCCCGGATTTCCGTTGTCGCCACAAGGGGGGTGGGCGCTCAGGAACCTGGCCCGGGATCGGGGTGCACCGGTTCGGTGATGCCTGCCCGGGCCGCCTCGAGCTGGGCGGCGAACGCGAGGCCGAGGAAGAGCGCGATGCCGGTGAGATTCGCCCACAGGAGCAGCGCGACAAAGGCTGTCAGGGGCCCGTAGACGGCACCGAACGAGCCGCTGTGTTCCACATAGAGGGCCAAGAGCCAGGTCGCGGTGATCCAGAGGGTGAGATGAACGGCCGACCCGAAGGCGAGCCATGTGTATCCCGGTTGGGTACGCCGCGGCGCCCACCGGAAGATCGCGGCCGACGCCACCCACGCCATGGAGATGCCGACGGGTATCTGCAGCCAGTGCCACCACCCCGGCAGTCCGGCGTCGCCGCCGAACGCTTTCACCGCGGCCTCGGCGACCGCGTCACCGGCCACGAGCACGAGGAACCCGGCCGCCATGGGTGCCCCTGCCGCTACCGAGAGGAGCAGGCTCCTGCCGTACTTGGAGCCGAAGGGGCGATCGCGTTCGATGCCGTAGATACGGTTGGCGCCGCGCTCGATCTGAGCCATGGCCGACGTCAGACTGACCACGGCGAACCCCAGACCCAGCCACATGGCGACCGCACCCGCGGCATCCGAATCCGCGTTGCGGCGCCCTTCCGCCAGGGCATCTTCGATCAGCCTCGAGCTGGCGCCTGGAGCTATCTGTGTGAGCGTGAGTTCGACGATGCGACCGACACTCTCGGTGTGGAGGGTCGTCGCCACGCCGACCAGCGCGATCGTGAAAGGCACCAGGGCGAGTGTCACCTGGAACGCCAGTGCGCGCGAGTGACTGAAGCCGTCGGCGTAGCGGAAGCGCAGGAACGCGTCGGTGAGAAGCGTTTGCCCGCCGTACCGCCTCAGCGCCGCCCAGGCCTCGTCCCCGGAGAGCTCTTCGCCGGCCATGTCCCGCGTCTGCGGAACATGCGCTGCGCTACCCATCCGTGTCCGCCCCCGTCTCTGCGTTGATCGTCGGTGCGGCTGCCGCCCGCGGGAAGTCTCTCGTGGCCCGGTTCGCGGCTATCGTTGCCGCGTAGCAAATGTTGTGCGGGTTCGTAGAATAGTGGGTGTTGTTGTGCCCGGCGCGGTCGCAGGCCGCATCGACGGGAGCGAGAGTGACCTGGCCCGCCGGGTCTGGTGTTACCGGCACGAAGAGAAGCCGGGGCTGGTGTCGCCGGCGCGAAGAGAAGCAGGATGACGTGGACAAATTCGCCGCCGTCGAGCGAGCTCTGCGCAGCGCTGCCCCGCACACCCTGCTGGATGTGGTCACTGGCGCGCTGAGGGACCAGTACGGCGTCGACCGTGTGGAGCTTCGGCTGGTCGACTACGGGATGAGTTCACTGCAGGCCGTGGAGAACGTGCCGTACACAACGGAGCCGGTGCCGGTGAACGGCAGTGCGCAGGGGCGCGCCTTCGGCTCGCAGGAGCCGTACGTGACGAGGGATGCCGGCGCGGTCGATGTGCATCTGCCCGTCACGATCCGCGGGGACCGGATGGGGGTCCTGACGGCGAGGATGGCCGAGGACCGCTATACGCAGTCGCTGCTGCCGGAGATGCAGCAGGTCTGCGAGGCGCTCGGTCACGAGATCCTGGTCGCCGAGCGGGACACGGACCTGTATGTCCTGGCCCGGCGGGCCGCGCGGCTGACGCTGGCGGCGGAAATGCAGTGGCAGCTGCTGCCGGGGCGATCCTGTGCCCGCCCGGAGTTCGCTCTCGGCGCGCACCTCGAACCGGCCTACGCGATCTTCGGCGACAACTACGACTGGTCCGCTTCTGCCGACCATCTGACGCTGACGGTCACCAACGGGATGGGGCAGGGCATCGAGGCGGCTCTGCTGACCAACCTGGCCGTCAATGCGCTGCGCAACGCCCGCCGGGCCGGTCTCGATCTTGCCGGACAGGCGTCCTTGGCTGATCAGGCCGTATACGCGCAGTACCGGGGCCGGGCATACGTGTCCGTTCTGCTGCTGCGTTTCGACCTCGATACCGGTGAGGTCGAGGCGCTGGATGCGGGTTCTCCGCGGATGTGGCGGTTGCGTGAAGGGGCGGTTGAGGCCATCTCCTTCGATGCGCAGCTGCCTCTGGGCATGTTCGAGGACACGGTCTACTTTCCCGAGCGGTTCACGGTGCAGTCCGGTGACCGTCTGCTGTTCGGGAGCGACGGTGTGTACGACGCGTCATCTCCGGCGGGGGAGCGCTACGGACAGCGGGCGCTGGCGCGGTCCCTCTCGGGTACGAGGCTTCTCCCGCCGACGCAGGTACCGGGCGCGGTACTGCGCGAGCTTGCCGGCTATCACGGGGAATCACCCCTCGACGATGACGCACTGGTCGTCTGTCTCGACTGGGCGGGGCGTCAGGGCATCGGCGACGGCGGTTTGCTGCACGTGGAGGAGCAGTGACCCGCCGACCGGGTGGTCACGTACGGGCGGGTCGGACGCTGTCCGCTGTCAGGCGGACTGTGCCGGGCTGACCGGCGGACTGTGACCTCGGGCGAGGTCCGTTGCTTGGGCTGCGTCGCGAAATCCGTTCAGGCCGTCCAGGAGCGCGGCCCGGGAGGCTGGGCGCATGGCCTTGATGGCTGTCAGCAGTATCCTCTCGCGGCGCGCGCGTAGCTCAACCAGATGCGCCCTCCCATGACTGGTCAGGCGCAGGGTCAGTTCCCGCCGGCTCACCGGGCTCGGTGTGCGCTCCACGAAGCCCAGTGCCTCGAGGCGGTCGCACAGGCGGCTTGCCGATGACGGAGCGGATCCCAGCAGACGGCCGAGTGTGCGGAGGTTGATGCCCTCCTCGCGCTCCAGGCTGTACAGCACGCGCAGTTGGGGCGGTGATACGGCTGAGGGGCCTGTGGCGTCCCGGCCCCGTTCCCACAGCACTTCGAGCAGCTCGATGACCTCGCACGCTGCTTGCGCTGCTTTGATGGACCGCTGCGGAGCGGGAGGGGGATCCGTGCTCATACCTTGACACTCCGAATCAGATCTTCTCTGTCGGCGCCGCAGACCGCCCGCCCCGCCCCTGCCTCATGTCGCTGCTGTGGCGATCTTCGGCCTGGCCGGCTTCAGCGCCGCAGGGGTAGTACTCCGTTCCGCACGTCAACCCTATCTCTCCCGCGTTTACCCGCCCGCGCTGAGCGCATTTCCCCTGCGGCAGAACATCTCGAGCGGATCATCGCCCGGACTTGACCAATACTTGCTTTAGGGCAACTGTTGTGGGGTAGGAAGGGTCATGGACGGGGGTGCGACGACAGAGGAGGAGTGATGACCACGGTGCCGGCGATGACGGAGCAATCGGTGAACCGCGTCGAGGCGGCTCGCAGCGCGGGATCGGGCGAAGTCAGCCTGCCGCGTGTCGAAGATGCCGCGGAAATGGCGCCGGCGGACGCACGAATGATCTCGAAGGTGTTCTTCGACAGGCTTCAGGAGCTCGAGGAAGGCACCCCGGAGTATCAGTACGCGCGCAACGCCCTGATCGAGATGAACATCTCGCTGGTCAAATTTGTCGCGCGCCGGTTCCGGCATCGCTCGGAAGCGGACGAGGACGTAGTCCAGGTGGGCACGATCGGCCTCATCAAGGCGATCGACCGGTTCGACCTCAGTCGCGAGGTCGAGTTCACGACCTTCGCCGTCCCCTACATCCTCGGGGAGATCAAGCGCTTCTTCCGGGACACGAGCTGGGCTGTGCACGTGCCGCGCCGCCTTCAGGAGCTCCGGCTGGAGCTGACCCACGCGACCAATCAGCTCTCCAGCACCCTCCACCGTTCACCCACGACGGCGGAGCTGGCCGAGTACATGGGACTGTCCGCCGAGGAGGTCACCGAAGGCCTCGTGGCCATGAACGGATATGTCGCCAGCTCCTTCGACGTGCCGAGCACCGAAGGGGACGGCGCAGGCGAGGCCTCCATCGCCGACCGCTTCGGTGACGTCGACCCGGCACTGGACCTGGTGGACAACCTGCAGGCACTCAAGCCGCTGCTCGACGGACTGGAAGACCGGGACCGCCTCATTCTCCAACTCCGCTTCGGGGACGAGCTGAAGCAGGCGGAGATCGGCGCCAGGCTGGGCATCTCGCAAATGCAGGTCTCGCGTCTGCTCACCCGTACGCTGACAAAGCTGCGCAAGGAGATGCTGGCATAGGGGCACTCTCGCCGGCGGCTTCGTTCCGGACGGGGGCCATGGCGGACAGGGCTCATCACGCCTGGCGGAGCGCCGAGGTCAGGCGGATCGGGCGCCCTTGACTGCAGAGTCCAGTCGGGGGGCAGGTCCTGCTTCGCCCAGTGCGTCCTGGAAGCCCATGAGTCCATTCAGCAGTGCCTTGCGCACCGGCGGCGTCATTGCGTCGATCACTGACAGCAACGCCTCCTCGCGCCGCGCCCGCAAGTCCCGTAGGTACGCCTTGCCGGGGGTGGTCAGATGCAGTTCCAGCTCCCGTCGGCTGACAGGGCTGGGAAGCCGCTGGACGAACCCGAGCGCTTCGAGGCGGTCGCACAGGCGACTGACCGACGGCGGAGTGGAGCCCAGCAACTCACCAAGGGTGCGGAGGTTGATGCCCTCTTCGCGATCGAGGCTGTACAGCACGCGAAGCTGAGAAGCGGACACGGGTGCCGAGGACACCATGTCCCTGCCGCGTTCCCACAGCACCTCCAGGAGCTCGATGACCTCGCGGGCCGCCTGAGCGGTCTCCTTCGGCCGGCGGTGGGAAGAGGCGCGGTTCGCGTCCATATCTAGTGACACTCCGAATCAGACGTCCTCGGCCGGCGGCGCCGCCCCTGCGCCGCGCTCCTTGTCTCCACATCCGTCCAGAGAACGGTGTTGGTCCGGTGGCACGACGGGTGCTGGGGGAACGAGCTTTGCGCGGGGCACCGGTCCATGGCCTCTTTGCACAGCAACCATATCTTTCCACTGGACGAGCTGACCGGTCGAGCGTGGCCGCGCCATGGGGGAGCGCGCGCGAGGGGTGGGTACACGTCCACGAGATGACTCAAGGGCGGGGGCAGGGGCGCCGCAGCCCTCACGTAGGCTGCCGACACGCATTCCACATTTCAGTGGGCCCGCTCATTGGCCGTCGATGGTTCGGAGGACTCTGCGTCGCGGGAGACAGCATGCACGGTGAACAGACAACGCCCTTCGGCCTGTCGCAGAGCCCAGCTGCCGTTCCACGCGGCCTGCCGCCCTGGGGCGATGTGCTCAGCGCGTTGCGCCGTACGCCCGGGGCCGTATGGACCGATGACCTCACCGACTGGGCTGCCGCTCTGACGTACTACGCCGTGCTGGCCCTCTTTCCGACCTTGCTCGTCACGGTGTCCTTGATCGGGATCGCGGATGCCTCACAGACCGGGACACTCATCGAGCGGCTGGCCGCCATCGTGCCGGCCACGTCGCGCCCGGTTGTGGAGAGCACGCTGCAGGACATGGCAGGCCGCCACTCGGCCGCATGGTTCCTCGCCGTCGCCGCAACGGGTGGCGCTGTGTGGTCCGCGTCCAGCTATCTCGCTGTGTTCCGCCGGGCTCTGCACGCGATGCACGACGTACGAGACCGTGGTTCCGTATGGCGTACGGCGCCACGGATCGTACTCACCTCGTGCGTACTGCTGGGGGTCCTGGTCTCCAGCGCGCTGGTGCTCGTGCTCAGTGGCCGGCTGGCCGAGTCCCTCGGTCAGGCACTGGGGGTAGGCGGCGCGGCAGCCGCCGCATGGGACGTCATGAAGTGGCCGATCCTGCTCTGCCTGGTGGCCACGATGGTTCTCGTGCTGTTCCGCTCGGGCCCGGCCCAGACGCGCGGGGTACGACGCAGGGCGCTCGGCGGCGTCCTCGCCGTTCTCCTCTGGCTCATCTCCTCCGCGGGATTCGCCCTGTACACGTCCCACGTCGGCACATACGACCGCCTGTACGGGTCTCTTGCAGGGGTCATCGTCTTCCTGCTCTGGCTCTGGGTGTCCAATCTCGCACTGCTGGTCGGCGCGCAATTCAACGCGGAACTCGCCAAGGTCACTTCGCGCTGAACGGGTACGGCCGTCCGTGCGAGTGAGGTCAAGTCCTTTCACTCCCGTCGGTGGCCGGTGTTGCGCCGGGCATTGTTTCCCCGGCAAGCCGCGGCGGGGTACTCTGCCTCGTATTTTGTCGCACGACAACAGTCTGGGAACGAGACCGTGAGGCGTGGAGACGGCGGCCCCGCCGGAAGGGCCGTGGCAGTGTCATGTCCTTTGACGGGAATCCGGATGAGCGTAACGAGGGTGGGTCATGGCTGATACGACAGTCGAGAACTCGCGTCCCGTACAGCGGACTCGGGCGCGCGGTACCGGCAAGGTGGGGGAGCCGGAGCTGCGGCAGCTGCTGGCCGGGCTCACGGCGGTGCGCGACGGGGACTTCGGTACGCGCCTGCCGGACGAGGCGGACGGCCTGCTCGGCGAGATCGCCACCGTGTTCAACGGCATGGTCGATCAGCTGTCGCTGTTCACCTCCGAGGTGACCCGCGTCGCCCGTGAGGTCGGCACCGAAGGAACACTGGGCGGGCAGGCGGAGGTTCCGGGCGTTTCCGGCACCTGGGCGGACCTCACCGACTCCGTGAACGCGATGGCGGGCAACCTCACCACCCAGGTCCGCGACATCGCGCATGTGGCCACCGCGGTGGCCCGGGGTGATCTGTCGCAGAAGATCGACGTCGATGCGCGGGGCGAGATCCTGGAGCTGAAGGAGACCATCAACACGATGGTCGATCAGCTGTCGGCGTTTGCCGACGAGGTGACGCGTGTGGCCCGTGAGGTCGGTACGGAAGGGCGCCTCGGCGGTCAGGCCGACGTCAAGGGCGTCTCCGGCACCTGGCGTGACCTCACTGACTCCGTGAACTTCATGGCGGGCAACCTGACCGCGCAGGTGCGCTCCATCGCGCATGTGGCCACCGCGGTGGCCCGGGGTGATCTGTCGCAGAAGATCGACGTCGATGCGCGGGGCGAGATCCTGGAGCTGAAGGAGACCATCAACACGATGGTCGATCAGCTGTCGGCGTTTGCCGACGAGGTGACGCGTGTGGCCCGTGAGGTCGGTACGGAAGGGCGCCTCGGCGGTCAGGCCGACGTCAAGGGCGTCTCCGGCACGTGGAAGGACCTCACCGAGTCGGTCAACGTCATGGGGGACAATCTGACCGCCCAGGTGCGCTCCATCGCCCAGGTCACGACGGCCGTCGCGCAGGGGGACCTCACCCAGAAGATCCGCGTGGACGCCCGCGGCGAGATTCTGGAGCTGAAGGAGACCATCAACACGATGGTCGACCAGCTGTCCGCGTTCGCCGACGAAGTCACCCGCGTCGCCCGCGAAGTAGGCACCGAGGGCAATCTCGGCGGGCAAGCGACCGTACGGGGCGCCTCCGGCACGTGGAAGGACCTCACCGACAACGTCAACGTGATGGCCTCCAACCTCACCGGCCAGGTGCGCTCCATCGCCCAGGTGGCCACCGCCGTGGCGCGCGGTGATCTGTCGCAGAAGATCACGGTCGAGGCCAAGGGCGAGGTCGCCGCGCTCGCCGAGGTCATCAACACGATGGTGGACACCCTGTCCGCATTCGCCGACGAGGTGACCCGCGTGGCGCGCGAGGTCGGCACCGAAGGCCGGCTCGGTGGCCAGGCCCGCGTACCGAACGTCGCCGGCACCTGGAAGGACCTCACCGACAACGTCAACTCCATGGCGAACAACCTGACCGGGCAGGTCCGTAACATCGCCCTGGTCACCACCGCCGTCGCCAACGGAGACCTGTCCAAGAAGATCGACGTCGACGCCCGCGGCGAGATTCTGGAACTGAAGACGACCATCAACACGATGGTCGACCAGCTGTCCTCCTTCGCGGCCGAGGTCACCCGCGTGGCCCGCGAGGTGGGCAGCGAAGGCCGGCTCGGCGGGCAGGCCGAGGTCGAAGGCGTCTCCGGCACCTGGAAGCGCCTCACCGAGAACGTCAACGAGCTGGCCGGCAACCTCACCCGGCAGGTGCGGGCCATCGCCGAAGTCGCCAGCGCCGTCGCCGAGGGCGATCTGACGCGGTCGATCACCGTCGACGCTTCCGGCGAGGTCGCCGAGCTGAAGGACAACATCAACTCGATGGTCGGCTCCCTGCGCGAAACGACGCGGGCCAACCAGGAACAGGACTGGCTGAAGTCCAACCTCGCGCGGATCTCCGGGCTGATGCAGGGTCATCGCGACCTGGCCGCTGTCGCCGAGCTCGTCATGGACGAGCTCACCCCGCTGGTCTCCGCTCAGTACGGCGCGTTCTACCTCGCGGAGGAGACCCCGGACGGCACCGAGCTCAGGCTCGTCGGCTCGTACGGACGCCCCGCCGACTCCGGCCATGATCGCTTCAAGCTGGGCGAATCCCTGGTCGGCCAGGCAGCGCGCAGT
Source organism: Streptomyces sp. NBC_01142 (assembly GCF_026341125.1). Lineage (NCBI taxonomy): Bacteria > Bacillati > Actinomycetota > Actinomycetes > Kitasatosporales > Streptomycetaceae > Streptomyces > Streptomyces sp. NBC_01142. The sequence goes on from NZ_JAPEOR010000001.1 coordinate 3,032,363, forward strand.
CGCCGCACCATCGCCGCCGACGGGGTGCCCGGCGACTACGTGAGCATCTCCTGCGGACTCGGCCGGACGACACCGGGAAGCCTGATCGTGCTGCCGATCGTCGTCGACGACCAGGTCCTCGGCGTCATCGAGCTCGCCTCCTTCACCTCCTTCACCGCCGTCCACCGGGCCTTCCTCGACCAGCTCATGGAGATGGTGGGCGTCAACGTCAACACCATCGTCGCCAACGCCCGCACCGACGAGCTGCTCGACGAATCGCAGCGGCTCGCCGGTGAACTCCAGTCACGTTCCGAGGAACTGCAGGTCCAGCAGGACGAACTCCAGCGCTCCAACGCGGAACTGGAGGAGAAGGCCGCCCTGCTGGCCTCCCAGAACCACGACATCGAAACCAAGAACCTGGAGATCGAACAGGCCCGGCAGGAACTGGAGGACCGTGCTCAGCAGCTCTCGCTGGCGTCGACGTACAAGTCCGAGTTCCTGGCCAACATGAGCCATGAACTCCGTACCCCGCTCAACAGCCTGCTGATTCTGGCTCAGTTGCTGGCCCAGAACCCGACCCGTAATCTCACCGCCAAGCAGGTCGAGTACGCGGGCATCATCCACTCGGCAGGATCCGATCTGCTCCAGCTGATCAACGACATCCTCGACCTGTCGAAGGTCGAGGCCGGAAAGATGGACATCAATCCGGAGCGCGTCTCGCTGCGGCAGCTTCTCGACTACGTCGAGGCGACCTTCCGCCCCATGACCACGCAGAAGAGTCTCGCCTTCACGATCACCACCGCACCCGGCGTACCGGTCGACCTGCTGACCGACGATTCCCGGCTTCGGCAGGTCCTGCGGAACCTGATCTCCAACGCCGTCAAGTTCACCGAACGCGGCAGCGTGGAGCTGTACATCGAACCGGCCGCCGACGGCGAGCTGCCGGGCCCGGTCCACCGCGGCGGTGCCATCGTGGCGTTCCGTGTCAAGGACACCGGCATCGGTATCGCCGAGCAGCAGCTCGAGGTCATCTTCGGTGCCTTCCAGCAGGCGGACGGCACCACCAGCCGCAAGTACGGGGGCACGGGACTGGGTCTGTCCATCAGCCGCGAGATCGCGCATCTGCTCGGCGGTGCCCTCACCGCCGAGAGCGCGCCCGGCAAGGGAAGTACCTTCACTCTCTATCTGCCCGTCGCACGCGCCGACTTCCAGGAGCGGACGGCCGACGACCCGGCCGGCTCTGGCGAGGCCGGCGAGGCTGCGGAGGTACCCGACAGGGTGCGGCGGGCTCTGGCCACCGCGGCCCCGCAGCCACGGCAGCCGCGCCGACTGCTGGTGATAGAGGAGCGCCCGCGCGGGCTGCTGTCCCTCGTCGCCGAGAGCGCGGTGGCCGAACTCACCGGCGGTCACGATTTCACCGACCGGGAGGACATCGAGGTCATCGCGGCGCTCGGACCGCAGGAAGCCGCCGGCGCTCTCGCCGCCCAGCCGTTCCACTGCGTGGTGCTCGAGCTCGACATGGCCAACAGCGAGGCCCTGCACTTCCTCGACGCGATGGACGGCGATGCCGCTCTGCGGACCGTCCCCGTCCTCGCACACAACAATCGCCGCCTGGACGCGGCGCATGAGCAGGCACTCCAGTCGCGTGCCCGTCGGCGGCCGCTGGAGCTGCTCTCCAGCCTGGACGAACTCCGCGAACGGATCGCGCTGCACCTCTCCGCCGAGCAGCCGGGGGACGTGGTGCCCCTGGTACGCGACGAGGAAACCCGTCAGCAGACCCCTCAGACCATCGACGACAGTCTCCACGGCCGTACCGTGCTCGTCGTCGACGACGATGCCCGTAACCTCTACGCCCTCAGCGGCATCCTGGAACTCCACGGCATCCAGGTCCTGCACGCGGAGAACGGCCGGAAGGGTATCGAGACACTCGCCGAGCACCCGGACATCGACTTGATCCTCATGGACGTGATGATGCCCGAGATGGACGGCTACACAGCGACCTCGGAGATCCGCCGGATGCCCGCGCACGCCGACCTGCCCATCATCACGGTCACCGCGAAGGCGATGCCCGGAGACCGGGAGAAGAGCCTTGCCTCCGGCGCCAGCGACTACGTCACCAAGCCGGTGGACGCCAACGACCTCATCGCCGGCGTCCGCCGATGGCTGAAGGACACCCCCTAGCCCGAGGACGGAATCCGCAGACCGTCCCCAGGTATTCGTACGACGATCCCGCGACATGCAGACACCCCGCCGAGGAGTCACCAGCACCATGAGTACTCCTGAACCCTTCCCCGACCCCCTCGCGGACGACGCACCGCCGAGACCCGAGCCCGGCCGGGAGCAGGACCTGTCCGCGGCCTCGGTGACCCACACCGCAGAGGCCGCTCGGCACATGCCCGTCGAGCCGCCGACGACCGGCCTCGTGCCTACGGTCGGGGCATTCGAACGGCCCCGCGATCTGCCGTCCCCACCCCTGGCGGCGGGGGGCACGGAGGGCATGACCAGCTCCGCCGTCCCTCCGGAACGGGGCCCGGCCCCGGCGGAGCCCTCGCCGGAGCAGACGTCCACCGTCGGTCGCCTGGCGGCCACGGTGGAACGGCTGCGCGGAGAGGTACAGGCGGCGCACGCCGCGGCCGACGGGCGCGCCCTGATCGAACTCGCCAAAGGCGTCATGATCGAGCGGCTCCAATGCGGTCCGGCACAGGCGGCACGGCAACTCGCCGAACTCGCGGACCAGGCCGGCCTGTCACAGCTCGAGCTGGCAGCGGACATCATCAACCAGGCCGCCCGCGACCAAGTGGCCGAAGCAGCAGGTGACTTCGTCCTGCGGGCAAACGGCGACGCCAAGCCCGAAGGAGAGGCCGCTTCGTCCGTCGCGGTGCGCCTGCGCACCGCGGAAAGCGCCGCGCTGGCCGCCGGCGACACTCAGGCCGTCGCCGAATCTCTGCTCGAACATGCGCTGACCCCGTTGGGAGCGACGGCCGTCGCCGTCTGGACCGCAGGCTCGGACGCCTCTCTCACCCTCTGTGGCCACGCGGGATTCAGCGCCGACGAGGCGGGACGCTGGCGGTACGTACCGCCCGGTGTGGCAACCGTCGCCCGCCAGGCCCTCAGCGAGCGCCGCACCGTGCGGATCTCCTCCCTCGCCGCGGCCGGCGTGCCCTCCATCGGGCATACGCAGAGCCCGGACGGCGGCCGTATCGCCCTGCCCGCCGGAACCGGCGGCCGCATACACGGCGTTCTGGAGATCTGCTGGCCCCAGCCGCTCGCTCCGCAGTCCCCGGCCGTCGTCCGCCAGATCGAAGCCCTGGCCGAGCTGTGCGCCCACACACTCGAAAGCCTCCCCGCCTCCGGCGTGTATCTCCCGGCCACACGGGAACCGGCCGACGTCTCCGAACTGGTGGACCTGTCCGACGGGCTGTACGACCCCGCGCTGGTCCTCACCCCGCACCTCGACGCGGAAGGCCACCTCACCGACTTCCGCATCCGTCACGCCAACAGCCGCTTCCTGGACCCGGCCGGACGCCCCCGCAGCGCCGTCAACGGGGCCTTGCTGCTGGAGGCCTACCCCATGGCCGCCGGCGACAGCGACCTCTTCGAGAAGACCGAACGCGTCTACGCCACCGGTGAACCCTTCCGCGCTCAGCGGATGACGCTGACCGCGCTCGTCGACCAGGTGCCGCTCGCGTCCGTCGCCGATCTCAGCATCAGCCGGCACGGCGGCAGCGTGCTGCTCATCTGGCGCATCGAGGACGAGACCGCCCGGCTCGCCAGCCTGCTCCAAAACGCGCAGCGCCTCGGCCGTATCGGCGGCTTCGAGGAGAACCTCGTAACGGGTGAGATCACCTGGAACGGGCAGCTCTTCGGCCTGTACGGACGTGCGGTCACCGACACCCCCGTGTCCCTGCAGGATCTCGCCGGTCACGCACACCCCGACGACGCCGTCGCCATCGGCCGCTTCCTCCAGGCAGTGCTTCACCACCGGCGTCCCCATTCGACGGCCTTCCGCCTTCAGCGTCCCGACGGAGTCACCCGCCACATCCGGGTCATCGCCGAACCCGTCCTCGACGCCGACGACCGGCTCCTCGCGGTGCGCGGCGCGTACCAGGACATCTCCTCCCAGCACTGGACCGAGGTGGCGCTCGCCGCCACCCGCGACCAACTCGCGCACACCGAACAGGAGTCGGCCGAGCGCAACCGCATGGCGCTGCAACTCCAGCACGCCATCATGCCGCCGACCCGGGGCCCCCTCGACGCCCCCGGCCTGCAGATCGCCGTACGGTACCGGCCGGCGGAGTCGGAGTCCCTGGTGGGCGGCGACTGGTACGACGCCGTCGTCCTGCCCTCCAAGCGGATCCTGCTCTGCGTCGGGGACATCGCCGGCCACGGCGTGGAGGCGGCAACCGGCATGGTGGTTCTGCGCAACGCCCTGCGCGGTCTCGCCATCACCGGCGCGGGCCCCGGCCAGCTGCTGTCGTGGCTGAACATCGTGGCGCATCACCTCACCGAACAGGTCACCGCCACCGCCGTCTGCGGCCTGTACGACCCCGACACCCGCATCCTGCGCTGGGCCAGGGCAGGCCACCTGCCTCCGGTCCTGGTGCGCGGAAGTGGGGCCACCACCCTGCCTCTGCTCGGCGGACTGCTCCTGGGTGCCCTGGCGGAGGCCGAGTACGAAGAGGCCGAGGTCCAACTCGAGCCGAACGACACCTTGCTGATGTACACCGACGGCCTCGTCGAACGCAGGGACACTTCCGTCCACGAGTCCCTCACCCAACTGCTCGCCACAGCACAGGCACCCGCACCCACCCTCGAGCGCCGACTCGACCGCCTGCTCACCCACAGCAAGTCGGACACCGATGACGACACCTGCCTCATCGGCATTCAGGTGTCCTGAACGGTCGCCTCGGGGCGGGAAAATGCCGGTCGGACGGGGTGGGGGCTTCACCGCGGCGGCGGTTCACTCCGGATCGGTGCCAGCTCCGGAGTCGGTGCCCGCCCCCGAGTCCGCCAGTTGCGCGATCACCTGGGCGTGGCACGCCTCCGGGACGCACCAGCAGCCGAGCCGGTGCCCACGGAGCTCCGGAAGCAGGGGGAGGAGGTCCGGGCGGCCGAGGAGATGTTCCCGGTACCGCTCCATGACCTCTTCCCGGCTGCCGTCGCGACCGGGACGGAAGGGGCTCGCCAGCGGGGAGGCACTCAGGTCCCAGCCGCCCCGGTGCATGGCCCGGCCGACGTAGACCACATCCGCGAACTCGGGATCGTTCCGGTGGCCCTTGAGATTGACGACCGTGGTCCTGGTCATGTCCTCAATCCTCCCCCCTCACCCGGCGCCCGGCAGGGCGAAGACCGCGCAGGTAGTGGTGCCGTGTGCGTACAGCTTGCCGTCCACGGCCCCGACGACCCGGGCCTCCGCCGTCGCGGTCGTGCGGCCCACATGGATGGCCGTGCCCTCGCAGCGCAGTGTCGGGGTGTTGCCGTACACCGGGCGTACCAGATTCACCCCCAGTTGCACGGTGGCGTAGGCCCGCCCGGCAGGCAGGGCGCTCATGACCGAGGTGCCGAGTGCCGAATCGAGCATCGTGGCCATGAAGCCGCCGTGGACGGTGCCCATGGGGTTGAACAGATGCTCGCCGGGATCGCCTTCGAAGACGGCCCGGCCCTCGTCGACCTCGACGAGCCGGAAGCCGAGCGTGCCGCAGATCGGTGCCGACGGCAGACGGCCGTCCAGGCCCATACGGATCAGCTCGATCCCCGAGCGGTCGCCGGCGTCGGCGTAGCTGGTCGGTGGTGCCCAGGTGTGGGTGCGCGAGCGCGCCGCGGGGGTGTCGGTTTCGGTGTGCTGGACCGTGGGCTGCGCCATGGTGCGTTCCATCCCTCTGACTCGTTGGATGTCATGTGCCGGGTACAGCGAACCCAAAGTGCCAGGCGCTCTTTTGCAGTGTCGCCTGCGACTCTTTGCATACCGTTCCCGTCATGCCGGACGCGTCCGGCACCGCGTTTCACCGGGTCAGGGAAGCTTGACCGCCAGGATGTCCACGGGGCGGATGTCCGGTGCGGAGCTGAGCATCGTCTCCGCGGCCTCCATCAGTGCCGCGGCGATCCTGCCCTGCAGGTGGGCGGTGCGGCCCTCCTCGTCCTGGAAGGTGTCGAACACCCCGAAGGTGGTGGCGTTCTCGCGGAACGCGAACCAGGTGACGGTGTGCTCCTCCTCCTTGGCGAGCCGCAGCGCATCGCGCAGCATGTCCCCGACCTTCTCTGCGTACTCGGGCTTGGCTTCGATCCTGGCCAACAGGCCGATCTTCGTCATGACGTACTCCGCTTCTCGGTGTTCGTGCCGGTGGTCGCCCGGTGGTCGTCCCGGTGGTCGTCCCGGTGTCGACGGGCCGGTCCGGTGGGCCGGTCTCGATCTGCCGCGCGTCCGTGTCCGTGTGGTGTGATCCGGACATCTGAAAGAAGCCTACGGCGGCGAACGATCGTGCCCCAGTGTCGTAAACGACGAGTCGGATACTGTTTCCGCCATGGATGTAGCTGTACTCGCCTACGACGGTGTGTTCGACTCCGGGCTCGCGGCGATCCTCGATGTACTCCAAGGGGCCAACGCCATGCGCGGGGAGCTGCCTCAGCCGCCGCCCGCCTGGGAGGTCACGACCGTAGGTTTCCACCGCCGGATCCGCACCGGCGCCGGACATGTGGTCGCCACCGCGCCCGTCTCGGAGGCAAGGGGGGCGGACCTGCTGCTCGTACCGGCCCTCGCCGAGCGGCGGCCCGAGGCACTGATCGACCATGTTTCGGGTCCCGGCTCCGCAGCCGTGCGGCGTCTGGTGGCCGATGCGCGGGAGCGGCAGACGCCTGTCGCCTCGGCCTGTACGGGCACTTTCCTGCTGGCCGAGTCCGGGGTGCTGGACGGACGGCGGGCGACCACGAGCTGGTGGCTCGCGCCGGTGTTCCGCATGCGCTATCCGGCGGTGACGGTCGACGAGACCAGGATGGTGACCACATCGGACGGCGTGACGACGGCCGGCGCGGCCTTCGGGCATGTCGACCTCGCCCTCGCGATCGTCCGGATGAGCAGCCCCGCCCTCGCCGATCTCGTCGCCCGCTATCTGGTGGTGGACGAGCGACCGTCCCAGTCGGCGTACACCATCCCGAGCGCGCTCGCCCAGAGCGATCCGACCGTGGCGGCCTTCGAGCGGTGGGCGCGACTGCATCTGGACGAGCCGATCAGTATCGGGCAGGCGGCGCAGGCGCTCGGCGTCAGCGAGCGCACCCTTCAGCGGGCCGTGCAGCGCGCACTCGGTACCTCACCCATCCGCTTCGTTCAGGACCTGCGGATCGAACAGGCCTCCCACCTGCTGCGGACCACGGACCTCTCACTGGAGGCCATCGCCCGCAGGGTCGGCTACGAACACGCCAACACCCTGCGCATCCTGTTGAGGGAACGCACCGGGAGCACGGCCGGAGCTTTGCGCCGCCGCTGACGTCGCATCACCCAGTGCGGCATACATGACGTGGGTGCGTTCGCCCAGCAGGGCGAGGAGTTGGAGTTCAGGCGTGTGGGCTCGCCACTGCTCGATGGCATCGGCGGGTTGACATCCGGAGTGCCGCCGACCGGGCGGGTATACGGCGGTGTGCCCGATCGGCCGACGTGCGCGTTCCTCCTCGCTGCGCTGTCCCCAGTGCCCGGCTCCGGTCGGCTATCGGCCCTGCAGCCACCAGGCGATTCCGGCGATGACAGCCGAGCCGGCTGCGGTGGCGATGCCGCGGACCAGACCGAACATGGCCGTGTGGCCGAGCTGCCGGACGGTTTGCCTGGTGTTCCTTTTGTTCGTCATCGTGATCCTTTTGGCGAGACGGTGTCCGGTTCGGTGCCAAATGCGCCGGACCATGAGCGAGTGGAGCTGGTGCAATCCGAAGTAGCGGCCACAGCAGGCGTGTTGCCCTTACGCTCCTGCTCGACAGCCCGGCCGGCGGATACCGCAGCGGAGGGGCCGGTTGCGCGAGGGGGAAATGGTGCCGGCGCGTGACCTTGTTCATTTCGACCAGCTGGGAACCTTCGAGGAGGGGCCGATGCCGCTCGCACCAAGGCGGCCGAGCGGAATTCACGGCGGGAGACGACGCGGGCGCTGGAGACGGCCCCGTACCGTCCGGCTCCGGGCACGTGATGGATCGGCACCCGGCTTCTGGCCGAGTGGGGGAGGGGCCCGACGGGCCCTATGGGGACACTGTCCCGGACTGTGCCGGCTGACACGCCCCACTCGTGCCGCCCTTGTGTCTCCGGGCTGGTTGACCGGTTGTCCCGGTGCGCTGCTGACCCGCCTTGAGCGCCGATGCGGCTCGCGGTTGCACCGGACAGTGAGGGAAACCGCGGGCGGTGCGAGTCGGCTGTGGGTGCTGCTGGATGGCCCCTCCGCCCACCAGCCCCGCGTCTGGGGGAGGACCTTCCTCACGGATTTCAGCGCGTGGGCGGCGAACTCCCGTACTTCCACCATCGCTCTCTCCGTCCTTTTCGGAACCTCGGATCACAACGGCGGCCAGCGTGCGCCGCAGAAGCGGCCGAGATCACCAGCGACGGCCGACCCCGGACCTGCCTGCCAAAGGTGCAGGTCAACGGACGGTCGGCAGCCATCAGCGCCGGATTCCGCCGGACACCGGACTCACGGGGAGGGACATGAGCGACGCTGCAGGCGGGGGTGACGCGGTCGAGGCGCAGCGGCACCGACTGGGGAAGCGGCTACGTGCTCTGCGCATCGAGGTCGGCCTGACCCAGACCGGTCTGGCCGGAAACATCGCCTCGGCCAACTCAACGATCTCCGATCTCGAGAACGGCAAGGGAAGGAATGCACCCGACCGCGGTCTGTTCGAGAGGTACGTCAGCGCCTGCCTGGCCGAGTCGGAGGCGGGCAAGGCCGTGAAGCAAGAACGGTGGGCGAGCCTGCTGGGGGACTACAAGGTGCTGCAGCTGTTGCTGGAGCATGCGCAGGATCACGGCGGTGGTCTCGCCGACCCGGCACCTGGTCATCTCGATGGCCGATGCCCCTACCCCGGCCTGCACTCCTTCACCGAGGACACAGCCGAATGGTTCTTCGGCCGCGGCACGCAAATCCAGGAACTGGTCAGGCTGCTGAACAAGCGCATCGGCGGCGGACCGCCCTTGTTCCTGATCGGCGCCTCGGGCGCCGGCAAGTCATCCCTGCTGAACGCTGGTTTGGCCCCCCTGTTACGCCTGGGACGTCTGTCGGCGGACGATTCGGCTCCCGCGGCGGTGGTACGGCTCACGCCGGGGGCGCATCCGCTGGAGGCGCTGCGCGCCCAGCTGGAGAGATCGAAGGGCAGGACCAGTGGCCGCTGGGTGCTGATCGTGGATCAGTTCGAGGAGACCTTTACCCAGTGCACGGACAGCGACGAGCGTCAGGCCTTCGTGGCCGCGCTCGTCGAGCAGGCATCCGGAGACAGGAGCCGCCGACCGGTCCCGGTCGTTGTGGCGGTGCGCGCCGACTTTTTCCACCGCTGCATTGCCGTGCCCGGACTGGCCGGATTGGTGAACAAGGGAAACATCGTGCTCGGACCGATGACCGAGCCCGATCTGCGCCAGGCGATCACTGGTCCGGCGCGCGCGGCACAGCTGGAACTGGAGCCGGGGCTGGTGGAGATGCTGCTGCGCGACCTGGGTGTGCGTGGCGGGGGTTATGACGCGGGCGCGCTGCCGCTGCTGGCGCACGCGCTGCAGGCCACCTGGGCCCAAGGCGACGGCCGTCGCATGACACTGGCTGGCTATCACGCCTCCGGAGGCATCCAGAACGCGGTGGCCAACACGGCTCAGGGGGTATACGACTCCCTGGATCGGGACGAGAAGCAAGCAGCGCGACGCATGCTGCTCCGCCTGGTCGCGGTGGACGACGGCGGTGAGGCCGTGCGGCGCCGGGTTTGCGAAGACGAGCTGGCACACGAGGGGGGTCCTGCCCGTGTCGCCCTGCAACGCCTGATCGAGGAACGTCTGGTCACCGCGGATGACGGGGTCGTGCAGATCACCCACGAAGCACTCGTACGAGCCTGGGCCCAGCTGCGGGAGTGGTTGGCCGAAGATCGTGACTGGCTGCGTGTGCACCGCGCCCTGACCGTAGCCGCCGAAGCCTGGCAGGCCCTGCAACGTGATCCAGGCAGCCTGTATCGGGGACACCGGCTGGCCCAGGCCACAGAGATGGCGGCCGGACGCCGAGCCGACCTCAATCCGCTGGAGCGCGAGTTCTTGGAGGACAGCGTCGCGGCGGCGCAGGCTGAGATCAGGAGGGCGGAAGCCGAGGCCGCAGCCACCGGTCGCCGAAACGAACGGCTTCGGCGTCTCACGGCAGCCCTCGCACTGTTGGTGGTGGCGTCACTGGTTGCCACAGCTGTCGCGGTGTGGCAGTGGCAGGCCGCTGAGGGACAGCGCAGGACGGCCGACCGGAAGAGCCGGATAGCCGCCGCGAGCAGTCTTGCCGCACAGTCCCGCGCGGTCCTGGGCACCCAGCCCGACCTCGCGAACCTTCTCGCCCTCGCCGGACTCCGCCAGGCAGCCATCGCTCCGACCCACGCGAGTGCACAAGCTGCCCTGTCGACCCCCGTGCATCCGGCTCGGCCGCTCGTCGGTCACACCGGGGAGGTCATCGCGGTGACGTTCAGCCCGGATGGGCACACCGTGGCTACGGGCAGCAAGGACGGGACCGCCCGACTCTGGGCCGGCGGGAGCCACCGAGTGGCCACCACTCTGCCCGGTCGGAGCGGCGAAGTCACTGCGGTGTCGTTCAGTCCGGACGGGAAGTTGTTGGCCGCGGGGTCTGCCGATGGCACCGCCCGGCTCTGGGACATCCGTACCGGCCGCACAGCCGCCATCCTGCGAGGCCATTCGCGCGGAGTGTACGCGGTGTCGTTCAGTCCCGACGGAAGGTCGTTGGCCACGGGATCTGCCGATGCCACCGCCCGGCTCTGGGACACCCGTACCGGACGAACAACCGCCACCCTGGCCGGTCACACCGGCAAAGTGAGTGCGGTGGCGTTCAGTCCCGACGGCGGGAGGCTGTTGACCGGCAGTTGGGACGACACCGCCCAGCTGTGGGATCTGGGCACCCGTAGGGCAGTTGGCACCTTGACGGGTCACACGGGCGAGGTGTACGGGGTGGCGTTCAGTCCGGACGGGAAGTCGTTGGCCACGGGGTCCGCCGATGGCACCGTCCGACTCTGGGACACCAGTACCCGGCGGGGCATCGCAACTCTGCGAGGGCACACCCGCGTAGTGAGTGCGGTGGCGTTCAGTCCCGACGGCGGGATGCTGTTGACCGGCAGTTGGGACGACACCGCCCGGCTGTGGGATCTGGGCACCCGTAGGGCAGTTGGCACCTTGACGGGTCACACGGGCGAGGTGAACGGGGTGGCGTTCAGTCCGGACGGGAAGTCGTTGGCCACGGGCTCCGCCGATGGCACCGCCCGGCTCTGGGGCACCCGTACCCGGCAGGCGACCACGACGCTGACCGGTCACAGCGGATACCTCGATGCGGTGGCGTTCAGCCCCGACGGCCGCATGCTTGCAACCGGGAGCAGGGACGGGACCGCCCGACTATGGGATCTCCGCACCCACCGAACGACCGCGACCATTGGCGGCCGGGCCGGCTACGTACTCGCGGTGGCATTCAGCCCCGACGGCCACACGCTTGCAACCGGCAACAAGGACGGAACCGCCCGACTATGGGACACCCGCACGCACCAGCTCATCGCTGCGCTGCGCGGGCACAGCGGCGCGGTGGCCGGGGTGTCGTTCAGTCCGGACGGCAGGACGTTGGCGTCCGCCTCCACCGACGGGACCGCCCGCCTCTGGGGCACCCGCACCCGCCGGCTCATCGCTACGCTGCGCGGGCACAGCGGCTGGGTGAGCGCGGTGTCGTTCAGTCCGGACGGCAGGACGTTGGCGTCCGCCTCCACCGACGGGACCGCCCGCCTCTGGGGCACCCGCACGCACCAGCTCATCGCTACCTTCAACAGCAGAACCGGATACATGAGCGCAGTGGTGTTCAGCCCGAACGGGAAGACCTTGGCCACTGCTCCCACCGATGGCACCGCCCAGTTGTGGGACGTCGCCACCCACAGGGCCATCGCCACCCTCACGGGCCATACCAACGAGGTGACCGCGGTGGCATTCAGCCCCGACGGAAACACCATCGCGACAAGCAGCAGGGACGGCACGGCACGCCTGTGGGCCAGCAGCAGCGGCGACCCGATCGCTACCCTGACGGGCCACACCGGATGGGTAGCCGCAGCGGTGTTCAGCCCCGACGGCAAGACCCTCGCTACTGCATCCTGGGACCGCACCGCCCGGCTCACCCCCGTACCGGGCGTGTGGGCTCACGAACTATGCCGCGGAGCGGGCCGCAACCTGACTCACGACGAGTGGAACTTCTACGTCGGCGACGACCGTTACCAGCGTCTGTGCCCGAACTTCCCCTCCGGTTGAGGATCAGTCCCGTGGGCAGGGCACCGCCGCTGTATCCGTAACAACACCGCGGGAATCCGACCGCGCTGGTGCTATGCGGTGCCCGCCGCTGTCAGGAGCGCGACCGGCAGGAGCAGGATCCACTGCGGCAGCCGGAGCAGGGGCCTGGGCCAGCCGGCCGACAGCGTGACGGCCAGGAAGACCGCCGCGTACGCGAGGAAGTGCGCGGCCACGAACCACGCGACCAGGCCAGTCCCTGACGTACCGTCCGCCAGAGCGAGGTAGACCAAGGCGGCTGCGGAGAGCACCAGGTCCGCGGTGACCATGTGCCATACGGCGTGCATGACTCTCCTGGGTTCGTCTGCGAGTCCACTGGACAGCAGCGGGCGTACCACGTCCCGGTGCCCGCCGGCGATGTGCACCGCGGCCACGCCGAATGCGGTGATGCCCGCTGCGAGAAGCCAGCCGTTCATCGGATCTCGATTCCTTTGGCAACGACAGCAGCCAGCCGGCCGGCCAACTGCGGGGTGGGGTGCTCTCCCACCAGTCCGACATGGAAGAACACCGCTCCTGCCAGCGTGTCCAGGACCAGGTCCACCGGTGTGCCGGCGGCGATCTCCCCGCGCAGCACGGCGCGTTCGAAGACAATCAGCAGCCGTTCCTTCGACGGGGCGAGGAAGTCGCTACGGATGCGCGCCTTCAGGGCCGGATCGGCGGCGAAGTCGGCGAGCAGTCCCGGGAGCGCCGCTGCGGAGGCAGGCGCATGGAACTCCTCGACCAGGCCCCGCAGCAGGGCGGTCAGGTCCCCGGTGAGCGTTCCCGTGTCCGGTATCGGAGCGTGGTCGGTGGTCGTGAACACGGCCTCGAAGACCAGCTCCGGCTTGCCCGACCATCGTCGGTAGATCGTGTCCTTGCCGACACCGGCCCGCGCCGCCACGGCCCCGATCGACGTCGCGGCGTAGCCGGCCTCGGCCACCAGCTCCGCGGTCGCGCTGATGATCGCCTCGTGCGAGCGGGGGTCCCTGGGGCGCCCCCTGGAGGGAGGAGAAGAGTGCATGGCAATTACTTTACGGGTCGACCCGTTTGGTTAACAAGAGTTGCGGTTGGCCGCGTGCCCGGCACGTGACCCCACCGCCTTCCGGTCGGATCGCCACACGCCAGCGCCGGGGGCGACAAGGCGGCCGGCCGAGGGAACCTGTTCGAATGCTCAGGGCCTGCGCAGGGGGAGCTGCCAGTACGTCGGCGAATGGCCGTCGGCGATGCGCAGTTCGGAGCGCAGGTACGGCGTGCCGACGGGGACGTAGACCTCCATCGTGACCGTGGTGCGCTCGCCCGGGGCGAGGCGGTCCGGGAACCACGGTTCCTGTGGGCGGCCGATGCCCCACGCGCCGCGTGCCATCGCACCGTTGGGGAGCGTCATCTCCTCGTCGATGCCGTTTTGGACGAGTTCGACGGTTCTGCTGCCGTCGTTGGCGTAGGTGACGGTGTAGGAGTACATGGCGTCTCCCGGCCGGTACCCGGGGTCGTCGGTGATGGCAGTGACGCGGCGGGGTACGCCCACGGTCACCCGTACGTCGTCCTCGTACCGCTGCGGGTCTCCGGCCGCCACTGGGCTGCCAGGACCGGTGTAGGGGCCGGCCAGTTCGTAGTACGGGGCGGAAGCCCTGGTGTGTTCCAGGGACCACAGCATGAAGGCGAACCAGCAGACAACCGCGAGGACCATGGCGAGGACCGCCGCCAGGACGGCCTTGACGACGCGTGAGGCGGCGCGCGCCGGGTCGCGCGGCAGCCAGGACCGCGGCGCGGCGGGGGCCGGGACGGAGGTGGAGGAACGGGCGTTGCCACTGTGCATGGGGGCACGCTATGCCTCGTCTCCAGTGGAGACATCGGTACGGAAACGCGGAGGCGGGTGGGTGCGGGTACTCAGGGAATCAGCCAGTGGTGAGAGCGGCAGGACGACCCCGTCCGCGCTTTCGCGTGGAACGTGCTTCCTGGCGGTCAACGCCACCGGTCTGCTGCCACCACGGCCGGCAGCGGACCGGTGGCGTTCGCCGTGATCTGGTTCCGGCACCGCCGGCGAACGCAGCAGGGCTATGAGAGAGGACCCACACCCGTTGCACGGGGGTGTGGGTCCTCCTGCCCAGGGCTTGGCACGACGGGGTACCGACTCCGACCTGCGTACCGGCCGAAGCACCACCGGATTCTGGGCAACGGGATGAGGATGCCGCCCCCCCGCTGTCGGTCACGGCATAGCAGGATCGAGCACGACGGGCAGTTCCGCGAGGCCGCGGAAGGCCGGGAACGGAACCTCCATCCAAGGCGCCTCACGTGCGGGGTCGGCCAGAGCCATCCTTGGGAAACGGCTGAACAGACCGGTGAGAGCGAGTTGCATCTCCAGTCTGGCCAGAGGCGCTCCCAGGCAGTAGTGAATGCCCTGCCCGAACCCCAGATGGGCACTTTGCGCGTTGTCCGGTCGCGTCACGTCGAACTGGTCCGGGGAGTCGAACTTCAGCGGGTCCCGGTTGGCCGAGGCGAGCGCGATCTGAACCAGAGCGCCCTTCGGAATCCGCGTCCCGGCGATGTCCACATCCTCGGTCGCGAAACGGAACGTCGCGCTCTCCACCGAGCCGTCGTAGCGCAGCACCTCCTCAACCGCCTGTCCGACCAGCTCCGGGTTCCGCTGCACGGCGCGAAGCTGCGAAGGATGGGCGAGGAGATGGTAGACCGCGTTGCCGATGAGGTAGGCAGTCGTCTTGTGACCCGCGAACATCAGCAGAAACGCTGTCGAGGTCAGCTCGTTCCGGGACAGCCCGCCGTCCTTGTCCCGGACTTCGGTGAGCGCGCTGAGCAGGTCATCACCCGGGTGGCTGCGCTTACGCGCGAGGAGATCCTCGAAGTACGCGTGCAGGCTCTCCTCGGCCTTCTGGTGGGCCTGCTTGGCTTCCTTGCTGAACCCGGTGTTCGCCACCGTGGTGGACCAGCCCTGCACCTCCGACCGCTCTTCCGGCGGCACGCCGAGCAGTTCACAGATCACGGTGATCGGCAGCGGAAACGCGAACGCGGGCAGCAGGTCGACGGGTTCCTGCGTCGCGAATCCGTCCATCAGGGTCTCGACGATGTCCTGGATCTGCGGCCGCAGGGATTCCACCCGGCGCGGAGTGAACTGGGAGTTGACCAGCTTGCGTAGCCGGGTGTGCTTGGGCGGGTCGGAGTTGAGCATGTGATCGTCCAGTGCGACGGACGAGTCACCGAAGATCCTTCGGTAGGCGTCCATGGCCCCGTACATGTCCTTGCTCAACCGGGGATCCGACAGGGCGGCCCGCGCGTCCTCGTACCGGGTGATCAGGTACGTGTCGATGCCGTGCGGCGGCCGCATGGGGCAGACGGGCGCCGCATCCCGCAGGTAGGCGTAGACAGGGTAGGGGTTCCGTCGGAACTCGGGGGTGCACCGCGAGGCTGCGGCGACGGGGTCTTCCAGTGTGGTCACGGACGGCTCCTCAGGTCGAAGAGGGCCTCGGCGTTGCCACCGAGAATGAGCTGCTGAGACGCTTTGTCGACAGGCAGCTTCTCGATCATGCGCAGGAACTCCTCCAGCGGCGCGGACATCGGCGGCGAGTCGGTGCCGAACAGCATCCGCTCCGGCCCCAGCACCTCCGCGTTGAGGCTCAGGTGCGCCGTGCTGAACGGGCTGGTGTCGACATACATGCGCCGAAGCGCCGCGCCCGGGTCGGCCGCCGGCGGGGCGGGGGGCGCCGCGGGCGCGCCCCCGCCCCAGTGCCGGGGGCGCGCCGCCGTCTGCAGGCGTTCCGGCAGCAGAGCCATCGCGCCGCCGCCGGTGGCACCGATCAGTCGCAGGCCGGGATACTTGTCCAGCCATCCCGCGAACGCGATCATGGCCATGCTCATGGTGATGTCGCCGAACCGTCCGATCTGCTCGACGAAGCCGACGTCGTCGACCCGCTCCGTGCCGATCGGTTCGGCAGGGGCGTGCACCAGGACCGGCACTTCCATCTCGGCGGCCAGCGCGAAGAAGGAGTCGGCTCGCGGAGAGCCGAGCAGCTCGCCGTGGACACTGGAGGTGGTGATCAGGCCGACGAAGGCGGGATCTGCCAGCGTCTCCCGGACTCCTTCCAGGTGATCGTCGTCCCCGAACGGGTTGGCGTACACATACCCGCGCAACTGGTCCGGGAAGGAGGCGATCAGGCCCGACATCCAGGCGTGGAAGCCTCGCAGCCGGTCTCGTGGTTGCGCGTAGTTGTCGACGCCCGGGACTCGCGCCATCGCCCCGGCGCCCACCGGGCTGCCGATGATGGTGAGGTCGATCCCGGCCTGAGCGCGGGCGGCGAGCATTCCGTCGACGTCGGTCAGGCTGGGAGGCATGGGGAAGCGTTGGGCGGCCTCCGGTGGGGACAGATGCCCGTGGATGTCGATGATCATGTGGCGGTTCCCCGCTTCGGCGTGAGTGCGTGGGCGACCGCGACACAGTCCTCGTCGCCGAATCCCTGCTCGGTGGCGCGGAGGTGGGTCTCCGCGGCTGCCGCGGCGAGCGGAAGCCGCAGCCCGGCCGCCGCGGCCTGGTCCGCGACAAGCTTGAGATCCTTGGCCATCAGGCGGAGCCGGAAGTCGGGCTTGTCGAAGCGCCCGACAGCCAGGCGTTTCGACTTGAACGACATGACCGGCGAGGCGAAGCCGCTGCCCGCGATCGTGCTGAGGACGAGCTTCGGGTCGAGGCCGGTGCCGGCCGCCAACTCGACGGCTTCGGCCAGCGCCTGTACCTCTATTCCCATCAGCAGGTTGAGGAGCAGCTTCATCCGCATGCCGGAACCGAGTTCGCCGAGGTGGACGACCTGCTTGCCGAGCAGTTCGAGCAGCGGCCGCCCCGCGGTGAAGACCCGCTCCTCGCCGCCGACGAACAGCCGCAGCTCGCCGTTGCGGGCGTGCTCGTTGTTGCCCAGCATGCCGACGTCCAGAACGGAGGACACGCTCCCGGCGAGGCGCACGACCTCGTCGGGGGCGACGGTGCTGGCGCACACCAGGGCGCCGGGGTACGGGCCTCCGGAAAGGACCCCGTTTGGTCCCCGCAGCACAGCGCCGAGGGCTTCGCCGTCGGCCACGGTGCAGATGGCAGCGCTCGTACCCTCGACGGCATCGGCCGGGTGGGCTGCGGCGAAGGCGCCGGCCTTGGCGAGCGGACCGGTCCGCTCCGCGGTGCGGTTCCAGACCCGGACCTGAACGCCCTGGTCGAGGAGGCGGGTGGCCAGACCGGTGCCCATCGTGCCGAGACCGAGGACGGCGACAGGCCCGCTGGGGCGCGTCATGCCTTCACCCCAACGGTCTCCTGTATGACCCGGTAGCGCAGCGACTGGGTCTCCTCGACCCACTCGCGCAGCGGAGCCACCAGTTCGCGGTGGTCCTCGCCCTGCTGCCAGGCGAAGAAGTGCTCGGGCGTCTCCCACTCGCTGGTGATCACCCACTGCCGGGAGTCGTCGATGGGCTCTCCCAGCCGGTCGATGATGTGCCCGGGCACGCGGGAGACGGACTTCCGAATCCGCTCGTACATGGCCAGAAACCCTTGCTCGCCACCCTCGATGACGCGAACCGCGTACACCACGGACAGCTTGTCGGCCGATTGGCCCTTCGGAACAGCGCTCATGTCTCCTCCTGGGGGTGAGATCTGGTAGAGCACGACTCCCACCGACTCATGGCTCCCGTGGCCATGCAACTCCGACGGGGGGACAGCCCAATGGAGACAAGGGCTCTCCCGCGGTTGCTAGCCCGTACGGGTGACAATTGAAGTGCCCCTTTCGGAGGGGATTCTGGGTGCCTCGCGCCCCATCACCGAGGACTCGCCTGCTCCTTGAGATCCGGCTCCGCGCCGAGGCCGGCAGTTCGCTTCCCGGCCTCCGCGTCCGCCCTGGGCGGCCGGTTCCGCATGGGCCCTCGAACAGGCGAGCAGAACGCGCGGGCGTCCCCCGGCCGGGCTGCAATGGACAGGTGACTGCGCCCCCCGACGACTGCCTCGCGCGCAATGAATGGATCTGTGGTGAGTACCTCTCCACCCGCAGCGAGATCCTCCTGGACGCGGTCCTCCAGCACCTCCAGCTCACCCTCGTCGCCGTCCTCATCGGCGTCGTGCTCGCCGTCCCCTTCGCCGTCGCAGCCCGCCGCTGGAACTGGGCCGCAGGTCCCGTACTCGGCCTGACGACGATCCTCTACACGGTCCCGTCGCTCGCGATGTTCTCCCTGCTCCTGCCGGTGTACGGACTCTCCGCCTCACTCGTCGTCGCCGGCCTCGTCCTCTACTCGCTCACCCTGCTCGTACGGAACATCCTCGCCGGGCTGCGCGCGGTGCCCGAGGAGACCCGGCAGGCCGCACGCGGCATGGGATACGGACCGATCCGGCTGCTGCTCGCCGTCGAGCTGCCGCTCGCGCTGCCCGCCGCCATGGCCGGGCTGCGCATCGCCACGGTCTCCGCCATCTCGCTGGTCACCATCGGCGCGATCGTGGGTTTCGGCGGTCTCGGCAATCTCATCTACTCCGGTATGAACACCTACTTCAAGGCCCAGGTGCTCACCGCGTCCGTACTCTGCGTGATCATCGCCGTCGTCGCCGACCTGCTGCTCCTGCTGATCCAGCGGCTGCTCACCCCGTGGACGAGAGGGCAGAACGCATGAACACGCTCTCGTCCGCCTGGGACTGGCTTACCAGCGCCGCCAACTGGTCGGGTGCCAACGGCATCTGGAACCGTCTCGGCGAACATCTCTTCCTCACCGTCGTCTGCCTCGCCCTGAGCTGCCTGATCGCGCTGCCGGTCGCACTCGTCCTCGGGCACCTCGGCAAGGGCGGCGCGCTCGCGGTCAATATCTCCAACGTCGGCCGTGCCGTGCCCACTTTCGCCGTCCTCGTTCTGCTGCTGCTCAGTCCCATCGGTTCGTACGGCTCGTGGCCCACGATCATCGCGCTGGTGCTCTTCGCCGTCCCGCCGCTGCTGACCAACGCGTACGTGGGGATGCGCGGCGTCGACCAGGACGTCGTACGCGCCGCCCGCGGTATGGGAATGACCGGCTCGCAGATGCTGCTGCGGGTGGAAGTGCCCCTCGCCCTGCCGCTGATCCTCACCGGCGTGCGGATCGCCGCCGTACAGCTGGTGGCCACCGCGACCATCGCCGCGCTCGCGGGCGGCGGCGGACTCGGCCGCATCATCACGGCGGGATTCAATCTCGCCTCCACCCCCCAGGTGGTTGCGGGAGCGGCCCTCGTGGCGGCCTTCGCGCTGATCGTGGAGACGCTGTTCGTGGTGGCGCAGCGGCTGTCCCCCGAGTGGGCGAGGGGGACAGCCGGATGAGTCCGCGGCGGGCGCTCGTGGCCGCCGCTCTGCTGGTCGTCCCCGCCTGCACCACCGGGCCTTCCCTGGAGACGCAGGGCGAGGTGACCGTGCCGCCCGGTGACAGCAGGCATCTGACGATCGGCTCCGCAGGCTTCACCGAGAGCGATCTGCTGGCGCAGATGTACGCACATCTCCTCGACGAGGCCGGATATCACACGGAGATCCTGTCCGTCACCAACCGCGAGATCTACGAACCCGCGCTGGAGAGCGGCCAGATCGACGTGGTGCCGGAGTACGCCGCGACGTTCGCGGACTGGCTCAACGCCAAGGCCAATGGCCCCGAAGCGAAAACGGTCGGCTCGCCCGACCTGACCGCGACGATGACGGCGCTGCGGGGGCTCGCCACCCCGCGCGGCCTCACCGTGCTCGACGCCGGGAAGGCCGTCGACCAGAACGCCTTCGCCGTCCCCCGGGCCTTCGCCGAGCGGCACCGGCTCAAGACCTTGAGCGACCTGGGCAGGTCCCGACTGCCCGTACGGCTCGCGGCGGGCGACGAGTGTGTCCAACGTCCGTACTGCGAACCGGGGCTGAAGAAGACCTACGGCATCGACATCACCGGCGTCGACCCCAAGGGGGTGGGCACCACACAGGCCAAACAGGCTGTCCAGAGCGGCCAGGACCAGATGGTTCTGACCACGACCACCGACGCGACGCTCGATGAATACGGCCTGGTCCTGCTCGCCGACGACAAACACCTGCAGAACGCCGACTACATCGTGCCGGTCGTCAACCGGGCCAGGGCGGGCAGCGCAGGGGCGACGCGTGCGCTGGGCCGGCTCAACACCGTACTGACGACCACGGATCTGGCGTCCCTCAACGAGCAGGTGGACAGCTGGCGGCGGCTGCCCAAGGACGTCGCCAGGAACTATCTGGAGTCCAAGAAGCTGCTCGGCACGTCCGGCTGAGGGGCAGTCGGCTCAGGGACAGCCGACCGAGGAACAGTCGGCTCAGGGACAGCCGACCGAGGAACATTCGGCCGCTCAGCCGGTGAAGCGACGCACATAGCGCCGCTGCCACGGGGTTTCGACGGCCCGAGGGGCGTAGTGCCGGCGCACGTAGTCGACCGCCTTCTCCGCCGGCACTCCGTCGAGAACGGCCAGGCAGGCGAGGGCCGTTCCGGTCCGGCCGCGACCGCCGCCGCAGGCGATCTCGACACGTTCGACGCCGGCACGTGCCCATGCCTCGCCGAGAATCTCCTGGGCGTGTGCGTGGTTGCCGGGGAGCCAGAAGTCCGGCCAGCGCAGCCAGCGGGCCTCCCAGGGGACTTCGGGGGGCTGTTTGGCAAGCAGGTGGACGGCGTAGGTGGGTGTCGGTCCGGCCGGAAGCGGCCGGCGGAGCGCACGGCCGCGGACCAGGCGCCCGGAGGGGAGCCGCAGGACACCGGCGTCGGTCGAATTCCAGCTCTCGGTCACGTGCCCACCGTACCCAGTGCCTGGGGCGCACACCGCTACGCGTCCGCCACCGAATCGAACTCCACCTCGTCGCGCGCGACACCCTGCGCGTCCGCGTCCACCGAGCGGCGCAGCGCCTCGTGCAGCTTCGCCGGGGTCAGCACGCCGAGGAAGCGCTCCTCGTCCAGCACCGCCACCCACCCCGCGTCGTGCTGCAGCATCTCGCTGAACGCCTGCTTCAGCGGCGAACCCACCGGCACCCAGGCCTCCATCCGACGGGCCAGATCGCCGACCGTTCCCTGCTCGCCGGCGATCGAGAGGGCGTCCGCGGAGACCCAGCCGTGCAGCTCGCCCTCGGCGCCCAGCACCACGGCCCAGCGCGCGCCCTCGGTACGCAGCCGGGCCGCGGCCGTCCTGGCCGTCTCGTCCAGGCGGGCGACCGGCGGTTCCTCCAGGTCGTCCACCTCGACCGTGGTGACCGAGAGCCGCTTCAGTCCGCGGTCCGCGCCCACGAACTGCGCCACGTACGGAGTGGCGGGTGTGCCGAGGACCGCCGCCGGGGTGTCGAACTGCTCGATCCTGCCCTGCCCGTAGACCGCGATACGGTCACCCATCCGCACCGCCTCCTCGATGTCATGGGTGACCAGCAGCACCGTCTTGCGGACCGTCGCCTGCAGACTCAGGAACTCGTTCTGCAGGCGCTCACGCACCACCGGGTCGACCGCGCCGAACGGCTCGTCCATCAGCAGCACCGGGGGGTCGGCCGCCAGCGCCCGCGCCACTCCCACCCGCTGGCGCTGTCCCCCGGAGAGCTGTGCCGGATAGCGGGAGCCGTACGTCTTCGGGTCGAGCCCCACCAGATCGAGCAGCTCGGCGGCCCGCTTGCGCGCCTTCGCCTTCTTCCAGCCGACCAGGGAGGGGACGGTCGCGGTGTTGTCGAGGACCGTACGGTGCGGAAAGAGCCCGACCTGCTGGATGACGTAGCCGATCCGGCGGCGCAGTTTGACCGGGTCGACGGTGGAGATGTCCTCGCCCTCGACGAGGATGCGGCCCGAGGTGGGCTCGATCAGCCGGTTGACCATCATCATCGTGGTCGTCTTGCCGCAGCCGGAGGGGCCGACGAGGGTGACCAGTTCGCCTTCCGCGACCTCGAAGGACAGGCCGTCGACGGCGGTCGTCCCGTCCGGGTAGACCTTGCTGACCTGCTCGAACCGGATCATGCCCTCACGCTAGGAGCGGCCGGGCGGCGGCGCACACGGGCCACGACTGTACGAGTCACGAGTCACGTGGCACGCCCCCCGGCACGTCCCCGACGAGTGGCATCAGTGACAGAGTCGCAGGAGGCGTCACGGGCGGCGTCAGGCGAGTCGCCGGGCTCCCGCGCTTGCCGGTCCGTGACCGGATCACAAGCGCGGACAACTTCCCGACGAGCTGAGCCGGACTCCGTACGACTGCCGCCCGCCCCGCATGATCCACGGGTTGGGTGGCGCGGGGTATCGGCCCGCCCGGAGCCGTATCCTGCGCGCATGACCGAGCAAGTGATCGAACAGCTGGCACCCATGCCGGAAGACTGGACGCGCGCGCTGGCCGTCGTCGCGCACCCCGACGATCTCGAGTACGGCGGCGCCGCCGCCATCGCCGGCTGGACCGACGGCGGCCGGGAGGTGGTCTACCTCCTCGCCACGCGTGGCGAGGCAGGCATCGACACCATCGAACCGGCCAAGTGCGCCCCGCTGCGCGAGCAGGAGCAGCGGGCGAGCGCGGCGGTCGTCGGTGTCTCCACCGTGGAGTTCCTGGACCACCAGGACGGGGTGATCGAGTACGGGACCGCGCTGCGCCGGGACATCGCGGCAGCCATTCGCCGTCACCGCCCCGAACTGGTCATCACCCTCAACCACCGCGACACCTGGGGCGGCACCGCCTGGAACACACCCGATCACCGGGCTGTGGGGCGGGCGACGCTGGACGCGGCCGGGGATGCCGGAAATCGCTGGATCTTCCCCGAGCTCATCTCGGAGCGGGGGCTGGAGCCGTGGAGCGGGGTGCGCTGGGTTGCCGTCGCGGGCTCCTCGAGTCCTACCCACGCGGTCGACGCGACCGCGGGCATGGAGCGTTCCATCCAGTCCCTGCTGGCACACCGCACGTATATCGAGGGGCTGACGGACCAGGACCCGGAAACGTACTGCCGAGGCTTCCTGACCGGAAACGCGCAGGCCACCGCGGCGCGCTTCGGCGGCCGGCCCGCCGTCGCCTTCGAGCTGTTCGGCCGCTGACACCGAGCGGTACGTCGCCCAGCACCATTTTCTGATGAATCGTCAGAAAGGCTGGGGCGGTGATCGACCATTGAACCGGGAGATCGCCGAGGGTGAGGAGCGGATACGCCTCGACACCGAGGACGGCATCGCCTTCTCACTCTCGGCCGGCCCGACAAGCTCAACGGCTGGAGCGGGCAATCCTGCCGCCGACCGGGCCCGATGGCCGATCGGATCCGCTACGACCTCACCATCAGGGCCGTGCTGCTGCGCGGCGAGGGCAGGGCGAACGCCCTTCTGGGGGCCGCGGATTCCGGTCGGATTCGTACGTACGACAGTCGCGCCCATTGTCATGCCCGGGCATCCCCTCAGGCAGTCGCCGCGCGGTCCAGGTCGGCGAAGACCAGCTCGTTGTTGATCGTCGCCCCCGCCCGGTGCCCCGCGCTCGCGGCGTTCACCACCTGCTCCCCGGGCCCCGCCACGTTCCCGGCCGCCCAGACGCCCGGCACGGTCGTCCGCCCCGTCCCGTCCACCCTGACGAACCGGCCGAAGGGTGTGTCGTCCGTCTCCGCCCCGAGCGCCGCCAGCAGTCCGTCCCGCGGCCGGAAGTGCGGAGGGACGAAGACGACGGACCTGGGGTGGACCAGCCCCCCTTCCATCCGGACGCCCGTCAGCCGGTCCTCCTCGACGGCCAGCCCCGCCACCTCGCCGCTCACCACCGGGACCTTCGCCGCCGCGAGCCGTCGCCGGTCGTCGTCGGAGAGCGTGTCCACCGTGTGCAGGAAGAGCGTCACGTCGTCGGACCACTGCGAGACCAGCAGCGCCTGGTGCGCGCCCAGCACCGGTGAGGCGATCACGCCGAAAGCCTGGTCCCGGACCTCCCACCCGTGGCAGTACGGGCAGTGCAGCACATCCCGGCCCCAGCGCTCGGCCAGCCCCTCGATCTCGGGCAGCTCATCGACGAGCCCTGTTGTCACGATCAGGCGCCTCGCGTGGACCGCGCGCCCGCCCGCGAGCCGGACATCGAAGCCGTCCGCCCCGTCCGGTATCGCGTCGGTCACCTCGTCCTCGGCCAACTCCACGCCGTACGCGGTGACTTCACGGCGGCCGACGGCCAGGAACTCCGCCGGGCTCATTCCGTCCCGCGACAGATAGCCCTGCATGTGCGCGGCCGGGGCGTTGCGGGGCTCGCCCGCGTCGACCACCAGTACGCTGCGCCGCGACCGGCCCAGGATCAGCGCGGCGCTCAGCCCGGCCGCAGAGCCGCCGACAACCACCACGTCGTATTCGTTCTCGTTGATGACCATGACGCGAGCATTGATCCGCCTCGCGTCATTGACAAACCTTGTTGCTGTTTCTGCAATAGGGGCATGGACGACGACGCACGGCTCGATGCCGTACTGAGTGAGGTGGGGCCCCGCCTCCGCAGAATCCGGCGCGAGCGGGGCGCCACGCTCGGCGCGCTCTCCGAGGCGACCGGCATCTCGGTGAGTACCCTGTCCCGGCTGGAGTCCGGTGGGCGCAAGCCCAGCCTCGAGCTGCTCCTGCCCATCGCCCGGGCTCATCAGGTCCCGCTCGACGAGCTGGTCGGCGCCCCGCCGGTCGGTGACCCGCGGGTCCGGTCCAAGCCCATCGTGCGGGGCGGCAGGACGATGCTTCCGCTCACTCGCCAGCCGGGCGGCCTCCAGGCGTACAAGGTGGTGCACCGGCCCGACGGCGAGGAGCCCGTGCAGCGGACGCACGAGGGCTACGAATGGCTGTACGTCCTCGCCGGCAGGCTGCGGCTGCTGCTGGGCGACCACGAGGTGGTGCTGGGCGCGGGGGAGGCGGCGGAGTTCGACACGCAGGTTCCGCACTGGTTCGGCCCGGCGGGGGAGAGGTCGGTGGAGTTTCTGAGCCTGTTCGGGCCGCAGGGCGAGCGGATGCATGTGCGGGCGAGACCCAAACAGGGCTGACACCGAAGCGGGGTCGAAGGGGCCCTTCCCGTGAGACAAGCGACCGCTTAGTATGCGTTCGAGCGTGGTACTGCCTACGGTTTGTGGAGGCCCGAAATGCAGGCATGGCGAGTGCACCGGAACGGCGAGCCGAGCGAGGTGATGCGGCTCGAGGAGGTGGACCGGCCCACGCCGGGCGAGGGGCAGGTGCTGCTGAAGGTCCGCGCCGCGAACATCAACTTCCCCGACGCGCTGCTCTGCCGCGGTCAGTACCAGGTGCGGCCGCCGCTGCCCTTCACGCCGGGCGTGGAGATCTGCGGCGAAACCGAGGACGGCCGCCGGGTGATCGCCAACCCGGCGCTCCCGCACGGCGGACTCGCCGAGTACGTCGTCGCCGACGCGGCGGCGATGCTGCCCGCACCCGAAGCCCTCGACGACGCCGAGGCGGCCGCACTGCACATCGGCTACCAGACAGGCTGGTTCGGGCTGCACCGCCGTGCACATCTCCAGGCCGGTGAGACGCTCCTCGTGCATGCGGCGGCGGGCGGCGTCGGCAGCGCCGCCGTGCAGCTCGGCAAGGCGGCCGGCGCGCGCGTGATCGGTGTCGTCGGAGGCGCCGACAAGGTGCGTACGGCACGCGAGCTGGGCTGCGACGTCGTCATCGACCGCAGGGCGGACGACATTGTCGCCGGGGTCAAGGAGGCGACCGGCGGGCGCGGCGCGGACGTCGTCTACGACCCGGTCGGCGGAGACGCCTACGCCAAGTCCGTGAAGTGCATCGCCTTCGAGGGCCGGATCGTGATCGTCGGCTTCGCGAGCGGCGCGATCCCCTCGCCGGGCCTCAACCACGCCCTGGTGAAGAACTACTCCATCGTCGGCCTCCACTGGGGCCTGTACAACCAGATGGATCCGGCCGCGATCCGCGACTGCCACGAGGAGCTGACCAAGCTGGCGGCGCAGGGCGTGGTCAAGCCGCTGATCAGCGGACGCGTCGCCATGAAGGACGCCGCCGACGCCGTCCAGCGGGTCGCCGACGGCACGACCACGGGCCGCCTGGTCGTCATCCCGGAGGGAGAGGCCCGATGACGGACGCCGCCGAACTGCGCAGCCGCACCGAGGAGTTGCTGGCCGCGCATCCGCCGGCCACCACCGGCCGCACCGACTTCCTGAAGGCGCGCTTCGACGCGGGTCTCGCCTGGGTGCACTACCCGAAGGGCCTCGGCGGCCTCGGCGCCCCCCGCTCGCTGCAGGCCGTCGTGGACGCCGGGCTGGCGGCGGCCCAGGCACCCGACAACGACCCGCGCCGGATCGGCATCGGCCTCGGCATGGCCGCGCCGACGGTTCTCACGTACGGCTCCGAGGAGGTGAAGCAGCGCTTCCTGCGTCCGTTGTGGGTCGGTGAAGAGGTGTGGTGCCAGCTCTTCAGTGAACCCGGTGCAGGATCCGACCTTGCGGCTCTCGGCACCCGGGCCGTACGGGACGGCGACGACTGGGTGGTCAATGGGCAGAAGGTGTGGACCTCCAGCGCCCATGTGGCCCGCTGGGCGATCCTCATCGCCCGCACCGACCCCGATCTGCCCAAGCACCGGGGCATCACCTATTTCATCTGCGACATGAGCGACCCGGGCGTCGAGGTGCGCCCGCTGCGCCAGATCACGGGTGAGGCGGAGTTCAACGAAGTCTTCCTGACCGACGTACGCATCCCCGACGCGCACCGGCTCGGGGAGGCCGGCGAAGGCTGGAAGGTCGCCCAGACCACCCTCATGAACGAGCGTGTCTCGATCGGCGGCAGTCGCATTCCCCGCGAAGGGGGCATGATCGGCCCGATCGCGCAGACCTGGCGCGAACGCCCCGAGCTGCGCAGCCACGATCTGCACCAGCGGCTGCTGACGCTGTGGGTGGACGCGGAGGTCGCCAGACTGGCCGGAGAGCGGCTGCGCCAGCAGCTCGTCGCGGGCCAGCCGGGCCCCGAGGGCAGCGGAATGAAGCTCGCCTTCGCCCGCCTCAACCAGGAGATCAGCGGTCTCGAGGTCGAACTCCGCGGTGAGGAAGGCCTGTTGTACGACGACTGGGCCATGCGCCGTCCCGAACTCGTCGACTTCACCGGGCGCGACGCCGGCTACCGCTATCTGCGCTCCAAGGGCAACTCCATCGAGGGCGGCACCAGCGAGGTGCTGCTGAACATCGTCGCGGAACGCGTCCTCGGACTGCCCTCCGAGCCGCGCAACGACAAGGACGTCGCCTGGAAGGACCTGGCCCGATGAACACGCAGCCCGATCTTCTCTACTCCGAGGCCGAGGACGACCTGCGCGCGGCCGTCCGCTCGTTGCTCGCCGACCGCAGCGACACGGCGTCCGTCCTGGTGCGCGCCGAGTCCGGCACGCCGTACGACCCCGAGCTGTGGAAGGCGCTCGCCGGGGAGGTCGGCGCCGCAGGACTGCTGGTTCCCGAGAAGCTCGGCGGACAGGGCGCGAGCCACCGCGAGGCCGCCGTGGTGCTGGAGGAACTGGGCCGCAGGGCCGTCCCGGCGCCGTACCTCACGGGCTCCGTCATCGCGACCGAGACGCTGCTTGCGCTCCACACGGGCACGGCGAGCGAGGCGGTCGCCGGACTGCTGACCGCCCTCGCGAACGGCCGCAAGGTCGCCGTGCTCGCCGTGCCGCTGTCCGCGTCCCCGGACGGCCCGTTGCCCGTCGATGCGACGAGGATCACCGGTGTCGCGGACGCGGCAGCCGCGGATGTGCTGCTGGTGCTGAAGTCCGACGGGCTGTACGCCATCGACACGGCGAGTGTCACCGTCGAACCGCAGACCTCGCTCGACCTGACCCGTCCGCTCAGTGCCGTCACCCTCGAGGACGCATCCGCCGCGACCCGCCTCGCGGACGCGGAGAGCGGGCATGCGGCCGTCCGCCGGGGGCTGCTCGCCGGGGCCGGACTGCTGGCCTCCGAGCAGCTGGGGCTCGCCGAATGGTGCCTGGAGGAGACCGTCCGCCACACCCGTGAGCGCCATCAGTTCAACCGGCCCATCGGCTCCTTCCAGGCGCTCAAGCACCGGATGGCACAGCTGTGGCTCGAGGTCGTCTCGGCCCGCGCGGCCGCCCGCAGCGCGGCGGACGCCCTCGCCACCGGCAGTCCGGAGGCCGCCCTGGCGGTGGCCGTCGCCCAGGCGTACTGCTCCAGGGTCGCCGTGCACGCCGCCGAGGAGTGCGTCCAGTTGCACGCGGGCATCGGCATGACCTGGGAGCACCCCGCGCACCTGTATCTCAAGCGCGCCAAGGCCGACGAGATCGCCCTGGGGACTCCGGGCCGGCACAAGGAGACGCTGGCCGGGCTGGTCGACCTCCCCGTTCCGTAGGGGGTCATGGGTAGCTGCGCCCTTTACATACTGTTTAATTGCCAGTGCTTGGCAATAACAGTTGATCTTCAATAGGGGTGCGCAGAGCATGACGGCCCGATCGATACGGGTGTTGGCCGCCGCGACGCTGGCCGCCGCGCTGACCATCAGCGCGGCGGCCTGCTCGAACCCGGGCAGCGGCACGGCAGGCAACAAGGCCGCCAAGGGGACGGTGGTCGTCGGCATCGCATACGAGCCCGAAAGCCTCAGCCCGCTGCTCGGGTACGGCAAGGACGGCAACTCCAAGATCTTCGACGGGCTGCTAGCCGTCGACGGTGAGATGAAGCTCCGGCCGGCACTCGCCTCAGCGCTGCCCGAGGTGAGCAAGGACGGGCTGACGTACACGTACAAGCTCCGCCAGGGCGTGAAGTTCAGCGACGGCAAGCCGTTCGGCGCCAAGGACGTCGTCTTCACCTACCGGACCATCCTGGACAAGAAGACCAACAACGCCTCCAAGACCGAGCTCGACGCCGTCAAGGACATCAAGGCGACCGGCGACGACACCGTCGTCTTCACACTCAAGTACCCCTACGCGCCCTTCGCCGAGCGCACCGTTGTGCCCATCGCCCCCGAGCACATCGCGGCCGGACAGGACGTCAACACCGGTGACTTCACCACCAAGCCGATCGGCACCGGCCCCTACGTCCTGACCGGCTGGTCCAAGGGCGAGAAGATCAGCTTCAAGGCCAACCCCGGCTACTGGGGCGGCGCGCCGAAGGTGAAGAAGTTCACCATGGCGATCATCAAGGACGACGATGTCCGCGCCACCCGGCTGCGCTCCGGCGACCTCGACGGCGCGATCCTGCCGCCCAACCTCGCCAAGGGCTTCAGGGGCGAGAACGGCAGGAAGACGTACGCCGCCACGACGTACGACTACCGCACCGTGACTCTGCCGACCCACAACAAGGTCGCCGGCGACACCGCCGTCCGCCGGGCCCTCGATGTCGCCGTCGACCGCGAGACCATGGTCGACAAGATCCTCGAAGGCGCAGGCAAGCCCGCCTACGGCCCTGTCCCCACCGACAGCGAGTGGTTCGCCGAGGGCACCGAGCGCACCCACGACATCGCGCGGGCGAAGAAGATCCTCGACGACGCCGGCTGGAAGCCCGGCAAGGACGGTATCCGCGTCAAGGACGGCGTACGCGCCACCTTCCCGCTCTGGTACCTCTCCGGCGACAAGCTCCGCCAGGAGCACGCCCTCGCCTACGCCTCCGACGCCAAGAAGGCCGGCATCGACATCAGGACCGAGGCGGGCACCTGGGAGGTCATCGAGCCGCGCATGAAGGACGACGCGGTCCTCGCGGGCGGCGGCGCGCCCGGCGACCCCGACTTCGACCAGTACCTGCTGCTGAAGTCCTCCCTCGGCGGCGACGGCTTCAACAACATGGCGTGGTACGACAACAAGGCCGTCGACACGGCCCTGGAGAAGGGCCGCAAGAGCGGGACGAAGGCGGTACGCAAGGCCGCGTACGACACCGTCCAGCGCGAGCTCGTGAAGAACCCGGGCTACACCTTCCTCACCCACATCGACCACCTGTACGTCGTGGGCGACCACTGGGACGGCCTCTCCACCCAGGTCGAGCCGCACGACCACGGCCTGGCCTCGGGGCCCTGGTGGAACGTCGAGGACTGGACGCCGAAGAAGTGATCCGCAGCCTCCCCTGGGGGGCAATGGCACGGATGACGGGGCGGCGGGCACTGCTCGCCGCCCCCGTCCTCCTGGTGGTGACCTTCGGGGTCTTCGCCGTCGCCGCGGCCTCCCCCTTCGACCCCGTCAAGGCGTACACCGGCACCGCCGGGCTGACCGCCTCGCAGGAGAACCTCGACCAGATCCGCGCCAACCTCGGCGTCGACCAGCCGCTGGTGACCCGCTGGTGGAACTGGCTGACGGCCGCTGTGAGCGGCGACTTCGGCGATTCCAGCGTGATGCGCCAGCCCGTTGCCGACGTCATCGCCGAGCGGATCGGCTGGTCGGCGCTGCTCGCCGCCACCGCGTTCGCCGTCGCGATCCTGCTCGGCACGGTCCTCGGTGTCCTGGCCGCCCGACGCAGGGGCGGCTGGCTCGACCGCTGCGTCAGCTCCGCGGCGTACACCCTCGAGGCCGCGCCCGCCTTCTGGCTGGGCCTGCTCGCCATCTGGTTCTTCGCGCTGAAGCTGGACGTGCTGCCGGCCGGCGGCCTCACCGACACCGCGAGCGACGTCGTCACCGCCGGCCAGGTCGCCTCGCATCTGGTGCTGCCCGCGGCCGTCCTCGGGATCTCCCAACTGCCCTGGTTCTTCCTGTACGTACGCCAGGGAGTTGCCGACGCCCTGGACGAGGACCCGGTGCGCGGCGCCCGGGCGCGGGGCCTCGCCGAGCGGACCGTGCTGCTCGGGCATGCCCTCAGGTCCGGCATGCTGCCGATGCTCACCCTCATCGGCTCTCGTGTACCCGAGCTGATCACCGGCGCGCTGCTCGTCGAAACGGTCTTCAGCTGGCCCGGCATCGCCGCCGCCACCGTGCAGGCCGCGACCTCCGTCGACTTCCCGCTGCTGGCCGCGCTCACCGTTCTCGCCACGGCCGCGGTGCTGCTCGGCAATCTCCTCTCCGACCTGCTGTACGGACTCGCCGACCCGAGGGTGGGCTTCGATGGCTGACCTCGTATGGCGCTCGCACGGGCGCACCCGCCGCTCCACCCGCACCGTCCGCGTCTCGGTCTCCGTCGTGATCGTCGCCGCCGTGGTGCTTGCCGTTCTCGTCGTACCGCCGCTGGTCCAGCTCGACCAGCAGGCCGTCGATCTCGCCCGGAAGCTTCAACCGCCGTCCCTCGCACACCCCTTCGGGACCGACGACGTCGGCCGCGATCTGCTGCTGCGCTGTGTGTACGGACTGCGGGTCTCGCTGCTCGTCGGCCTTGTCGCGGCGCTGGTGGCCACCGTCATCGGCACGGCGGTGGGCGCGGCGGCAGCGGCCTTCGGCGGCTGGACCGACCGGCTCGTGATGCGGCTCGTGGACACCTTCTCGTCCGTGCCGCACCTGCTGCTCGGCATCTTCATCGTGGCCATGTTCCGTCCCGGGGCAGGGCCGGTCATCGTCTCCGTCGCGCTGACGCACTGGCTCTCCACGGCCCGTATCGTCCGCGCCGAAGTCCTCTCGTTGCGCTCGCGCCCGTACATCGACGCGGCGATCAGCGGAGGCGCGAACCGGTGGCGGGTCACAGTGCGCCATCTGCTGCCCGGTGTGCTGCCCCAGGCGGGGCTGGCGGCCGTGCTGATGGTGCCGCACGCCATGTGGCACGAGTCCGCGCTGTCCTTCCTCGGCCTGGGCCTGCCCGCCCACCAGGCGAGCCTCGGCAACCTGGTGCAGTCCGCGCGAGGCTCACTGCTCGCGGGCGACTGGTGGCCGACGCTCTTCCCCGGACTGTTCCTGATCATCCCGACCCTCGCCATCGCGGGCCTGGCGGGCGCCTGGCGGGAACGGATCAACCCGCGCCGCCGATCGGAGCTGATGCTGTGACCACGCCGCACCCCGTCCTGACGGTGCGCGAGCTCTCCGTACGGTTCCGGATGCGCGGCGGGCGGCACATCGCCGCCGTCACCGGCGCGAGCTTCGACCTCGCCGCAGGCGAATGTCTCGCCCTCGTCGGTGAGAGCGGCTGCGGCAAGTCCGTGCTCGCCTCCGCGCTGCTCGGCCTGCTGCCCGGCAACGCCCGGACCGCCGGCTCCGCCGTCGTCGACGGCATCGAGCTGCTCGGCGCGGACGAGCGGACACTCGCGCGCACGGTGCGGGGGCGCCGCATCGGACTCGTACCGCAGAGCCCGGCCGCCCACCTCACCCCCGTACGGACCGTCAGATCGCAGCTGGAGGAGACCCTGCGCGAGCTGACCGGTACACCCCGGCGCGACGTACGCAGGGCCGCAGTGGTGGCGGCCGAGCGGGCCGCCTTCCCCGCCGATCACCTCGACCGCCATCCGCACGAGCTCTCCGGCGGGCTCGCCCAGCGCGCCGCTACCGCACTGGCTCTCATCGGAGACGCGCCCCTGCTGCTCGCCGACGAGCCGACGACGGGGCTCGACCGCGAGCTCGTGGACCGTACGGCCGACGAGCTGCGCCGTCACGCCGACGAGGGCCGGGCGCTGCTGATGATCACCCATGATCTGGCAGCGGCCGAGCGGATCGCCGACCGCGTCGCCGTGATGTACGCCGGCCGGATCGTCGAACTCGCCGACGCGGACGCCTTCTTCGGGAAGCCGGGACCTCGCCACCCGTACGCCCGTGGACTGCTCAACGCCCTGCCCGAGCGGGACTTCGCGCCGATCCCCGGCCTGCCGCCGGAGCTCGGTGACCTGCCCGACGGCTGCGCCTTCGCACCGCGCTGCGATGTGGCGACCCCGGCATGCGGCACTCGGCCTGCCCTCGTGAACGGGTCCGCCTGCCACCACCCGCTGGGCGTGGATGCGCCCCGTTCCCAGGAGGCGCACCGTGCTTGAGCTCGAAGCGATCACCGCCGGGTACGACCGTCGCCGGCCCGTCGTACGGGACGTCTCACTGAGCCTCGCCCCCGGCGAGGCGGTCGGACTGCTCGGCCCCAGCGGCTGCGGCAAGTCCACCCTCGCGAAGGTGGCGGCGCTGCTGCACCGGCCGCACGCCGGCCGCGTGGTCATCGACGGCGAACCCGTTCGCCGCTGGCGGCACGGCGCTCCACAGTCCCAGCGCACCGCCATCGGCGTCGTCTTCCAGCAGCCGAGACTCTCAGCCGATCCACGGCTGCCGCTGCGCGACCTGATCGCCGAGCCTCTGCGTGCCACGGGCCGCAGGAGCGAGATCACCGAGCGGACCGCTGAGCTGGCCGACGCCGTGGGGCTCACCGGCGAACTGCTGGGCCGCCGCCCGCACGAGGTCAGCGACGGCCAGCTGCAGCGTGCCTGCCTGGCGCGGGCGCTGGTGCTGCGGCCGCGCTGGCTGGTGTGCGACGAGATGACCGCGATGCTCGACGCGTCCACAACTGCCGCGCTGGTCACCGTCGTCGAGGAGTACCGCCGCGAACACGGCGCGGGCCTGCTCGCCGTCGGCCACGACCGCGTCCTGCTGGAACGCTGGTGCGACCGTACGGTCCACTGGTCCGAGCTCGGCGGCCGGTGACCCGCAGGCCGACCGGAACGCCACCGCCCCGGCGCCTGTGCTCCGCGATGTGCTCTGAGACCGTGCTGATCAACAGGTGACGCGTGGCCGAACTCTTCGCGCTGCTCTGCCCATTGGGCCGCCCGGGGCGGATACTCGCCGGTGTCCCTCCCGACCCGCAGAGCCCGGAGGCACCATCGTGCTGATCACCCGCCGCAGAGCCGTCACCACCCTCGCCGCCGCGCTGGCCGGCGCCGTTGCCGTGCCCACGTACGCGCAGGCCGCGCAGGCCGCGCAGAAGCACAGTGGGCCCACTCGCCCGAGGCCGCTGCGCCAGGCACATGCTCACAACGACTATCTGCACGAACGGCCCCTGCACGACGCCCTGTCGCACGGTTTCACCAGTGTGGAGGCCGACGTCTTCCTGGTGGACGGGGAACTGCTCGTCGCCCACGAGCCGGCGGAACTCGACCCGACCCGTACGCTGCGTTCGCTCTACCTGGACCCGCTGCTGGCCCGGGTGAAGGCCAACCACGGCCGCGTGTACCGCGGATACCACCGGCCCGTTCAGCTGCTGATCGACATCAAGACGAACGGGGTCGCCGCGTATCTCGAACTCGACCGCCAGTTGAGGCCCTACCGGCGGATGCTGAGCAGCTGCACGTACGGCCGTGTGCGCCTCGGCGCCGTCACCCCGGTCATCTCCGGTGACCGTAGTGCCCGCGTCCCGATGGAGGCACAGCGTGTGCGGTACGCCTTCTACGACGGCCGTCTCGAAGACCTCGGCAGCTCGGCCCCTGCCGCCTTCATCCCGCTGATCTCGAGCAACTGGACGCAGAGCTTCAGCTGGCTCGGTACAGGACCGTTCCCGGCCACGGAGCGGGAGAAGTTGCACACGACCGTCTCCACCGCCCACCGCAACGGCCAACGGGTCCGCTTCTGGGCCACGCCGGACGTGGCCGGGCCCGCGCGGGACGCCGTCTGGAGCGAACTGCTCGCCGCGCGCGTCGACCACCTCAACACGGACGACCTGG
Source organism: Streptomyces sp. NBC_01142 (assembly GCF_026341125.1). Lineage (NCBI taxonomy): Bacteria > Bacillati > Actinomycetota > Actinomycetes > Kitasatosporales > Streptomycetaceae > Streptomyces > Streptomyces sp. NBC_01142. The sequence continues at coordinate 3,067,299 of NZ_JAPEOR010000001.1, forward strand.
CCGGCCTCGAACGCTTCCTCCGCGCACGCGTCCAGTAGCCCCAAGTCCCTGTCGGACAACACCCGAACGGCGGACATGCCAGTCGGCCGTTTGGGCCCTCCGTTACGCCACACTGGCGGCCGAATGCCGCAATTCCGGCGCGGCGGCGGAGGAGGTTGGCGATGGCCATTTCGATCTCAGTGGTGCTGCTTCTGCTCGTTCTCGCAGTGATCTTTCTGCGCAACGGCGGACTGAAGCTGTCCCACGCGCTGGTCTGCGCCCTGCTCGGCTTCTTTCTCGCGGGCACGAGCATGGCGCCGACCATCCAGGAAGGCATCGCGGCCACCGCCCATGTGGTCGGCAGCCTCACGCCCTGACGGACGAATCAGCGCCGAGGCGGGACCCGTCCCCATTCGGCCGCGGTTCAGAACGCACCGGTTCGCCTCCCGCCCGGTGCGCGAAGGCGGCTCGTCTCCGGACGCCTCGCAAAGTCGGCCGTCAGGCGGGAGCAGGCCAGGGAGAACCCGCCCGCCCACCGCCCAGCACCCCCGTCGGTGATTCCGTCCACGCCGGTGATGAGGTCAGGGCGTCTTCTCCGTCGTCGCAAAGTTCCTCCAGCATGATGCGCCGACACCTGTACCTGCCGGGTTCTGCTGTGAAGTGGACAAGAACTTCCCGGTCGTGAAGCGCCCATGAAATATGGCGCCCATCCATGGACACCTCGAGGGGCCCGCCCTAACGTCGGGCGGCGGCGCGGCTGTACACCGCACGTACCGTACGCAACCGAGGAGCCGAATGTTCCCAAGAGCGCTCGCCCGCGCCCTGGCCCTGACCCTCGCCGTCGGCGCCATCACCTTCACGGCCCCGGCCGCCGGCCGGGCCGAGGAGATACCCAAGGCCCCGGGGCACCGTCTGGTCAGTCAGTACGAAGGTGCGCCCGCCGCCGCGCGGCCGGTACCGGGGCAGGCGCCTCCGCAGCACCCCTTCCTCGCCCCCAACGGGCGCAGCGGCATGCACGCGGACGCCGCCGGCAGCGGCACCCACCCCTATTCCGGCCCCCTCGGCCACGACCCGCGGGTCACCAGCGAGAAGATCGCGCCGATCGGCGGCGAGTGCGCCACCGCGACCTTCGACGCGGACGGCCGGCTGATCACCGTCTGCGGAACCTTCACCGGGTTCCTCCTCAAGCTGCTCGACCCGCGCACCCTCGACACCCTTGCCGAGTACCGGCTGCCACAACGCTCCTCGACCGTCGAGGCCATCACCCGGCTCGACTTCTCGAAGATCTTCAAGGACACCTCGGGCGGCGCCTACTTCTACCTCGACGACCAGGACCGGGTGATTCTCGCGGACTCGCGCCAGCACGTTCTGCGCATCGCCCACAACCAGGCATCGGACGGCAGTTGGCGCTTCGCCGTCGAGGACGACTGGGACCTCACCGCACATGTCCCGCACGACTGCGTCAGCTGGACGAACCTCTTCCCCAGTGGCACCTGCGACCCCGTCACCTCGGTCATGCCCGACTGGCAGGGCCGGATCTGGTGGGTGACCCGGCTCGGCCGGGTCGGCACGGTGGACCCCGAGACCTCCCGGATCCGCTCCGTCCGGCTCGAGGGTGAGGAGATCCAGAACTCCTTCTCGGTAGCGAAGGACGGGGTCTCGATCGTCTCCGACCACGCGCTCTACAGCTTCCGCGCGGACGCGGACGGCACGCCGCAGGTGCAGTGGCGCCAGACGTACGACCGCGGAACCGGTACCAAACCCGGGTCGGTGAACCAGGGTTCGGGCACCACACCCGACCTCTTCGGCAAGGACTACGTCGCCATCACCGACAACGCCGACGACCGGATGAACGTCCTGGTCTACCGCCGCGGCACCGGCATCCCGGCCGGGGGCCGGCTGGTCTGCAAGGTGCCCGTCTTCGGCCCGGGCGCGTCCACCACCGACAACTCCCTGATCAGCTGGGGCAACAGCCTCGTCGTGGAGAACAACTACGGTTACGAGAACCCCGCCTCGCTCACCTTCGGCCGCAGTGTCGTCGGTGGTGTGACCAGGATCGACGTACGCGAGGACGGCAGCGGCTGCGACACCGTCTGGCAGAGCGACGTCCGCTCGCCGTCCACGGTTCCCAAGCTCTCCACCGCCAACGGACTGCTCTACTTCTACGAGAAGGAGCCCCACCGGCTCGGCATCGACGCCTGGTATCTGACGGCCGTCGACTTCCGCACCGGCGAGCGACGCTGGAAGCGGCTCACCGGCACGGGAGTGTCGTACGACAACAACTGGGCGCCGATCACCATCGGTCCGGACGGCACTGTGTACGCGGGTGTCTTCAACGGCATCGTTGCCGTACGCGACCGGGACTGACGACCACGACCACGACCGCGTCGACGGTCACGACTGCGCCGGATCGTCGGCCAGCCGGGACCGAATGAGGAAGCGGACCCCTTCTGGCGCCTCCAGCGAGAACCCGCTGCCCCGGCCCTCGACCACGTCCACGATCAGCCGGGTGTGCGACCACACCTCGTACTGGCTGACCGACATCCAGAAGGAGACGGGCTCCTCGACGCCCTCCACCCGAAGGGATTCGAGGAGGACGTCGGACGCCCCCGTACGGAACTCACCGTCCGGGTAGCACATGGGCGAGCTGCCGTCGCAGCAGCCGCCGGACTGGTGGAACATCAACGGGCCGTGGGTCTCCCGCAGTTGCCGCAGCATCGCGGCGGCCGCGGGGGTGAGTTCCACACGGGGAGCCTGGGACATGGGCGACTCCTGGAAGAGACCGAGGTGCGGGAGGAGGAGCGCGCGGCCGGCCGGTCGGCCGGATTCCATGGGACCATCCGGCCCGTTGCGACTACGTTGCAGGATCCGGATCCGGATCCGGGTTTGTGGCCGGGGTCGTGGTGGGGTCCGGGGCCGCGTCAGGAGCCGGGGCGGGAACCGGGCCCTTCACCTCCAGCATGGGGATGAACATCTGCGCCAGCGGGCCGATCGCGACGGCGTAGATGACCGTGCCGATGCCGAGCGTGGCCCCCAGCAGAAAGCCGATGACCAGTACGGTCAGTTCGATGACCCAGCGGACCCCGCGGATGGAGTGGCCGCGCGCCGCCCAGCCGGTCATCAGACCGTCGCGGGGGCCGGGTCCCAGTCCCGCGCCGATATAGGCGCCGGTGGCGACGCCGTTGAGAACGACACCCGCGATCAGCACCGTCCAGCGCAGCCACATGGCCTCCGGGACGGGGGTCCAGGCCATGAAGATGTCCATGACCGTGCCCACCAGCAGCACATTGCACACCGTGCCCAGACCGGGCTTGGTGCGCAGGGGGATCCACAGCAGAAGCACCAGCGCGCCGATGATGTTGGTCCACATGCCGATGCCAAGGCCGACCGTCCGCGACAGCCCCTGACTCAGCGCGTCCCACGGCTCGACACCGAGACCGGACTGGATCACCATCGCGTCGCTGACGCCGTACAGGACCAGGCCGAACAGCAGTTGCGACATCCGCCGGGCGGGCCGGTCGGGAATCAGCGGGCGCTGGATGACCGTACCGGCCCCGCGCGAGAAGCGGCCGGGCTTGCGCGCGAAGGGGCGCGGGCTGTCACGCGTCGATGTCATGGGTGCTCCCGAGTGCGGGGGTGGCGAGCCACTCTGCCACCGCGTCCAGGTACGCCGGGACCTCCATCAGGAAGGCGTCGTGCCCGCCCCGGGAGGTCTCCTCGTGGAAGTGCGCACAGCGGACCCCGGCCTTGGTCAGATGCTCGAGGATGTGGCGGCTGTGGTCGATCCCGTACAGCCGGTCGGACTCGAAACTGAAGAGACGCACATCCGGGTCGGCAGCCGTGACCAGGTCGCACGGCGTGGCGAAGGCGTCGAACAGGTCCATGGCCGTGGTCAGGGCGAGATAGCTGTTCGCGTCGAAGCGCGCGACGAGCTTGTCCGCCTGATGCTCCAGATAGCGCTCCACGGAGTACGGCCCCCAGGCCGGGACCGTCCCCGCATCGGCGCCGCCCGGCGGCGAGAGATCGCGCCCGAACTTGGCCTGCAGTGAATCCCCCGACATATAGGTGAGATGGCCGACCATCCGGGCGATTCCCAGCCCCACTGCCGGGCCGTCGTCGGCGGCATAGGCCCCGCCACGGAAGCGCGGGTCGCTGCGGATGGCGGCCCGCCCGATCGCGTTGTACGCCAGGTTGTCGGTGGTCAGCTGTGCCGAGGTGGCGATCAGCCCGTACTGGCGGGCGTCCCGCGGGTGGCGCAGCAGCCATTCGAGAACCTGCATACCGCCGAGCGAACCGCCGATGACGGCGTGCAGCCGCGGGACACCCAGGTGGCGCAGCAACTCGCGGTGGACAGCGACCATGTCGGCAACCGTCACCTGCGGGAACGGTGCGCCCGCGGGGCCGTCGCCCCTGGCGCCGGGGGCCGGCCCCAGGGTGCCCGAACAGCCGCCGAGCACATTGGCGCACACCACATGGAAACGCCGTGTGTCGATCGGCCGGCCGGGCCCCACCATCGCCTCCCACCATCCGGGCGCGTCGTCCTCGTCGTGCCGGGTCACATGCGAATCACCGGTCAGCGCATGGCAGATGAAGACCGTGTTGCGGCCCGTGGGGTCCGGCGGTCCGTACCGTTCGAAGGCCACCGGGACATCGGTGAGGGTCCCGCCCGACGCGAGGCGCAGCGGACGGTCCGCGCCGAAAAGCAGCGCGCGTTCCGGGCGGTGAGGGGTGTCCGTCACCCGCGCCTCCCGGCGCGTTCGGCGGCAGCCGCGCCGAAGGCGGTGAACAGCGGCTTGGAGACCGGATCCGAGGAGGCGTACCACTCCGGATGCCACTGCACGGCGAGACAGAAGGCGGCCGCGTCCGTCGCCGAGACGGCCTCGATGACGCCGTCGGCCGTCGTGGCCTCACGGCGCAGCCCCGGCGCGAGTCGGTCGATCGCCTGCTGGTGCAGGGAGTTGACCCGTACGGAGTCCTGGCCGGTGATCTCGCGCAGCAGACCGCCGGGAGTCAGAGCGATGTCGTGCCGCGGCAGGTACTGCTCGTCCCTGGGCAGCGTCAGGTCCTCGCGGTGGCCCGCACCGAGCGGCAGCGCGCCGATGTCCCGCAGCGTTCCGCCGTACGCCACATTGAGCTCCTGCAGCCCGCGGCAGATGCCGAGTACGGGAATGCCTGCTTCTACGGCCCGGGGGAGCAGGGACAGCGCCAGCTCGTCCCGTTCCGGGGCGCGTGGGCCCGGCGCGGGCGGGCTTCCGAACCGCTCGGGCGCGACATTGGACTCGTGTCCGCCGAGTACGACTCCGTCGAACCGGTCGAGCACGGCGGGCAGCCAGGCCGCCGGACCCTGCACCAGGGCGACCGCGCAGCCCGCGACCTCCTCGAGAGCGGAGACATACACCTGGCGCACCGCCGCGTGCGGCACTCGGCCGATGTCTTCGGTGACGCAGGCGAGGGCGACCAGCGGTGTGCTCATATCGCCTTCAGGGCCTGGTCGAGATCGGCGAGCAGATCGTCGATGTGCTCGACGCCGACCGCCAGCCGGATCGACCCCTGAGTGACCCCGGCGGCGATCTGCTCCGCCTCCGGGAGCTGCGCGTGCGTGGTGGACGCGGGGTGCGTCGCCATGGACCGGACGTCCCCGATGTTGGTGACGTGGGAGATCAGACGCAGTGCCTCGATGAACCGGCTGCCTGCCTCCCGTCCGCCCGTGACCTCGAACTGCACCAGCGGACCGCAGTTGCCGCGCAGATAACGGCGGACGCGAGCGCCCTCCTCGCCCTCGGCCAGGCTGGGGTGGAGGACCTGCTCCACCAGCGGATGGCCGTGCAGGAAGGCGGCCACCCGGGCGGAGTTCTCGCCGTGCACGCGCATACGGAGGGGGAGTGTCTCCAGCCCCTGGAGCAGAAGAAAGGCGTTGAACGGGCTCAGACACGGCCCGAGATCGCGCAACAGTGTCTCGCGGGCCTTGAGCAGATAGGAGCTGCGCCCGAGCGCGCCGCTCAGCTCCCTCCCGGTGCGGGTCCACACGACGCCGCCGTGCGCCTTGTCGGGAGTGGTCATCAGCGGGTGCCGGCCGGCATGCCGGTCCCAGTCGAAGGTGCCCGCGTCCACGATCAGCCCGCCGAGGCTGGAACCGTGGCCGCCGATGTACTTGGTCGCCGAGTACACCAGGATGTGCGCCCCGAACTCGATCGGCCGCAGGACGTACGGCAGCATCGTGTTGTCGAGGACGAGCGGCAGACCGTGGGCCTCGGCCGCCTCGGCGACCTCCTCGATCGGGAACAGCCGCAGGCGGGGGTTGGGCAGGCTCTCGCCGAAGTAGCAGCGGGTGCGGTCGTCGGTGGCAGCCGCGAAGTTCGCCGGGTCCTCGGGGCTGACGAACCGCGTCTCGATCCCGAACCGGGCGAAGGTGTTCGCCAGCAGGTTCCAGGTGCCGCCGTAGAGCTCGTTGGAGCTGACGATGTTGTCCCCGGCCTGGCAGAGGTTGAGCAGCGCGAGACTGACGGCGGCCTGGCCGGACGCGACGGCGAGTCCCGCGGCCGCGCCGTCGATCGCGGCCATCCGCTCTTCGAGGACGTCGCATGTCGGATTGTTCAGCCGGGTGTAGGCGTGCCCGTCCTGAAGGAGATCGAAGATGCCTGCCGCGACAGCGGTACTGGGCAGTTCGTACGCGGCGGTCTGGAAGATCGGCGTCACCACCGGCGGCGTGAGGCCCATCCGCGCCTGCGAACCGCCGTGCACAGCAGCCGATTCGGGCCTGGTGAAGTCCTTGGCTGCGGGAGTCTCCCGGTCACGCTGCGACATCGCGTCCTTCTTGGATCTGGTTCCCGGGCGTGGCCTCGGTACGGGTCATGGAACGGACGATCTCCGACATGGTGCTCGGCTGGCCTTCGGGACCACGGTGGAACAGCCCGCCCAACGCACCATCGACAGCCGCATAGTTGGGGTCCCGTAACCGGACCAGGCGTGTCTTGTGCAGGTTCCAGAAGGGCGTACGGGGGTCGAGGTGGTGCTCCAGGTGGTAGTTGTCGTTGTGAATGCCCGTCAGGAACTTCTCCCAGGTGCGGCTCTTGCGGTTGCGCGTCATATACAGATCGACGTTGGAGTCACGCACCAGCGGGGTGTGTTCGGAGAGTTCGATGTACCAGCCCAGGATCTGGAAGCTGGTGAGGTACGGAACCACCCAGAACAGCAGCAGGCCCAGCAGCCAGCCTCCGTACCAGGCGAGCCCGACGACGGCGGCCCAGAACAGCCAGAATCCCGCGCGGTCCAGCGCACGCTTGCGCCGCTGCACCGGTGAGGAGGCCTCGGCCCGCGTGTCCACTCCCTTGAGTACCCGGTACCGGTTGCGCACCAGATACCGCAGATAGGCCCAGGTCTGTGACCCCAGCAGCGGGAGGATGACCACCCGGCGCACATAGTTGCGCGTCGCGGCCTTGCGGTAGGCGCCCTGCTCGATGAAGAACCGCAGATCGGGGTCGCCGTCGGGGCTGCCCAGCTTGGGGTGGTGGGTGAAGACGTGCGAGACCTTGTAGGCGTAGTGCTGCTGGAAGATCGGGTACGCGGTGAGCACCGTCCCGGCGAACATCTGCAGCCGCTTGTCCGCGACGCCCACGCCGTGGGCGCAGTCGTGCAGCAAGGTGGACAGACCGCGCTGGCGGGCGCCGATGATCAGCGCCGCGAGCGGATAGAGCCAGTAGGAGCCGTACACGCAGACAGCGACGGACAGCGCCATCCAGAACACGTCCTCGGCCCAGGCGAGGAACACATGCCAGTTGTCGGCCCGGTTGAGGGTGTTCAGTTCCTGTTGGACATCGGAAGGGAATCGGTACATCCGGTAGCGCTTGCCGTCGTACGCCCACGTGCTGCTGGTGCTGGTGCTCAACAACTGCTCCTCATGCCCTGGTCCGGGATGACTTGTCGTGCAGCAGTGCGATTCTGCTGACACGAGCGAGCAGGGGACAACAGGATTTTGAGACAGCACTCATCGCCGCGACACCACTGACAAGGCCGGCCTCCGGGCCGGTCCCGGCTGTGGTGCAGAACACGCCGAGCCGCGCGCTCGGGCGACTGCGTCCCGGCGGTGTGCACCGAGAGGTTCGCGTGGCTCGAGCCTCACGGTGGCTCGACAGAACTTCAAGGGATCGGCGTCAGTGATGAGCGGTGAATACGGCCGGTCCGGGCTGCGCTGCCGAGAGCGGTACCCGGCCCCCTGGCGCCACCCTCGGGTGCGTGTCCGAAAAGCGACGGCACGCCACAGCGCTTCCGCTCCAGAGCGCGGCACGGCGAACATCCGGACCGCGGTCGGGATGCCGCATCGGCATGGCACCCGGGGCCGATGTGTGAGACGCCCGGTCCGCACAGTGAGACGTGGCATGAGGGAACGCATCGCGGCGGAGCCGTTCACGTGCCGAATGTCGCCGATGGCAACCGAGCCCGCCCGTGCCCGGGGGTGGTACCTGGTCGACCGAGAGGGCCTCACCCCCACTCCGCGCCCGGTGAGCAGGCAGCTCGCCCGCCTCGCCGTACCAGGGAGAGGGGGGCGCAGCGCCGCAGGTCACGGACTCCGCTCCCCGCGCACACGGGGCCGGACCATCCACTGCCGCGACGAGACGACGTGTTTGTGCCGCCGGTAGGGGCAGGGCCCTGTCGAGAGGGGGGCGATCGCCGGATATCTTGATGTCGAGCAATGTTGCAGAACGTGGAGCGGAGCACCCGGTGACTGACTCGACCATCATCTATACGCACACCGACGAGGCCCCTGCCCTGGCGACCTATTCGTTCCTGCCTGTGGTCGAGGCGTACGCCTCGACCGCCGGGGTCACTGTGGAGAGCCGTGACATCTCTCTGGCGGGGCGGATCATCGCCAGTTTCCCTGAGCGTCTTGAGGCGAGCCAGCGCATCGATGACGCGCTCGCCGAGCTCGGTGAGCTGGCCAAGACGCCCGGGGCCAACATCATCAAGCTGCCGAACATCTCGGCCTCGATCCCGCAGCTGAAGGCGGCGATCGCCGAGCTGCAGCAGCAGGGCTACGCGCTGCCGGACTACCCGGACGACCCGAAGACCGACGAGGACAAGGACGTCCGCGCGCGTTACGACAAGACCAAGGGCAGCGCCGTGAACCCGGTGCTGCGCGAGGGCAACTCCGACCGGCGCGCCCCGGCGTCGGTCAAGAACTACGCCAAGGCGCACCCGCACCGCATGGGCGCGTGGACGTCCGAGTCGAAGACGAACGTCGCGCACATGGACGCCGACGACTTCCGCTCCACCGAGAAGTCCGCCGTGATCGCCGAGGCCGGCTCGCTGCGCATCGAGCTCGCCGGGGACGACGGCAGCACCACCGTCCTGCGCGAGTCGGTGCCCGTCCTCGCGGGCGAGGTCGTGGACGCGTCCGTCATGCGTGTCGCGCCGCTGCGCGAGTTCCTCACGGCGCAGGTCGCCCGTGCCAAGGCCGAGGGCGTGCTGTTCTCGGTGCACCTCAAGGCCACGATGATGAAGGTCTCCGACCCGATCGTCTTCGGCCACGTGGTGCGCGCCTTCTTCCCGAAGACGTTCGCCGCGCACGGTGACACGCTCGCCGCGGCCGGCCTGAGCCCGAACGACGGACTCGGCGGCATCCTCAAGGGCCTGGAGTCGCTGTCCGAGGGCGCGGAGATCAAGGCTTCCTTCGAGGCCGAGATCGCCGAGGGCCCCGCGCTGGCGATGGTCGACTCCGACCGCGGCATCACCAACCTGCACGTGCCGAGCGATGTCATCGTCGACGCCTCCATGCCGGCCATGATCCGCACCTCCGGTCACATGTGGGGTCCGGACGGCCAGGAGGCCGACACCCTCGCGGTCCTCCCCGACAGCAGCTACGCCGGCATCTACCAGGTCGTGATCGACGACTGCCGTGCGAACGGCGCCTACGACCCGTCGACGATGGGCTCGGTACCCAACGTCGGTCTGATGGCGCAGAAGGCCGAGGAGTACGGCAGCCACGACAAGACCTTCGAGATCCCCGCCACGGGCACGGTGCGGGTCGTCGACGGTGACGGCAACGTCGTGCTCGAGCAGGCGGTGGGCGCCGGCGACATCTTCCGCATGTGCCAGACCAAGGACCTGCCGATCCAGGACTGGGTCAAGCTCGCCGTCACCCGCGCCCGCGCGACCGGCGACCCGGCGGTGTTCTGGCTGGACGAGGGCCGCGCGCACGACGCGACCCTCATCGCGAAGGTCAAGTCCTACCTCGCCGACCACGACACCGACGGTCTGCAGATCGAGATCATGCCGCCGGTCGACGCGACCGCGTTCTCCCTCGAGCGGATCCGCCGGGGCGAGGACACGATCTCGGTCACCGGCAACGTACTGCGTGACTACCTGACCGACCTGTTCCCGATCCTCGAGCTCGGCACGAGCGCGAAGATGCTCTCGGTCGTCCCGCTCATGAACGGTGGCGGACTGTTCGAGACCGGTGCCGGCGGCTCCGCGCCCAAGCACGTCCAGCAGCTCGTCAAGGAGAACTACCTGCGCTGGGACAGCCTGGGCGAGTTCCTCGCGCTCGCGGTCAGCTTCGAGCACCTCGCGCAGACCACGGGCAACGCGCGCGCCCAGGTACTCGCCGACACCCTGGACCGCGCGACCGGCACCTTCCTCAACGAGGACAAGTCGCCGAGCCGCAAGCTGGGTGGCATCGACAACCGCGGCAGCCACTTCTACCTGGCGCTCTACTGGGCGCAGGAGCTGGCGAAGCAGACCGACGACGCGCAGCTCGCGGAGGCGTTCGCCGCTCTCGCCAAGACGCTGAGCGAGCAGGAGCAGACCATCGTCGACGAGCTGATCGCGGTGCAGGGCTCGCCCGCCGAGATCGGCGGCTACTACCAGCCCGACGCGTCCAAGGCCTCGGCCGTCATGCGTCCGTCGACGACCTTCACCCAGGCCCTGGCGACCCTCGGCTGACACGAACGAAGGCTGTTGCAGGTGAGCGTTTCACCTGTTCCGCCCCGGCCGGCATCCGCCCGGCCGGGGCGGCGCCCGTTGTGGCTGCGCCGCTGCGCTCCGTCTGCCGCCCGGTCGGTGGCTGCCGAAGCGGGTCCTCCGCGGTGTGTGACCCGAAGCGGTTCACCGTGTGGCGGTGCCTTACGCACAGTCAGATTCCATCACCCCAGGGCCTGGTGGCCGGCCGTGTGCTTCGACCGGACCTCCTCGTACCTCTTCTCGGCCTCGCCGGAGTTGGCGCCCACAGGATGGGCTGGGGATGCACATGGCAGCATTCGCGCGCACCATGTCAGGTGAGGGAGAAGACGCACGACGGAATGCGCCGCGCAGGGAAGCCATGAGCCGGCGCCGAGTCCAGTTTCGGCATGTCCCGCAGGTGCAAGGTGGGCAGACTCGTGCTCGAAGTGAACCGGCGATCCACAGAGTTCCATCCACTCCCCGAGGCGGGCGTTGCTGCACGGAAACTGCCGCGCGCCAAGCCCGCACTACTTGCGGCCGGGCTCCTGGTCACCGCCGCCCTGTGCACCACCCAAGCGCATGCGGAGGCGTCCGCCGCGCCGGCTGCGGGTCCGTACGGCCCCGACACGTGTGTGCAGGGCACGGTCTGGCGTGAAGCGACGCCCGAGGACCACGTGTGCGTCCCCTACCAGACACGCACTCAGACACGGGCCGAGAACGAAAGGGGTCCGAGCCTGCGCGAAGGGAACTCCGACACCTGCGTGGCCGGCTTCGTTCCGCGCGCGGCCGTACCGGGTGACCGCGTGTGTGTGGACCCCGGAGTGCGCGAGCAGGCGCGCAAGGACAACGAGCGGGCACCGATCAACTGGGCGGCCACCCGGGACCGGACGGATGCCGGCAACTACGTCCCCCACCCGTTCGCGTTCCCGGGGAACGACTACCTCATCAAGAGTTCCGACACGAGAGAGCGCGACGGACTTCATGTCCTCGTGGCCGACGTCTCCAACGCCAGCACCGCGGACGGCACCGGGCTCGTCGTCTGGGAGAGAGTGGGCGGCGGGCACCAGGAATTCGACTTCCGGCGGAAGGGCAACGGCCTCGCCTTCCAGAACAGCTTCGAGATCGTGGCGCGGCACAGCGGCAAGTGCCTGGATGTGGCGGCCTGGAGCAAGGACGACGGCGCCAGGGTGATTCAGTGGCCCTGCCACGGTGGAGCGAATCAGAAGTGGTACCTGGAGCGGCGCGCTGACAACGAATGGCAGGTGCGCTCGGTCCACAGCGACAAGTGCCTGGATGCCCACAACCCGGCGTTGACCGCTCCTCCGCAGGGGACGTACCTGCAGCAGTGGACGTGTGTCGGAGGAAAGAACCAGGCATGGCGGCTGCTGAGCGTGGGCTGACCGCGGCGGAGCCGGACGGGGGAGCCGGACAGGGGAGCGCGTCGCTCACGCCGGCCGTCCATGGTCGCCACAGGGGAACTTGTACCGCCGTTTGTTCTCCTCGCCGAAAGGAGAGTCCCGCTGGAATTGAGCGGACAGAGGACCACCGGTGGCTGCCGACGGCCCGTACGGAAGCCCGACTGCGCTCGGAGGCCGAGTGGCGAGGAGGGCTTTCACCCTCGCAGGCGGAGGTGTGGGACCGACGTGCTTGCGACGGTGAAGACAGCGACACGTGCGTGAGTACGCTGCCTGCGGTCGGGCCGGCCGGCGCCGTGACGGCCGTTCATCAGGGCGGCCCACACGGCGCTCGGTGCGAGAGCCGGCGACCCGATCGGTCCGGCGACGGAGGAACAGCGCGGCGCAGGGACGTGTCGGCTCCGTTCTGGATGACACACCGTCAGGAGGTCTGCGATGAACCGGCGGTCCGCGGCCCGGCAACTGCCGCTCAGGCTGAGCGCAGGGGCTTTCATCCTCAATTCCGGGCTCACCAAGTTGAAGGCGGACGAGGAGGCTGCCGCACAGCTGCAGGGATTCGCCGCCACCACCTACCCGTTCCTGGGCAAGCTCGATCCGCAGCAGTTCGCAGGGCTGCTGGGCAAGGCGGAGCTCGCGCTGAGCGCGGTACTGCTGCTGCCCGTGGTCCCGCCCGCTGTCGGGGGTGCTGCCCTGACTGCTTTCTCGTCCGGCCTGGTCGGCTTGTATCTGCGGACGCCCGGTATGCGCCAGGAAGGCAGTCTGCGCCCCACGGAACAGGGGGTGGTCCTGGCCAAGGACGTCTGGATGCTCGCCATGGGGCTGTCCCTGGTGGCGGAGGGCCTCCTCCCCGAGAGCAAGGGCAGGAGAAGGCGCCGGCGCTGACCCCGGACGGGGAGCGCGGCACCGGGCGGGGGTGCGGTCCGGGCGGACGCGTGGGGCCGATGGGATCGGACCTCCCGGGCGGCACCGGGTGTGATACGGGTGGACTCGCCTATTCAGCTGTTGCCAATTCCCCGCGGAGCCCAGGGCCGCTAGGAGGGCGAGCCCGACCAGGATGAGGCCGATGAGGTCGAGAGCGGCGACCGCGACGAGGGCGGGCCCCGCCCGCGAGGTGCGCGGCATCAGCCCTCGTAGTCCTCCTGGTCCTCACCCTCGTCGTCGTACCAGCCTTCGACCATCCCGACGAGCCGTTCATCAATCGGATTGCCCACCTCGTCGTCCTCGGCGAGCAGGCGGCGTAGCGTGTTCAGCGGGTACCAGTGCTCACCGGGACCGGCCGCGGGTGCGCCCACGCAGGGGGTGTCCAGGAGTCCCGGCGCTTGTGTCTCGCCGTAGAACGGTGGTACTTCGCCTGTGTCGAAGTCCGGCTCGAACTTCCATACCCACCCCTTGCGGCGGCACAAGACTTCGCCGATGTACCACACGGCGCCTTGGATGAAGAGGGCGCGGCGGTGCTGAGTGATCTCCTCCGTCTTGGTGTACGTCTCCCTCACCAGGTCTTCCAGTGCGTCTAAGGAGGCGTTGGAGAAGTCGAACAGGGTGACGCCTCCAGCTTCGTGGGCCCAGGGTTCGAAGCCGGTCTGTCGTTCGGTCAGCCACGCCAGGAGATCGGGGTGACGGGTCGAGTCGTAGCTGTCACGGGGATCAGGCATGCCCGGAACCGTACCGAAGTCGATTCCCTTCACCTTCCTGGCTGTCGGGGTACTGTTCGGCCGCGAGGGGAGGCCGACGCCGCTGGGGCAGGCGTTCGCCGAAGCCAGCTGGAGCGCGCCCACACCGACCTCGCATCCCGGGAACTGAGCGGTCAGCCCGTTCAGGCGATCGCGGCCCGCTGGGGCTTCTCCAGCGCTACCAGGTTCAGCCGGGCGTTCCGCGAAGCCTACGGAATCACCCCTACCGAACACCGTGCGCTGTCCCTGGCCGCCCCACGGCACGCAGAGCACAGAAACCCTGCACGCCATGAACACCACCGCACGCTCCTCGGGCCTACATTCTCCGCTGGAGACAGCGCCACAGCGTGAGTTGGGGAGGCCGGTCGCCCCGCCCTGAGCAGGGCGACCGACGCTACTCATGGTGTGAGTGCCGATGGGCAACAATTCGTCAGGGGAGACATCGCATGGCTGGAAAGATCAGCAAGTTCGCGGCCGCGGCGGCCGCGGCGACGGCGCTCGTGACGCTCGCGGGGAGCCCGGCGAGCGCGGCCGACACGGCGTACAACACGCGGAGTGTGTTCCTGGACGGCGAACCGAGTGGGGCAAACGTAAGCGCGTGCACCACCAGGAGCATGTACCTGGCCAGCGGCACCTACACGTGGACGCAGATCCTCGGGGGCAGCCGCACGCCGACCCGCGACATCTACCTGGCCACGGGCACCTACACGTGGAGGGACTGCATCGTCCCCCATAACGGCTACTACGAGCAGACGTCCAGCCTGTCCAAGCCCGGTTCGGAGACGGCGTACCTCATCGAACCGAGCTTCCGCCAGCCGGCGCGCACTTACACCTTCGGCTCGCTGCTCGACCCGCACTTCTGATCGACCGCCCGGGCATCGCCCCGATCCGCTGAGGCGCGCCGGCCAGGGCCGGCCCGCCTCAGCGGCAGCGGCGCGCCGGCCCCAAGCAGCGGGCGACCACCGACACCAGCGCGGCGTGTGACCCGTTAAGGAACATCTGCCACTACCTGACCCACCAGGCATAGTCACCGCCACGAAGCTGTGCCACTCCGGCCGGACGAGCGTGGCGTCGGCACCCCACCGAAGATCACATAGGGTCACCAAGAGTCCCGCCAAGGCCGACAACTGGCGATAGTTGAATAGGCGAGCTCACCAGTATCACACCCGGGCACCGGGCGGGCTCAGCAGGCTGGCGCCGACACCAGAACCGAACGCCCGACAAGCCGTTCACGTTGTCCGGCAAGGGAGCACGCGCCATGAGGCGGCTGACCTCCGCCGGGCCGGCACAGCCGAGCTCGGCCACCTCGGCAGAGCGGGTGCCGGCGGGCTGATCAGTCGTCCGAACCCGCAATTGCGTCCCGGGCCTGTTCGGTGGGTAGTTCCGCGAGGAGGGTCCTGGCCCGGCGCAGTACGGTGTCATCCGCATCCTGGTCGCCGGCGATGGCCTTGTCGAACCAGTAACGCGCTTCGCCGGGCAGGCCTTCTCCTTCGGCGGCCCGACCCAAGAGGACGAGCAGGGCGAGCGGGAGCCGGGGCAGGACAGCCGTCCCCTTCGCTCCGAGGGCAGGGGCGGCCGCAGGGGCCGCGACCGGGGCATCGGTCATCCGGTCCGCCTTGCCGGATGTCGTCGCTGCGAACTCTGGAGCAGGCTCGTCCCAGGGACTGCTGCTCGGTGGCAGGGCACGCGCCGGGGGCCGGTGTCCGACCGCATGTCCCGAATCCTCCATTGCCAGCAGCGCCTGGGCCCTGGCGTCCATGTCGACCGAGGCGGCGGCTTCCTCGAAGTACTCCCGTGCCTCGTCGGGCCGTCCCCCCAGGACAGCCAACTGGCCGAGTACGACGAGACCTTGTGGCCGGTGTTCCCTGTCGTCGGAGCGGGCCAGTGGCAGTAGTACCTCCTGCGCCTCGGGCCAGCGGTCGAGCTGGGCCAGCGCACTGCCGAGGTAGCGCCTGACCAGTGGTTCGATCGCGGCCACCTCGCAGGCGAGCGCCTCCGTGAGCGCCTCCCGTGCTCCCTCGAGGTCGTTTTCGGCGAGCAGGGCGACCCCGATGAGGGCGAGGGCCTTGGGTGAGACTTCCGGGTCGTCCATGTCAAGTGCGGCATGCAGGTACTGCTGGGCGACAGCGGAGTCCCCGGCGTCCAGCAGATACTCACCGCGGCCCATCAGGGCGATCGCCGCCGCATCGGGGCGGTCGGAGGCGGCCGCTTCGTCGAGCAGTTCCAGAGCCGCGTCAACCTCGCCCCGGCGCAGCCGAAGTGCGCCCAGGTGGGCGCGGGCCAGCGGGGCCATCTCGGCCGCGACGCCACTGTCGGAGGACAGCAGGGCCTGGAAACGCGCTGCCGCTTCGTCCAGCCGACCCGCGTCGGCCGCCAGCTTCGCGAGCTGGATACCGGCCAGGTCCACAGCCTCGGCCGACTCCGATGCAGCGGCCCGCTCGAGGAGTTCACGGCCTTCGTCGGCATGACCCTGATGGATGCGCAGGATGCCCAGGAAGCCCGCGGCGATGTCGGCGAGCGACGACCCCGTCTCGGCCTCCTCGGCCAGCAGGGCCGCGGACCGAGGAATCTCGTCGATGTCCGCCAGCATCAGTGCGAGGTCCACCCGGGCGACCGCGGCCCAGTGCTCGTGCCCGGAGTCGATTGCCTTCCGGTAAGCCGCTTCCGCTCCGGTCCAGTCGCCCCGGGCGGCCAGCGCGTCGCCCAGCAGATCCCCGGCGCGCGGGCCCTGGTCCGTCTCGCCGGAGTCCGCGATTCGGGTCAGCATAACGAGGCCTCGCTCGTCGCCGATCCTGGTGAGCATCACTGCAAGGTCCATCCGAGCGATGGAGGCCCACACAGGGTGGCCGGAGTTGATGACCCCCCTGTACGCCGTTTCGGCACCCGCCCAGTCCTCCTGGGCGGCCAGCACGTCACCGAGCAGGTCGGCGGCGCGTGGTCCCTGTTCGGGGTGGTTCGAGCCGGCGATCTCGGCGAATGCGGCACGGGCCTGCTCGTATTCGCCGGCCTGCGCCCAGTACATGGCCTGATCGGCCCGGGCGGCCACCGCCCACCCGGGATGCCCGGAGTCGACCACCATCTGGAGTGCTTCGACGGCGCCCTCGAGATCCCCTTCGGTCGCCCGGACTGTGCCCAGCAGGCAACGGGCGCGCAGCACTGCTTCCGGATTGCTGAAACCGAGGGCGCGCTCCAGGTGCTCCCCGGCCTGCTCCGGTTCACCCTGCAGACACAGCAGCCAGCCGAGGGTGACCTCGGCATGCTGCGCTGCGAAGAGGTTGTCCGAACGGACGGCGGATTCGAGGAGCTCGCGGCCCTGGTCGAAGTCGCCCTGCTGGATGAACAGCCCGCCCAGACTGGCCTGGGCCAGCGGTACGACCAGGGGGTTGGCGGAGGATATGGCGGCGTGCAGGAGGTCGCCGGCGCGTTCCAGGTCGCCCGTGTCGATCAGGAGTGCGGCGAGGTTGGCCTGTGCGAGTGGCACGGCCTGGGAGATCGCCGATTCACGGACTGCGCGCGGCAGGCTCAGAGGTCCGCCGCCGGCGCTGCCCGGGTGTCCCGGCGAGGTGGGTGCTGTGTGCGGTCCGGACGGTTCGCGCTTGTCCTGGGAGGGTGCACGCGCCGTGGACATCTCACCGCGCTGCACGATCAGTCCGCCGAGGTTCGCGGCGGCGAGCGGGACGATTTGCGGGTCTCCCGAGTTGACCGCGGATTCCAGGAGTTCGCGTGCGCGGTCGAGTTCCCCCTGGGCGAGCAGCAGCCCGCCCAGACTGGCCTGGGCCAGCGGCGCCGCTTGCGGGTCGCGGGACGCGAGCGCCAACTCCAGCATGTGCTGCGCGTCCTCGGTCTCTCCGACGAGTTGGAACAGGGCGGCGAGGTCGACCTGCGCCAGCGGCACAACGTCGGGCGATTGTGAGGCATGGGCCTGTTCGAGCAACGTCCTGGCGCGTTCGAGGTCCTCGTTGCGCATCGCCACTTCGCCCAGGATCAGAGCCGCCCAGGCGACGACTTCGCGGCGTGCCGCGCTGTCGTGGGCGCGCTCCAGGGCGCTGACGGCGATGTCCGGCTCCTCGCGGGTGAACGCGGCGAAGGCGATACCGAGCAGGTCGTCGGGCGGTACGTACTGCACCGCGTAATCCCAGGCAAAGCGCGGGACGAGTGTGGTTTCCGGGTCGCCGCGGGCGTCGACGTAGGCCGGCAGATAGGCGAATGCCTCGTAGTGGTTCTCGCCGTCGTCCCCGCCCCCCAGGTACTCGCTCAGCAGGGCGATGCTGCCGGCCACGTTCCTGGTCGCCCAGTCCAGCGAGGTGTCGAAAGCGGCGTCCGTCGCGGCCCGGTGACTCGGTCCCGCCGCCAGATAGTGAACGAAGAGTTGGCGCAGGGCGGTTTTGGTGAGCGGCGCCTCGCACCCCATCCGCTGCCAGTCGACGGCTGCGCGCACCACGGCCCAGCCTTCGGGGCACTCCTCCCTGCCCCCGTTGAGCCGATCCTCCAGGAGGGGCGCGGCGATCATCTGTTCGCCGATGCCACGGTCGGTGAAGTCCTCCTGCTCATAGAGGCGTTGTGCCTCGGCTCGGTCCTCGTCGCGCAGCAGACGGGGCAGAATGATCGGCTTCACCTTGCCGAGCACCTGACGTGCCGCGCGATTCACCTCCCCCTTGGGGGCCTTGAGCCGGCTGTACGCCTCGGAGGTGATCGTGGCGACCACGGTGACGGCCGGCTGGTGCCGTGCGAAGGCTTCGAGGACCTTCAGGTCGACGCCGCCCGGCCGCAGGTACTCGTGGATGTCGTCGAGCCAGAGCACCGCACGGTCCCCGCCGGTGGGCAGCGACAACTTGCCGAGATCGCCGGGCGCCGAAGGTGTGTCCTTGGGAACGATCAGCCGGGCGTCCGGGCACGCGTGACGCAGCAGTTCGATCAGAGTGCGGGACTTGCCGGCCTTGGATTCCCCGGCCAGCAGGATGAACGGCTGGGTGTCCAGGGCGCTCTTGAGGAGCCCGTCTTCGATCTGCCGGGGCACATAGGGCGGGTCCGGGTCGTGTGCCAGATTCTTGGAGGGCGTCACGCCGATGTCGTAGATGCGGACATCGCGGATCCTGGGCAGCTCTCCGTCCGGCCGCAGCGGCAGCGCCAGCAGGTTCTCGACCTCGGCGCGCTGTTCCTCGGCGACCGGCTTGCGGATCAACTCCCGCAGCGGCGGCCAGAATCCGGCGAGCGCTTCCACGGGGATCGCGTACCCGGTTCTGGGATCGTGCTTCTCGCCGGGCTTGTCACGGGCGGCGACGATGCCGATGACACCCCCGAGCGTGATGTCCCACACGGGCGAACCGGAGAAGCCGGGGGCCAGACCATGACCGAGCGTGGACGTCGACTCGAGCTGGATCCAGTCCGGCCCCGCCCGCCCGCTGATCGTGCCGTTCGCGGATACGCCGCCCGCTCTGTGATCGCCCTCCGGGTAGCCGTACACGTGGAAGCGGTGGCCCCAGACCCCGTTTTCGGTGGATACCAGGGGCGCGGTGGCGGCGGTTCCCGGCAGCGGGGTCTGCAGTTCCAGTACGGCCAGGTCGCCCGTTCGCAGGACGCTGTCCTGAGGGTGCCAGCCTCCCTCGACGACGACGGCGGGTATGGGTTCGTGCGGGTCTGCGTGGTGGAAGTGAACGAAGAGGGGACCCTCGGGCGGCTGCCGGCGGTTGTTCGGGACCGTGACATGGGCGCAGGTCAGCACATGACGGTCGGTGACGAGCACACCTGCGCCGTTGGGCGCCCGGTCATGCGCTCGTCGGATGCTCACCAGCCAGGGTGCTTTCTCCCAGAGCACCATGCCGGGTCACTCCGGCACGGTGGAGCCGGTGGCTGCGGGAGCAGGGGAGCCGGTTGTCCCGGTGGCGCCGGCCTGCCCGTCGGCATCCCGCCGTTCTGACCGCTGCCAGGCGAGGCGCACATTGAAATGCCCCTCGGTGGCGGTCTTGGCGACCACCACGCCCGCCTCGGCGTTGAGCTTGATGCCGAACTCGACTTCGTACTCGTCGGGCGCCAGTCCCCTCAGCAGCCCGAGCACCGCTTCGATGGTCGGCCGGGCTCCGGAAAGAATCTGGTCGAGACGTCGGCCGGCCTCCAGTACGCCGTTGTCGTTGCGCGAAACGTTCTCCAGCCCCGGCGCGCTGTCCTCGACCTCCACGATCATCGCCGAGCCGTCCCGCGTCTCGAACCGCACCAGATCGCTCATACGCCCGCCCCCGTCGCCCCGGTGTCGGCCCCCTCGGCCGAAGTGCGCCACGAGTGTAGTCCGTATCATCGGCACGGATTCTGAAATGAGGCCATCTTCCTGGAAAGTGCCGGAAGCTGGCCGCCGCTCGGTAATCTGGGCGGGACCGGTGAGTGCGCGAGCAACACGGGCCAAACAGAAGGCGCGCGGGTGCGCGGGGCGGCGGGCGGGCGGTGGGGCCGTGTTCGTGGGCATGGACGTCGGCACGGGGACGGTCGTGACAGGCGACACGGACGGCGATCGGCCGCCGGAGTTCGCGCCAAGGGGACTTGGAGAGATTCTGCGCCGGGCTCCGGAGCGGGTCGAGAGTCTCGTACTCGCTGTTCCGGACAGCTGGTTCGACGGCGACGGCGACGGTGCCGCGCGGCGGGAGGCGCTGCACGGCGAGCTGGTCGCCCAACGTGGGTTTCCCTTACGTCAGTTCGTGCCTCAGACGGTTGCCGCCGCGGCGTGCGGCGCTCAGGACCTTCCCGCCGCATGCCCCGACCGGCTGGTGTTGCGCATCGGCACGGACGAGGTCGGCGCGGGGCTGTGCCGCGTCTCCGGTCCTTCCGTCGGTCTCGTCGCCACCGAGAGCCGTCCCGTATCCGGCGATGGCGCCGAGCTGGTGGCCCTCGCCCGGGCCCATCGGGATGCCGGGAGTGACCGTGGGCGAAGGGCCGCTCTGCTGCTCGCCCGTGCAAGGACCTTTCCGCGCTACCGAGCCGCCCCGGTGCATGCCTGTGAGACCGCGGAGGGACGCAGGACCATGACGGCCGGAGCGGTCATCGATGACTTCGAATCGGTCGCGGAGGCCCTTCGGGCTACGGTCACGGGCCTTCTCGACCGGTGTCCCCCCGGTCCCCGGCCGTCGGCAGAGCACCGAGTCCTGGTGAGTGGTGACCTGAACGCCCATCCCTTGGCGCTCGTCGCCGTACGGGACTCACTCCGTGACCCCGTGCCGGAGCCGGGCCCGCAGGTGCTCGATCCTCATGCGACAGCGCTCGGCGCGCTGCGGATCGCCCAAGGCGCGGTCCGGGCGCCCGAGACGGCCCGGCACTCGCTGAGCCTGTTCGCCCACCGGCTCCGCCGCGGCAGGCCGGCGGAAGTGCGCATCCCGCTCACCGTGACCGGAGCGGCCGTGCCCATGACGGTGACGGCCGGAGGCGAACCCCTGACCGTGGACATGCCCACGGCGAGCGGCTTCCGGCTCGGGATCGACGTACAGGAGTACGGGCAGGGGCCGTACCGAGTCCTCGAACTGCCGTGCCCTGGACTGCCTGCGGGCAGTGTCCACGTGGGACTGCATCCGGCGGGAACCGGGTTCGGAGTGCTGGTCCTCCGTCCGGTGGGAGGCGGGGAGTCTGTTCTGCTGCCGCTCGGCGGGCCCGTCGGCCGCGGCGTGACGACTACGGAGGCAGGACGTTGAGCGAGGAAGCGAAGGAACGGCTTGCCGAGGCGGTGGAGCGCGGTGACGACCTCGACGCCCTCCACGCCCTGCGCTGGAGCCTGACGTGGTCGGCCCAGGCCATGGGCCGACTGTCACGGGAGCAGTCCGCGACGGCCCCCGTCGAGGCGGTGTTTCTCCTGGATGACGCGCTCAGTGAGACCGAGGCCGTGTCGCGGGCCGTACCCGGGCTGCTCGCGGCAGCGGATCCGGGCCCGGATGTGGGGGAGTACGTCGAGCAGCGGGAGCGTGAGATTGCGCAGGTGCGGCAGCGGATTGCCGCGTGCAGGCAGCAGATGGACGCGGCGGCCAAGGACGAGGCCGAGCTGCGGGACCGGCTCGCGGAACACGAGGCGCTGCGGGCGCAAGTAGCCGAACTGCGCCGCCTGGAACGGCTGGTCGAGGTACTTGACGAGGTCGAGGGGCAGCGCCGCGTCGTCGAGGAACGACTTCTGCTGCTGCGGGAGCGGGCGAACGGTACAGAGCCGACCCTGGAGCGCGGAAGTGCCGAGCTTCTTCGGCTGACACAGGATCAGCTGTCGCGACTCGCCCCCTCGGTGTGTACGGCGCTGGAAGGGGCCGCGCGCAAACAGGCGGAACTGGCCGCGGCGGAGGAGTCGCTGGCGGGCGCCGAAGCGGACGTGACCGCGGCCTCCTCCCGGCTGGCGGAGCACGAGGTGCGATTGGCGGAACTGGGTGCTCATGCCGACGCCAACCGGCGACTCATGGAGGCGATGGCTTCGTTCGAGGATGCCGCCCAGGCGGACGGCAGCCACCTCACCGCTCTGGAGCGGGCCCGCGTGCTGATCGACGGCATCGAGACGCGGCTGCGCGAGGTCGACACGGCTCTGAGCAGCGCGCTGGAGGCCGGCGACCGGGCCACCGGTCCCGGCCGGGCTGTCGTCGCCTGGAGCGGCGAGGACCCGGCCGGGCGTCGCTGAGCGGC
This sequence comes from Streptomyces sp. NBC_01142, assembly GCF_026341125.1. NCBI lineage: Bacteria > Bacillati > Actinomycetota > Actinomycetes > Kitasatosporales > Streptomycetaceae > Streptomyces > Streptomyces sp. NBC_01142. The sequence goes on from NZ_JAPEOR010000001.1 coordinate 3,089,932, forward strand.
GTATCACGAGGAGCAGCCCGTTGCTCAGGAGACGAGCAGTTCCGCCGCTTCGGCGAGGGCGTCGAGGTCATCGGCGATGCCCTTGGCGATCTCACTCATGAGTTTTTGCCCACCGTCGTCCAGGAACTGCGCGCTGAACGCCGCCGCCAGCTGCGCCTCCTGGGGCCCTGCCCCCTGACGCAGCTTGTTGACGAGCCGGTTCTCGCCGCCGACCTTGCGCATCCACATCGGAATATTGGCCTCCTGCGCCTTGCGCATCGCCGCTTCCTTGCCCTCACTGAGCCCGACCAGCACCACGACGAAGGCGATGATCACGGCGAACGGCCCGGTCGCGGCGATGATGGCGGTGCCGGCACCGAACAGGGTCGTCGCGACCACTCCGGCGACGACCACGTTCATGACTTTGGCGATATTGTCCAGCACCTGCGTGGCGGCGGCCGAGTCGAACGGCACCTCCAGCTGCCCGCCGCTCACCTCCACGGCGGGCAGTGCCATCGCTGACGGCGGAATGTGCCAGCGTCGGCAGATGGGCCTGGTCAACTCCTCCAGGTCGGGGCGCAGTTCGTTCTGCCAGTCGGTGATCACCTGCTTGAGCCGCGGGTTGTCGGGATCGGTCAGCTCGGCGTGCAGAGCCGAAGTGATGCCCGCCGCCATGTCGTTGAGCGTCGCGATGTGACCGGCCTGCCAGCGCCGGAAGGCGGGGATCGCATGCCGTTCGGTCATTCCGTCCGCCACCGCCTCACCCAGCTTCGCGCCCAGGGACGGCAGCCTGTCCTGCACGAGCGATCCGATCCGGTCGCCCTCGAGGAGCTTGCGGATGTCGGCCCGAAAGCCCGCGGCCCGCAGGCTCATCCGGCCGGCCAGCGCCAGTCCGCGAGCGATCGCCACCTCCGGTTCCAGGCCGAGCAGCACCCTGTCCGCCCCGAACACCTCCCGGGTCTGCTCCTGCACGAAGTGCATGCGCGATGCCCCTCCGGTGAGCAGTACGGCGTCCGGCTGCCCGCCCACCTCTTGGGCGACCTCGTCCAGGGCGTCGCGAAAAGCCTGCCGCCAGGAGCGGCCCTCAAGACTGGGCTGGGGCGCGTCCAGCACGGCCTCCATGTCGGCTGCCGTCAGTTCGATGTCGAAGTAGAACGACTTCTTGTCGATCTGGACCCGGTGGACTCCGCCCACCGTGGCGTCGGGGTCGTCGGCGAATCGGCTGGGGTCGGTGCGGAAGTAGATCTCCTTCACCTCCCGGCACAGCAGCTCCAGTCTCAGCCGCAGCAGTCGGTTGTTGTGGAGCAACTCCTCCAGTGCCTTGCGCTCGGAGTGCCGTTCGAGCTGGCGCTCCAGGATGGTCCGGTCGATGAGCCCGGCGCCGAGCTGGACGCCGGTGTCGATGGGTGGTCCGGTGTGATAGCCGAGAACGCGAGTGAAGTCGGTTGTGGAGGACCCGACGTCCGTGACGACGATGCTTCCCGACAACTGGTCCTGGCCGATGGTGATGTCCATGGACTCTCGGGCATACAGCATGGCGGCCCGCGACTCGGGGACCACGTCCACATGCTGCAGGCCCGCGGACCTCAGCAGGTCCGCATAGGCGCGGCGCAGGTCACCGCTCCAGCCCGAGGGCGCTCCGAACACCCAGCGCACCCGGCGCTTGTCGCCCAGTTCACCGTCGCGGGCGACGGCATCCGCCTTCACTTTGGCCACGAAGAGAAGAACAGGGTGGCGAACTTCCTCACGGCCGAATTCGGGCGACTTGAAGGCGAGATAGAGCGACGTGACGCCCTTGGCTTCGGCAGCCTCCCTGCCGACGAGGACACCGCGGGTGGGGTGCTCCGCGACCACGGTGACATGCTGCCTGCCGCCTCCGGTGGATCCGATGTCGACGATTTCGGGCGCCAGCGTCGTGCTGGTGTGCGCTTTTGCGAGTGCGCTCTCGCCGTGCCCGAGGTCGAAGCCCACCACTACGGTGCCGGACGTGTCAGCCATTGTTGCGCTCCTTGTGCTCGTCGCCCTGCTCCCCGTGGTCCGGGCGCTCGTGGGCAGGGGCAGGGGCCCCGCCGCCCGGTGGTCCCGGCGGCGCCGGGGCGGGCTCATGGACCTCTCCCCGGCGCAGTACCCGGCCGTCCGCCGTCACCAGGGCCGGTTGTACGGTCACGACCCGTTGCTGCTCCGGATCAGGATGGATACCGAAGGCGAACAGCCTCTCGTTGGTTCCGTCGAAGTCGACGACTTTGATGTCGTGCAGCAGCGCCAGGTTCTTGCGCAGCCGGTCGATGTGGCGCAGCGCGAGTTCGCCGTCCCACTCGGCATGCGCTGCCATCAAGTCCCTGATCAGATTGAGGAGTTCCGCGTCCTCGGACCATGGCAGCGCCACGCGCTCCGGGGGCGGCGGCTCGGCCTCGGCGAGCAGCCGGTCCGCGGCCTCCATGGCGGCCTGCACGTGGTCGAGCAGCGAGAGCGTGTGCACGGTCGGGCGCGGCGGCTGTCGTCGGCGCTGTTCCTCCAGTTCTCGTGCCTCTGCCTCGTGGCTGTCCTCGTCGTCGCCGCCCAGACCGAGGAAGGCGATGCGCGGGAACGGCGAGCGGCGCGCCGGCGGACGGGGTCTGGGCGGGGGTACGGCGGGGGCGCGCACGGTGGAGAGCGTGCCGACGACGGCGGCGCGCAGCAGATCCACGGTGGCGACGAGTTGCTGGCGGGCGGCGTCCGCAAGCGTGCTGTCCGGGGCCTGTCCCGGCGCCCGGTACGAGGCGCCGTAGGACGCCGCGTCGAGGCGCTCCAGGACTTCGCGCAGGGCCGCGGTCACGGTGTCCGCGCCTGCGTTGTCGTCGAGGCGCATTTCGAGCTGGGGCCGCTGGTGCTTGAAGGCCGAGGTCAGGAAGCCTTCGGTCACGGCGCCCTCCTTTCGGGCAGAGTCGGTACCGGTGTCAGTGCAGGCGCGGGAGGCGCCAGGCCCGAACGAGCCCGTCGCCGTCCGCGCTCAGAAGTTCTCCGAGCCGGTTGAAGTCCAGTGCACGCACCGGGCTTGAGTGCGCCCCCACGGCCAGGCTCTGGACTTCGCCGGGCGGCGCTCCGCGCGGGTCGGCGCTGCGCACCCGGATGCCTCCGGTGTCGTCGGCGGCCGCCAGGGACCCGCCGGGCCCGAAGGCGAGGGCACGCAACGGGCCGCTGTGGCCGGTCCATCGGCCGACTGGGTCGCGTTCGTGCAGGTCGTGGATGTGGATGGTGCCGTCGGCGCAGCCGATGGCGAGGAGCCGGTCCCCGGCGTCCAGGGCGAGGGCGGTGACGGTGGAGCCGGTGGTCACGGAGAACAGCCGGGTGCCGCTTGTGCCGTCCCGGACGACCGCCTCCCCGGCGCCGCCGACCACGAGGATCCGGGCGTCGGAGGTGACCGCCAGCCGGGCCGCGGCCGACGACCAGGCGACGCGCAGCGGAAACGGGGTGGCGGCGTCGTTCGGTTCCGCGAACAGTGTGGACCTGCGTATTCCGTCGTCGCTGAGGCTGAACACGACGCCGGCCCGGATCCGTACGGCATCGACCCAGCCCTGGTGCCGGGCCAGTGTCCGCGCTCGCCCGGAGCCGCCGAACGACCACAGCCGTACGGCACCGTCCTTGCCTCCGCTCACCACCGATCTGCCCTCGTCGGCGATGTCGACGGCGGTCACCCGGCCTTGGTGCAGGGACCGGACTTCGAACGGCTCGGGGTCCCACAGCCGCCAAATGCGGACCGAGCCGTCCGCGCCGCCGCCCGCGAGCCGCACGGCGTCCGCGTCCTGTTCCCAGGCCGCCGCGGTGAACCCGTCAGCGTGCCGCATCGTGTCCGGCGGCGGCGCCTCGCCCGGCAGCCGTACGGATTCGGCGTCCGGCAGCCGCTGCTCCAGCAGTCCGAGCAGAGACTCGGGCACGGTCCAGCCGGATACACGGTTCACCAGGACGGTCCGCTCCGCCATGTGCTCGAGTGTCTCGGGTATGACGAGAGCGTCCGTACCTGCCCGCGGTCCCGTCCCGTGCCCGATGCCGCCCGCGAGGATGAACAGCGCCGCATCAGGGTCCTTCGGCAGCCCGGCCAGCAGCTCGGCCCAGCTCCAGGTGCGCACATCAGCCCGCTCGGTGGTCTCGCCGTCCTGCCCCCGGCCGAATACGGTGGCTGTCAGCCCGCTCGCCGTGATCTCGGCGAGCGTGACATCCGGCGAGTGCCCGGACCCGGCGGCGAGGGCCGCGCGCGCCAGATCCCGCAGCGTCCGTGCGCCGGCCGCATCGCTCGGCCTGCCGGCGCTGTCGGGCGAGACGGCAGCCGGCCGCTTCCCCTCCTCTTCCAGTTCGCGCAGCACGTCCTCCCGTTCGCCCGGCGGCGGCGGCCCCTCCCGAACCAGGGCCTCCATCCGGTCGAGCCGTACGAGATCCGTCCGCCACGGCGCGCCGGACGCACGGGCCGCGGCGGTCAGGTCGAAGCGGCGTCGGGCTGCTGCGAGCCGATCGTCGATGTCGTTCCGGATCTTCGGCGTGAGGCGGCCGAGGATGAGCTTCCCGCTCAGCATGCAGCCGCAGCTGCCGCACTCCGGCTCGTCGCCGATCGGCGCGGCGCAGACAGGACACGCTTCGTCGGCCAGGGGCGCGGTGGCAGTGACGGAATCAGTCGTCGCCATCGGGCACGTCCTCCGGGGCGAAGGCGAGGGGGCCGGTGACGGGGCCTTCGCCGCCACCGAGGCGCCGGGCCAGGCGTGCCTCCATACGGTCCAGCAGAACTCGTACGGTTCTTCCGTTACCGAAGTCCCGGGGGTGCGCGACGCGTTGGCGATCCAGCCAGGTCCGTGCCCGCCGGGCCACCGGCGCGGGAAGGACGTACCCCTGCTGCTCGGCCGTGCGGCGAAGGATCTCGACCAGTTCGGGCCCCGAGTAGTGCGGGAAGATCACCCGTTCTGTGAACCGGGAGCGCAGTCCGTGGTTCTCGGCGAGGAAGTCGTCCATCGGCGCCGGGTATCCGGCGGCGACGACCACAAGGCGGCCGCGCAGGTCCTCCATCTCGCGTGTCAGGGTGTCGATGGCTTCCGTGCCGAAGTCTCCGCCGTGCTCACGGCGGGAGAGGCTGTATGCCTCGTCGATGAACAGCACTCCGTCGAGAGCGGACCGTATCGCCTCCTTCGTCTTGAGGGCCGTCTGTCCGACGTAGCCTGCGACGAGTTCGGCCCGGGTGACCTCGATCATGTGTCCGCGGTTGAGCAGCCCGAGTGCGTGGAAGAGGCCACCGACGAGTCGCGCCACGGTTGTTTTCCCGGTCCCGGGCGGACCGACGAACAGCAGATGGGGCGGCGGAAAGGACTCCTTGCCCTGCTGCCGGCGTAGCCGCAGCCGTCCCGCCAAATCCCGGATCAGTTCCTTGACGGGATCGAGCCCCACCAAACCGTCGAGTTCGGCGAGGAGTTCATCGACCGGGGGAGTGGGCTGCCGCAGATGGGTCCGGTACCTGTCGGGCAGATCCCCCGGTTCCATGGGCTCGCTCACCACTGCCCGTACGCGCCGTGCCCAACGTGTCTTGAGCTCGTCGGCGAGGTCGCGCATGGCCCGGCCGTTACCGAAGTCCGCGCCGCGTGTGGCGTGCATGCCCTGCGTGACCTCGCGCAGCCGGTCCTCCAGCTCCGGGGTCCAGCTCAGGCCGAGGTCGCGCATCCGAGCGAGGAGGATGGCATGCAGCTCGGGCGGCTCGTAGTCGGGAAAGTGGATGATGTTGGCGGCGGAGGCCCGGCTGCGCAGGCCGGGGTTGGAGCCGAGGAACTCCTCCATCTTGTCGGGGTAGCCGGCGACGATCAGTACGAATCTGCCGCGGTCGTTCTCCATACGGCTGAGCAGTGTGTCGATGGCTTCCTGTCCGAAGCCGCGGCCGCTCTGGTCGCTGAGCCGGTACGCCTCGTCGATGAGCAGCACTCCGTCCAGGGCCCGGTCCACGGTCTCGTTGGTCCTGATCGCCGTCTGGCCCACCACGCCGGCCACCAGGTCCGGGACCTCGGCCTCCACGAGATGCCCTCGGCGCAGCAGGCCGAGGTCGCGGTAGATCTCGCCGACCAGGCGTGCGACTGTGGTCTTGCCGGTGCCGGGGTTGCCGGTGAACACCAGATGCGGTGAGCCGGGCTCCGCGTCGAGGCCGAGACCCCGGGCGCGCAGTGCGGCGTCCGTGGTGACACGCCAGCGCAGGTCCTCCAGATGCTCTTTCACCGAGCCGAGGCCCACCATCCGGTCGATGCGGTCCGAGACGCTGAGTTCGTCCTGGGTGCTGCCGCCGACCCACTGTCGCTGCCGCAGTTCGGCGAGGCGCAGCGGGTGTTTCTCGTCGGCCAGTCGCCGCAGCAGCGACTGCCAGTTCTTGGCCGGCATCGGCTCGGCAGCCATGGCCCGGACGACGAGCGGAAGTTCACGCCAGTCGCCGATGCGCAGCCCGTTCCTGATCCGCGTGGCATGGACGAGCCGGTCCAGTTCCGCTGCGTGCGGATGGCCGATCGCCGCGGTGGCGCGGCCGGTGGAACGCTGCCGCTGGTCGTGCAGGTAGCTCTCCAGCCGCGGGACACTGCGCAGGTCGGCAACGAACTGCTGCACCTCTTCAAGCGTGTGTTTACGGAAGAGGAGGACGCAGAGGTTGTGGTCGTCGTGGTGCTCCGCCCAGCCCGCGAGCGCTCCGGCGAGGGCTCGATCCGCCCGGTCGTAGCGCAGGGACTCCTCGGCGTGGCTGAGGACGACGGCGGTGCGAACCCCGCTCTGCCGCATGAAGTGGTCGAGCATCATCACACGGTGCTGGTCGGTCAGTGTGACGGGTGCGGGATACACGGCGCCTGGGTCGGGGGAGGGCACTTTGGGCACGTCCCCCGAGCCGGCCACCGTTTCGGGCAGGAGCCGCCGGCCGAGCGGGCCGCGGAACTCGGGACGCATCAGGTTGCGGCCGGTGGCCGCGGGTGCCGGTTTGCGCCGTCGGGACAGATCCCGCGACCGCGTGTCCCTGAAGTACAGCGGCCGGGACAGCGTCGAATACACGACCCGCTCGAAGCCCGCCGCGTGCAGCAGTTCCCACAGAAGTTCCTCGATGCCCCGACCGCGGTAGTCGTGACCGACGAAGACGTCGTCCATGCCGCGGCCGTGCACGATGAACAGCGAGTCGCCGACGGGCAGCCGGAACCCTTCGAGGCGCTCGACGAGGGGGCCGTGGACGAGAGGGCCGTAACGGCCGTGCACCGACATTTCCGGGTCCGCCCGCTTCAGCTTTCCGTGGCGGTGCTCGGCAGCGCCTGGCCCTGGGTCTGCGTCGGTGCCTGTCCGAGTGCTTTGAAGTCTCGGTACAGGGGGTCAGGGTCTCCTTCCTCGGCCTGCGGTTCGGAGGCCCGGATACCGTGCGCCTGCAGCTGCCGGCTCAGTGCTCGTCCCCGGTCGTCCAGTTCGTCACGGGCCGCGGTGTCGTGGTCGTACGACAGCACGCGCAGCACTGACCCGCCCGAGTCGCCCTCGGCGGGAGCGACTTCGATGACCATCTCGTTCCGGTTGCGGTGGACGAGCTTGGCGAAGTACGCCTCCCGCTGGTCCTGTCCGAGGTAGGTGACCTCGTCCAGCTCATAGGCGGTCATGTCTTCTAGGGTCTGCACGACGGCCTCGGCCAGGTTCACGCGCTGCTGGGAGGCGATCAGCCGCTGACCGGCCCGTCCGACGATCGCCGCGAGGCGCTGCTCGAGGGCCGGTGCCCTGTGCTCCACGATATCGCGCAGCTCTTGCGCCTCCAGGGGCTGGTTCTCGTCCTTGATGCGCTGTTCGAGGGCGGTGGTCTCCGCTCGCAGCGCCGTCAGTTCGCCGCGCGACCAGTAGTCGACATCGAGGTCCACATCGCCGAACACCTCGCCTTCGGGTCCGTACACCGGCTGCGAGGCACTGCTTTTGGTCTGCAGTTGTACGACCAGGATCCGCTCACTGGCCTGCACCTGCAGGTAGCGCTGCTCGCGGTCGCGTTCCTCGAGGTCCAGCCGGAGTTCGCTGAGCTCCTGATATGCGCCTTGGGCGGTGGCCAGGGCTGCGTCGAACCTGGCCTGCGCGATATTTCCGTCCGCGCGGTCGAGGTGCTGCTCCAGACTGGCGAGGCGTCCGGCGGCGTACCGCTGGTGCGGCAGTGTGTCCCGGATCAGCCGGTGCATGGCGCGTGCGTCGGAGAGAGCGTCGCGGGCGATGACGGCGGCTCGCTCCTGGTCCTGGACCAGTTCGCCGAGTTCGGTCGCCAGGCGCTGTACATCCGCCTGGCGCCGTCGTCGCTCGTCCGCGATCTCGCCCCGCAGCCTGTGTGTCTGCTCGGCGAGATGTACTCGGGTCTCCTTGCGCAGTTCGCCTGCGGAGGCCCTGAGTTCCTCGGCCCAGCGGCGTGCTTGCGCCTGCAGGCGCTGCTGGGTCTCGGTCTCCAGGCGGCGCGTCTGCTCGCTGAGACCCTCCACCACCTGCTCGACCGAGCGCTGGCGGTCCTCGATGACACCGAAGACCCGCTCCAGGTCGTCGTGCGTCTGGCGGCGTACCTCTTTGATCAGTCCTGGCAGGCTCCGTCGGATGTCCTTGAGCCGGGATGCCTCGCGCTGCAGCCGGTACCACTCCGACTCTTCGACCTGGATGCGCTTCCTACCGCTCATGTGCCCCCCTGGTGTGCGCGGCGTTGTCGCGCCGTGCCCGGCGTGTCCGGTCGACGGCGGCGTCGAAGACGGTGAGGAGGGCGGGCGGAGGAACGCCGATGAGCAGCGCTTCGGGGCCGTCCATGGCTATCTCGGCCGTACGGGCACGGCCGGTGAAGTCGTAGCCGCTGTCCGCCAGTCGTCCGGAGAGATGGTGCACCCGTTGGTTCGTGCTGCCGCGCAGTCCGGTCCCGTCGTCGCGCCCCGCGATGTACAGCCCGTCGACGAGCACGTCCACTTCGGCGAGCAGCTCGGCCACCCCGGGTGCGGGCGGGCGGGCACGCAGCCGCTCCAGTCGGTATCCGGTGAAGCAGACCAGGGTGACGTCGCGGATGCGGCGGGCGCACCTGGCCAGCTGCGCCAGTCCTGCGGCCTGCTGCATCGGCTCGCCGCCCGAAAACGTCAGCCCGTCGATTGCGGGGTCGGCCAGCAGCTCCGCAGCCAGCCCGGCAGCCTCGGCCGAGTGAGCGGGCACCTGCGGTATCCAGTCCGCAGACATACAGCCGGGGCAACTGAAGGGACAGCCCTGCACCCATACGACGGAGCGGACGCCGGGACCGAGCGCGGTGGTGCCGACCCACGTCGCGGCAACATTCAGCGATTCATTCAGTCTCACAAATCCCCCCGCCCGCGGGCGCCGGCGGCATCTTCATGTCCGCGCGTCCCGTCGAGCCCTCTCAGGCTCCTCCGGCCCCGAAGTCGGGTCAAGGGGCGCGAACCGGAACGGATGGGGCGCTCAACTCCCGTTGCGCGCGCCCCCGGTCATCGGGAACCCTTGTCCAGCCACGCCGGCTTCCAGCGGGTCGCGCCGGCCTGCCGGTGCCGTTCCGCCGGGCGGCCGAGACAGACGGCGGCGAGATCGGCGACGGTCGACCGCGAGAACAGGTGCACCGCCCGGCCCGCCGGGGAGAGACCGACCGTGTGCCGGGGGAGCCGCAGGCGGAGGGCCCCGGGGAGCGTGGCGAACACGATCGGCGGCTCGACCGTCAACGCCTCGCCGTCGACCCCCACGGCCACGGGGCCGCCGGAGCGCACTTCGAATCGCTCCGCGGTCCACTGGAGCCAGCCGGGGAACCGTCGCACCTGCCCGGCCGCCTGCAGGGTCGTGAACTGAAGGGCTTCGGCGGCGTCGCGGATCGTGAGCGTGACCACGCCGAGTCTCCCGGAGTCCATGCGCTCCCGGGTGCCACGGCCTTCGAGACGGTCGAGCTGGTAGGGGCCGTTCGAGACGAGGATGAGCTGCGCCGTGGAGTGCGGGGCACCGTCCGGCCCTGTGAAGCGCAGGTCGGGCCCGACCGCGTCCGGACCGAGGAGGTCCGGGAGTGTCTCCGCGGCGGTCTTGAGCTTGGCATCCCGGTACTGGGGCGACTGCACGACGTGCGCGTACAGGCCGAGCGAGGCGTTGTTGACGAACACACGGCCGTTGAGGGTCGCCAGGTCGATCCGCCGTTCCACTGCGTCGACGAACGCGTCGAGGGCCCCGACCACATCGTCACGGTCCAGTCCGAGGTCGAGCGCGAGATGATTGCGCGTGCCCGTCGGGACCACGACGTACGGGATGTTGTGCCGCGCGGTGACCTCCGCGACGATCGCCTGCGAGCCGTCCCCGCCGGCCATGCCGATGGCATCGGCACCGCGCGCAAGCGCCTGCTCGGCGAGCTCTCGCAGATCCTCACCCGGCTTCAACAGGACGGCCTCGACGCCGCGGCGGCGGCATGCGTCCGCCAGGCCAAAGCGCTCGACCTTGCCTCCGCCGGACTTCGGGTTCATCAGCAGGACCGGGTGGGCCGGTTTCGCGGCGGGTCTGCCCGCCGCCGCGACGGATCTTCCGTGCCGGCGCAGCGCGACGCGTGCCGCTGCCGTGGAGAGCGCCGCCAGCACGAGGACCACCGCGAGACGCGGCAGGCTGAGCTCCGCGAGGACGACGGCCACCAGCAGCGCCAGCGCGAGGACGGTGCCCAGGCCCGCCACTGCCCGTCGCGTTCCTCTGCGCGAGACCGCGTGCCAGCCTGCCGTCACTCCGACCAGCAATGCCACGACAGCCGCCACCAGGGCTGCCCAGTTCATGACGGCTCCGACGAGGAGGATGGTCAGCGCTGCCGGCAGCGCCGCCAGGGCCACGAACGCGGCGAGGCGCTCGGCGGGGCGGGGCCGGCCTGACCGGTCGTGGTCGGCCACTACGGAAGGCACCTCCTGTGTCGGTGGCGCGCCAGGCGGCGTACCAATGCCTGTGCCGCAGGATCGTGAGGCCGGAGTACAGGCAGGCCACCGCAGCGGAACGGCCGGGGGTCGTAAGCCGCGATCATCGGAATCCTCCAGCGTGGATGCCCGCTGACCGCCGCTTGTGGGACCCGCTTGGCACTCGGCACCGAGGGGCCGCCACCGAGGCGGCACAGAGGGAAGACGGTTGCGTTGCGGGCGAGGCGGCCGTCGCATCGGCTGCCGCCCGCGGCGCCAGGGAACAGTGGGCAATGCCGGCGCGCGCCAAACGGTGGGCGGTCCCGCGCGACCTGCGACAGCACCACATGGGATTTCCTTTCGAGGTGCTCACCGCGTGGGCCGACCACGGTCGAGGAACCCCCACCACTCGCATGCTAACTCTGCTCGCTCGGCCCTCCGGCCGCCCACCGCTGTGTCCGGCATTCGGCGGCATCGGCCGGGGGCCTATCGCCAGAGCCCGGGATCAGGGTATTCAGAGCTCCGAGTCATGGCGCCGCAGTGTGAGGGGCACAGGGCCTCCAAGCGTGTGAGTCGGCCGGCCCGGTTCTCGGTGCCGAGAGCCGTCCGCCGTCCGCTGTCCGCGAAGACGTCCTCACGGGCGAGCGCACGGGTGGTCGGCCTGCCGATGTTGCCTGTGGTACGGAAATAGGGGGAAGAGCTCAAGGGTGCGTGAAGTTACCGACCCTTTGCTGGATCTCGTCCGGCGGCACAGAGAGCCCGTGGTCGTGCAGACGGTCCGGTCGACCGTAGCCGCCGTGATCTCCTACGTCGTAGCCCTGATGCTGAGCAGTGAACCGGCGCCGCTGACCGCACCTCTGACCGCGCTGCTCGTCGTCCAGGTCACTCTGTACACGACCCTCACCACCGGCATGCGCAGAGTGAACGCGGTCGTGGCGGGCGTGGTCATCGCCATCGGCTTCAGCTCCTTGGTGGGCTTGACCTGGTGGAGCCTGGGACTGGTCATTCTCGCCTCGCTGGTGATCGGCCGTTTTGTACGCGCCGGTGAGTTCGTCCCCGAGGTGGCCATCAGCGCCATGCTGGTGCTGGGTGTGACACGGGTCGCCGCGACGGCCTGGGACCGGGTGCTCGAGACCCTCATCGGGGCGGTCGTCGGACTGCTTTTCAACGTCCTGTTCGTGCCACCCGTCTGGGTGCAACCCGCCAGTGCGGCCATCGAGGATCTCGCCGGCCGTATGCGGCGGTTGCTGCTCAGTCTCAGCGATGTGGTGTGCGGCCACACCCCCGTGGCGGAGGCCGCTGCGCTGCTGCACCAGGCGCGGCGGCTGGATCACGACATCGTCCAGGTGGACGAGTCCCTGCGCCAGGCGGAGGACAGCCTCCGGCTCAACCCTCGCGTCAAGAAGGGCCTGCTCTACCGCGTCGTCCTGCGCACCGGCCTGGACACGCTGGAGATCTCCGCGGTGGTGCTCCGTACGGTGTGCCGCACTCTGACGGATCTCGCCAAGGCGCGGACGGAAGAGCCGCTCTTCCCTGCGGACATCGCCAACGCCCTGCGGGAGCTGTTCACGCACATGGCCCGTGCGATCGAGAGCTTCGCCGTACTGATCACCACGCAGGTCAGCGCCAACGCGGAGGAGGCCGAGGAACGGCTCGTCAGGGAGCTCGAAGCCAGCCGCCACAGCCGTGGGATCGTCGCGCATCTGCTCCTCGACGGGGTGCAGGAACACCCGCGCCAGTGGCAGCTGCACGGAGCGCTGCTGGCCGAGATCGACCGGATCCTGGACGAGCTGGACGTGGACAAGCGGTCCCAGCGGCTGGCGGAGGAGCTGCACCGCCAGTCCCGTGAGCAGCGGGAGAGGTACCGGCTGGTGGACAAGCTCCGGGGGCGGTTGAGCGTTGGCCGGTCGGCTGAGTGACGCAGCGGCCCCAGGTTGCATACCCCCAGACGGGCGATGCGGGGAAGGCGGCCCGAGTCGGCTCCGAGCAGGAGACCCGGGCCTGGGCCTGCATCAGTCGTCGGCCGCACTCCGGTCCGTCCTCTTCCCGTCCTCGGTGGCGCCCGAGGTGTCTCTCAGCCGTTGCTGACGATCACGGTGGCGTCGGCCGTATGCGGCGTTGTGTACCGCTGTGCACTCCTCGAGCCCCGTTCCGAAAGCCCCGCCGATCATGGAGATGGAGGCGATGAACCAGCCCAGAAACACGTACTCATAGTCGCCCGAATCGACATCAGTGCAGAACGACTGGGTCAATCCGCAGTGTGTATATCGAGGCATCGGACAAGCGGGTTGTGTAGGGAATTGGATCCGCATGTGATCTCCAGCCACTGCTTTTGCAATTCGCGACGGGCTCTGCGATAAATGGCAGTCGATCAAGGTCCTGGCTGCTCCGGGGGAGTAATCCGTGGGGGAAATTCGCGCGCCTGACAGGCAGGGAGACAGGTCCCCCGCTGTCACTGTCCCCGGGCGTGCAGAGACCGGCGAACCTGAGCGCAGCGATCTGCGGCGGGGGAAGAAGACGCTGCCCACGGTCCGGGCCGCCGCCGAGAGCCCCCCATTCGCAGGCCGGCTTTCCCGGCTTCTCGAACCACCTTGTGAAGATGCCGAGTTGGAGCATGCCTGTCGACTGAACGAGCGCGCGGGCGGGCGGCAGCGCTGCCAGGAGCAGGCATACCGGCGACCGGAGTGCGCCCGGCCGGCGGCCGACGAGTTACCGCTCTCCGTCGAGGCCCGGGATGAACTGACCGCCATGGCGGGCCAGTTCATCCTGCCGCGCTCAGTGGCCGGATCCCGGCAGGGCTGGGGAGCGCCATGACAGTCGAGTTGCCGACGGCGTCCGCGCCCCGGCCGTCCGGTGCTTCTGCCGCGCGGGTCGGACGCATGACGCCCGGGATCCGCCCCCAGCTGGAGCTCATACGGCTCGACCCTCCGGTCGGTGCCCTGCCGGCGGTTCTCCCCGGCTGGGTGAGCGTGGCGCCGGCGTCCGGCGCTCTCGCCGGCTGGCGCCTGCCCGCAGGCATGCTGGTCCAGGGCGTTCCGGCGAGAAGTGCCGGATGCACTGTCAAGGACATCGCCGACCGCCGCTTCGATGCGTGTGTGCCCCGCACCGCCGGACGCCCGGGGATGCCTTCACCTGAACGCGCCGGGTGTGAAAGGAAGATCGTTCAGCCATGACCGCCTTACGTATTGCCATCGTCGGCGGGGGAATCGCCGGGCTGACCCTCGCCCTGGCCTCCCATCGGGCCGGGCTGCACCCGATCGTCTACGAGAAGTCCCGGCAGCCACGGGACACCGAGACCGGCCTCCAGCTCAGCCCCAACGCGGTGCGGCAGCTGCGTCGTCTGGGAGCAGGGCCGGGCCTGCGGTCCGTCTCCTCGCTCCCCCAAGCGCTGGACTTCGTGCACTGGCGGGAGGGCGCCCCGCTCCTGCGGGTGCCGATCCGTCCTGCCTATGCCGAGCGCTTCGATTCGGACCACCACGCGCTCCGGCGTGCGGACCTTCGTGACATCCTGCTGCGCCTCCTCCCCGTGGGCACCGTCCGCCTCGGCCGTCTCTGCGGTTGGGTGGACGAGCACGCCGACGGTGTCAGGCTCACCTTTGCCGACGGCACCAGCGCGGAGGCCGACGTGGCCGTCGGCGCCGATGGTGTCCACTCGGGTATCCGCGCGCTCTCGAACCCCGCCAGCGAGCCCGTGCACTCGGGGATGGACGCGTACCGGGGTCTGTCGCAGGCCGACTCCGCCATCCCGGGCGAGCCCCCCGTCGTCAGGGTCTGGCTCGGCCAGGACCGCCACTTCGTGTGCTACCCCGTTGACTCCGGCCGCCTGATCAACTTCGTTGCGGTCGTGCCGACCCCATCGCCACGCGCCTTCGCAACCGCGGCGGGGGCGCCGGCGACTCACGAGGACGTCCTCCGCGAATTCGCCGGGTGGGACCCGGCTGTCGGCGCCCTCGTCCGCGCCGCGCCCTCGATCAGCCGCTGGCCGGTGTTCGACCAGGACCCCCTCACCACCTGGAACACGGCACGCACCACCCTGGTCGGCGACGCGGCGCACCCGATGCTTCCGCATCAGGCCCAGGGAGCCTGCCAGGGAATCGAGGACGCGGTGGCCCTCGCCGAACTCCTGCGGCACACCGGCCGGCTGGGCGTCACCGAAGCCCTGCGCAGATACGCCGCCCTGCGCGCTCCTCGAACCGCCCGCATCCAGTTGCTCTCCCGGGAGTACGGCACGTTGATGCACTCGCCCGAGGGTGCCGAGCTGGCCGCGGTGCTCCAGCCCCGGGATGTGATCGACCAGATGGCGGAGACCTACGCCTACGACGCGCACGCACGGGCCGTCGAAGCCGCCCTGGAGTGAAACCGGCAGACCTCGACCACCGTGGCCCTGACTCCCGCTCTCGCTGCGAATCACGCTGTTCCCACGCCTGGAGGACATCCACCCGTGATCAGTGAAGCGACTGAGCCGACCGCCCCGCCGCCGGCACCCGACTGCCTCGTGCAGCCGGCCTTCGGGTTCAGCGTAGCGAAAGCAGTGCTGAGCGCGGTGGAGCCGGCAGTGTTCGCGGAGCTGTCGCGCCGTGGCCCGCAGGACGCCGCCGCCCTGGCCGCGGGGCTGGGCCTGCACCCCCGGCCGGCCCCGAGTCCATGGTGGTCGGCATCACGTAACGACTGGCCCGCCGCCGCCGCCACCACGCCGCGCCACGCGAGAACGACGCGCTGAAGAGGGTGCAGGGACTTGCGGCCGGGCGCTCCAGGGGGCGGATTCGCCGACTGACGCACCCGCTGCGCTGCCCTGTCCCTCTGACCTCGAGGTCTTCCACGGCGCCCCGGGGCGCCGTGGAAGGTCAGGATCGCCCGGAGTATCCGCTGCGCGCCGCCCGTAGGCGCGCAGCGCCCCGCGTCGACCTCTCGGATAGGGTAATTCGGAAGGAAATGCGCCCCCCGGGGTTAGGCCGATGCATTGGACACTCACCAGTCGATGAGCGAGGTGCCGGACCAGCCCGTGGCGGCTGTCGGGCACGCGGGTGTGCTCCGCGAACTGCTTCCGATCGCGCTGTGGAGGGAGGACGCGGAAGGGCGTGTTCTGGAGTGGTCGCTCGCCGCCCAGGACCTGCTCGGTCACCGACCCGAAGACCTCCTGGGCCGCCCTGCCTCACCCGTACTGGTCCCCGAGGCCAACCGGGAACTGGCCGAGCAGCTCACGCGGCGGGTCCAGGCCGGCGAGACCGTGGTCGGGACCCTGCCCGTGCGGCATCGCGACGGACACCAGGTGACGATGGAGATGTGGATCGTCCCCGCCGTCGACCCGCAGGGCCGTCCGGGCTCCATGCTGATCGCCGTGGAGACCTCGGAGGTCCTGCGCATGCGGGACTCACTGGCGGCTCTGCAGAGTCTCTTCACCCAGTCACCCATCGGCCTGGCCACCCTCGGTCCGGACCTGCGGTTCATCCGGGTCAACGACGCCTTGGCCCGGATGAACGGCGTCCTGGCGACCGAGCACCTGGGCAAGCGGCTCACGGAGGTGGTCCCCGGTGTCAACGCCACGGCCTTGGAGGCGATGATGCAGCAGGTCCTGGACCGCGGTGCGCCGGTCGTCGACGCGCGCCGCACCGGCCGGACCCCGGCCGATCCCGATCACGACCGGACCTGGTCCTGCTCCTACGCCCCGCTGCTCGACGGCGCCGGCCGGCGGCTGGGTCTGATCGCCTCCCTCATCGACATCACTGAAGGGCAGCGGGCGCTCATCGAGGCCGACCGGGCCCGTCGGCGCTTCGCCCTGCTCGCGGAGGCGGGCGCCCGCATCGGCACCACCCTGGACCTGCGGCAGACCGCCGAGGAAATGGTGCAGGTGCTGGTGCCACAGCTCGCCGACTCGGCCGACGTACAGCTGCTGGAAGCGGTCCTTGCCCCCGACGAGGGCGCGGCGGCGGCCGCGGCCACCCGGGGCGTGCTCCGCCGGCTGGCGGTCGCCTTCCCCGACCCGACCGCCCCCACCGCGAAACTGGCGGCCGGCCAGACCATGCAGATCCCGCCCGGCACGGTGTACGAGCGGGTCATCGCCGACGGCCGGCCGATGAACCTGTACCGGTCCGACGTCCCGGCGCTGATCAGGGACCCCC
Source organism: Streptomyces sp. NBC_01142 (assembly GCF_026341125.1). Lineage (NCBI taxonomy): Bacteria > Bacillati > Actinomycetota > Actinomycetes > Kitasatosporales > Streptomycetaceae > Streptomyces > Streptomyces sp. NBC_01142. The sequence goes on from NZ_JAPEOR010000001.1 coordinate 3,106,898, forward strand.
GCGCCGAGAGCCTGCGTAACTACCTCGCCAGTCTGGGATCGGCGCGACTGGTCCCCCTGGTCGCGCGCGGCAAGGTGCTCGGAGCGGTCACGGTGACGCGGCTCCGCAGCCGCGAGTCGTTCGACGAGCAGGACTGCGTCCTCGTCGACGAAGTGGTCGCGCGAGCGGCGCTCAACATCGACAACGCACGCATGTACACCACCCAGCGGGAGGCGGCCCTCACCCTGCAGCGCAGCCTGACGAACAACGCGCTGCCCGATGTCACCGGCCTCGAACTCACCGGGCGTTACCTCCCTGCCAGCGACCACGACGTCGGCGGCGACTGGTTCGACGTCATCACCCTGCCCGGGGGCCGGACCGGACTCGTCATCGGGGACGTCATGGGCCACGGGATCCACGCGGCGGCCGTCATGGGGCAACTGCGCACAGCGGTGCGTACGCTCGCCCGGCACGACGTTCCGCCCGCGCAGATGCTCCGCTCCCTCGACGCTGTCGTCTCCGACCTGGGGGAGGACGAAATGGCGACCTGCGTCTACGCCGTGCACGACCCGGCATCCGGTGGATGCGTGATCGGCAGGGCCGGCCACCTTCCGCCGGCCGTGGCCACGCCCGGCGGGGCGATCACGTTCCTCGACGGTCCACTGGGCACCCCCCTGGGCACGGGAGGGCAGGACTACCCCACCGAACAGGTGCCACTGCCCCCGGGCAGCCTGCTGGTCCTGTACACCGACGGTCTCATCGAAGCCCGGGACAGGGACCTCGACCAGGGCATGGACCAGCTCGCGCAGGCGCTGCGGAACCTAGACCAGCCGCTGGAGGAGCTCTGTGACAGTGTCCTGGGGCGGCTGCTGCCCCGTCCTGCGCAGGACGACGTGGCGGTGCTCCTGGCCCGCACCCTGCGGACGTGACGCTCGCCCCCGAGGCCGTCAGATCGCGTCGATGTCGAGGAAGTCCGGGAACTGATTCACCGAGCCCTCCGAGGAGCCCGACAGCGGCTGCTCGGCCCAGATGACCTTGCCCTCGGGGGTGTACCGGGTACCCCACCGCTGGCTGAGCTGCGCCACCAGGAAGAGCCCACGCCCGCCCTCGTCCGTGGTGGCGGCATAGCGGAGATGGGGTGAGGTGCTGCTCCCGTCGGACACCTCACAGGTCAGCGTGCGATCGCGCAGCAGCCGTACGCGGACCGGGGCGGAGCCGTGTCGGATCGCATTGGTGATCAACTCGCTGAGCATCAGCTCCGTGCCGAATGCGAGATCGGACAGGCCCCATTCCTCCAGCTTCTCCACGACGACGGCTCGCATGGCGCCCACCGCGCTCGGCTCGAACGCCACAGCCCAATCGACGACGTCACCGTCGCCGAGGGTTCGGGTCCGTGCGATGAGCAGAGCCACATCGTCGCGAGGACGAGCCGGCAGGAGTGCGTCGAGAACCGCCTGGCAGCTCTCCTGCGGGTGCCGGTCGGGATGGCTCAGGGCTGTGCGCAGCAGTTCCAGTCCGTCGCCGATGTCACGGGTGGGGTCCTCGACCAGTCCGTCCGTGTAGAGCACGAGCTGGCTGCCCTCGCTCAGGCTCAGCTCCGCCGTCTCGAACGGCATCCCGCCCAGCCCCAGCGGCGGTCCGGCCGGCAGCTCCATGATGTCCACCGTGCCGTCGGGGCTGACTACCAGCGGCGGCATGTGTCCCGCCCGTGCCACGATGCAGCGCTGGGACACCGGGTCGTAGACCGCGTACAGGCAGGTGGCGCCCAGTACGCCGCCGTCGCCCGCATCCCCGTCATGATCGATGCGCTGGACGAGGTCGTCGAGCCGGGCGAGCAGCTCGTCGGGCGGCAGGTCGAGTGACGAGAAGTTGTGCACCGCCGTCCGCAGCCGGCCCATGGTGGCCGCGGCGTGCAGTCCGTGCCCGACCACGTCGCCGACGACGAGCGCGACGCGGCAGCCCGGCAGCGGGATGACGTCGAACCAGTCGCCGCCCACCCCGGCCTGCGCGGGCTGGTAGTAGTGCGCCACCTCCACGGCGCTCTGGTCGGGCAGGGCGCGCGGCAGCAGGCTGCGCTGGAGCGTCACGGCCATGGCGTGCTCACGGGTGTACCGGCGGGCGTTGTCGATGCTGACCGCGGCCCGGGCGACCAGCTCCTCGGCCAGGGACAGATCTTCGTCGTCGAAGGGCTCCGGCTTCTGCGAGCGCCAGAAGGTGACGATTCCGAGTACGACGCCCCGCGATTTGAGGGGGGCTGTGATGAGGGAGTGGATGCCGTAGTCGATGATGCTCTGCGCCCGTGGCGGATCCTGCGCGTACCAGCCCGGCGCGTCGGCCAGGTCCGGTACCAGTTCGGCCTGGCCGCTGCTGAGGCCCCGCGCGTGTGGCGTGGACGGTTTGAAGTTGATCATTTTGCCGCGCGGATAGAGAGGTTCGTCGTCGCGAATGCCGCTGACCGCCGTACGGCGCACGTCGGAGCTCGTGCCGGTCGGTTCGTCGCCGTGGAGTACAGGGTCCGCCAGATCGACGGTCACGAAGTCCGCGAACCGGGGTACGGCGACATCCGCCAGCTCCTCGGCCGTCCGCGTCACGTCGAGACTGGTGCCGATGCCGATACCGGCGTCGTACAGCAGTTTCAGCCGTCGGCGAGCTGCTTCCGCCCGGCTGGTGAGGATGCGCATCTCGGTGGAGTCGCGGATGGTGACCACGGCCCCCTCGGGCTGGCCGCGGGGCATCGTCGGCCGCTGGTTGACCACCAGCAGCCGGTCCCCGGCCGCGAGGACCTCGTCCGTGGCCACCCGGCCGGACAGCAGGAGGCCGGCCACGCGCTGGTCGAGTGCGGGCAGGCGTTCGATATCGCGTCCCTCCGCGTCGGCCGGCAGTGCGAGCAGCCGTCTGGCCTCGTCGTTCGCGAGCACCAGCCGACCGTCCCCATCGGTGATCAGTACGCCCTCGCGGACGGCGTGCAGGACCGCGTCGTGGTGTTCGTACATCCGGGTCATCTCGAGGGGCCCGAGCCCGTGGGTCTGCCGCTGCAGCCGTCTGGTGATCAGTGCCGTGCCGACGGTGGCCACGCCCAGGCCGGCCGCGCTGACGCCGAGGATGACCGGAAGCTGCCGGTCGACCACGCCGGTCACGTTCTCCACCGTGAGACCGGCCGACACCAGCGCAATGACCCGGCCGTTGGCGGAGGTCACCGGGACCACGGCCTGGATCTCCTGGCCGAGAGGCCCTCGCACGCTCTCGGTATGCACCCGGCCGGCCAGGGAGGGTGCGATCGTGCCCACGAATCGCTTGCCGATACGTTCGGGCTGGGGGTGCGTGTAGCGGATTCCGTCAGTGTTCATCACCACGATGAAGTCGACGCCCGCGGCCTTGCGCGTCTCTTCCGTGAGCGGCTGGAGGATCTTGGACGGGTCCGGGGTCCTCAGCACCGCGGGGAGCCCGATTGAGTGGGCGAATGTCTGGGCGACCCCCACCGATACGGCGCGGGCCTCACGATCGACGTCGTGGCGCGACTGGAGCACCAGCGCCAGTACGGCACCGGCAGCGAGCAGCACCACAACCGCCGCCTGGAGTATGAACACCTGTCCGGCGACGCTTCGTGGGTGCTTCCCGGTCAGTGACCGCACCAAGGCGCTCGGCACGGGTTGCATGGATGAATCACATTTTCATTTAACACCGCAGAGCCTTCGAGGGACGGGCCGAAACCGGCGGACGGCTCGCACGACCTGCCGGACGCCGCTCGTGGGCGTGGAGCGTGGGCACCACGTGATCAAGGTGTCTGCCGGGGAACCCGCCGGCCCCGCGGCCATCACCTGCGGGCCTGCGGCAGGGGCGCCGGGATCGTGTCGTACATACCGCGCTGCGGCTGACGCAGACCCCGAAGACGCCCGCCGGATGGGCACCGGCGCGGCCGGCTCCTTACGGGGACGGGCGGGCGTCGTTCTTCCCGGACTTCTTGTCCGCTGTCGGAACCTCTGACGCCACCGGCACTCTCCCTCGCGGAGCAGCATCCGCGCCGGTCCGGGAGCCGTGACTCGAAACCGACCAGGGTGACGTGCTCGTCCGCCGACGGCTCGATCCATGACGTGGCGCAGGCTCGTGCGGGACAGATCGACAGCCGACGGGTGGCCAAGCTCGCGAAGCTCCTGGTTCAGACGGTGAATCTTGGCCGTGACCCGTCTGTCAGGCGCTTCGTCGTTCATGCTGTACGGGATGACCACCCAACGCGCCCGGCCCGCCCGCCAGGTTGCGAAGGCTCAGTCTGTAGGTGCCTCGCTGTAGTTGCCTCGATCACCGGACCGGAGGAGCACAGAACCATGCCGGAAGCAGCCGACGCCCCCGTGATCCTGAGCAATGAGCCAGGATCGTTCGCCTGGGGGGTTCTGGCCGAGCGGCATCCGGCGCTCATCCAGAAGGTCCGGGACGCCTTCCCCTACGGCCCCGAACAGCGCCGCGCGCTCGACGCCCTGCTGAAGAGCGGCACCGAGGGGGTGATCGAACCGCTCGGCGCGGGAGCGCACGACCGGGAGCAGTGGGACGAGTGGGGACGGGAGTACTTCGGCCTGCCCTGGTTCGACGCGCCGTTCCTGTGGGCCGAGAGCTACTTCTATCGCCGGCTCCTCGGTGCTGTCGGGTACTTCGCGGCCGGGCCCTGGCAGGCAATCGACCCGTTCCGCCCGTTCAAGCTGCTGGAACTCCAGACCTCGGAGGCCGACGAGGAACTGGCCGCGCTCGACCGGCTCGCACAGCGGCCGTCCGACGAGCAGGACCGGGCGCTGGTCCACGGCTCGCTCTGGGGCAACCGCGCGGACCTCGGCTTCCACATGTCCTCCGGCGCTGCGGCGACGGAGGCCGCAGACTCACATCTGGTCGCGGACGACAGCGAGTTGCTGTGGTCGCTGCTGCCCGGCGGAGCCGCGGGCACCCTGTGCCTGGTCGCGGACAACGCCGGACGGGAACTCATCCCCGACCTGATCCTCATCGACCACCTCCTCCGGCACCACCACGCCGAGCGGGTCGTCCTGCACGTCAAGCCGTACCCCTACTTCGTCTCCGATGCCACGACCGCCGACGTCGTCGACTGCCTGCGCCGCCTGGCCCGGGCCCAGGGGGTTGCGGTCGAGGTCGGCAAGCGCCTGTGGTCGGCGATGGGCAGCGGTCGGCTCACGGTCCGGGCCCACCCTTTCTCCTGCGCGCCGCTGCCGTACTCCGAGATGCCGGACGATCTCCGGCAGGAGTTCGCCGAGGCCACCGTGACCATCATGAAGGGTGACCTGAACTACCGGCGCCTCGTGGGCGATCAACTGTGGTCTCCCACCACGCCCTTCGCAGACCGCACCGCGTACTTCCCCGGCCCGGTGGCTGCATTTCGTACGTTGAAGTCCGACGTCATCGTCGGTCTCGACGAGCGCACCGAGTCCGCGCTCGTCGCGGCGCACGCACAGCGGTGGCGTACGAGGGGGACCCATGCGCTGATCCAGGTGCGGACGTGACGACGGCAGCGTGACGCACCTGCCGGCGTCCCTCGCCCATCTCGCCCGGGACGGGGACAGCCTGTCGGCGCTCGTCGGGCTCGTACCGTCATCGCCAAGGACCGCCCGGACCGCCGTCGTGCTCTGGAGCCGCCCCGCCAGGATCGGGCGACGCCGGTCGCGGTGGCGACCTGCCCGCCCGAGCCGGCCCGCACCGAAGCCTGCACCCGGAGCTTCACGTGCTCGGTTTCGTCGTCTCCTCTGCGGCGCTGCCCCGCGGGGCCGCCATGTTTCACGCCCCGGAGGGGGCCGCCCGGGTGAGTCCTGCTCAGTCGCCGCTCAGCGGCATGTCCGGGGCCACATGGTTGGCGATCGAAACCAAGAGCGCCGTACTGAAATTCTCGCTGGCGTTGTTACCGATCCCCTGTGTCCCGACCGTCGCGATCGTGATCTTCTTGGACGGCAGATAGGCGACCGTTGCCTGGTAGCCGGCGAACGACGGATTCTGCAGGAGCCAGGTGTTCTGCACGGCCAAGCCAAGGGCATAGGAGGTATTCGACGAAACCTTGGAGACGGGTGTGATCTGTTCCTTGTGCGACTCGGGCGTCAGCAACTTCCCTTCGCCCAGCGCCGTCACGGACTTCCCCAGATCCTCCAGTGTTCCCGTCATGATCGCTCCGGGTGCCAGTGTCCATGACGGATTCCAGTAGGTGGAGTCCTCGAATACGCGCCGTTCGTTGTCGAAGGCATGGAGCACCGGGGGCGGGATCTCGGCCGTGGACGGGTTGTCGGTCTGAGTCAGGCCGAGCGGCTTCAGGATGTCATTCCGCATCACTTCCGCCAGGGGCTTCTTCTCCACCTTCGAGATGATGTCACCCAGGATCACCCAATTGGCGTGCGAGTACACAAAACCCGTTCCCGGGGGTTTCACGAGGGGCTTGGAGACGGCGATCTTCACCCGTTCTCCCGCCGTCCACTCGCGGAACGGATTCTTGTAGAGTTCGGCCAAGAACGTACGATCCTGGACGTAGTCCGAGTATCCAGAGGTGGTAGAGGCCAGCATCTTCAGTGTGATCTCGTCCGCGTGCGGAAGGTCGGGGCGCCACCGGGAAATCTTGTCGTCGAGCTTGACCTTGCCCTCGTCGACGAGCTTGAGGATTTCGGTCGTCAAATAGGGAATCGCAACCGATCCGATCCGGAAATGCATGTCCGTCGAAACGGGGACGCCCGTCATCGATTCTCCTGAAGCGACGGTCGTAACTCTCTTTCCGTCGACCCATACCCCTGCCATGACTGCGTTGAGCTTGTACTTCTTCAGGGCGTCTGCGACCTGCTTCCTGGTGAACGCGGAAGTGCCGGCCGGAATGCACGTGTCGCCTTGAGCGATCTGGCCGGACGGACATGCCTTCGGCGCGCTCTCGGCCTCACTGGCTACGCAGCCCGCCAGCGAAGCACCCAAAAGAAGTAGCAGGCACACGAGGGTAACTGTCCTGGGTCGACGCACCGCGGAACCTCCCTACAGGTCGAGGCTGAGATCCTCGAAGGCTGAGATCCCCCTGTCGCAATTTCGGGCCCCGTTCCGCATGCTAACCGTCGGCGTCATCTGTCGCGCTTCAGAAGAATTCCAGGAGCTCCTGAATGGGCGCGATCGCGAACACGCACTGCGCGGGAGCCGCCGACCGCGACCGTCCCAGGCGCCTACTGAGGGAAGGTGGCCCCGGCCGACGAGACTGACGCACGCAGCGCGCTCAGGAGTCCTGCCGGATACGCGCGTGAAGGTGCACGTCGTGCCAGCCGTCCGCATGCAGCCAGGCCCTGCGACGGATGCCCTCCTCCTCGAACCCGGCCTTGATCGCGACGCGGCAAGACGGCCGATTGGCGGTCGAATGCTCAAGTTCGATTCGGTGGAACCCGCCCTTCCCCAGCGCCCAGCGAGTCAGCACCATGACCGCGCGGGGGCACAGTCCACCACCGCGTGCTGACGGCACCATCCAGTAGGCGAGTTCAGCCTTGCCATCCGTCAGGACCAGTGACTTCAGAGCGACCCGGCCCAGAAGCGTGTCACTTTCGGCGTCGACCACCGCCCAGTGAGCGCCCGTCTCCTCCCGCCAACCGCTCCGCCACCCTTCGATCCACTCCCGCGCCTCATCCAGGGAATCAGCCCTCCGCACATGCCAGCGTTGGATTGCCGGATCCTGGAACGCCTCCCTCACGGCAGCAGCATCTGTGAGCAGCCAAGGACGCAGCAGCACATCATCTCCGACCGGCAAAGTGGGCTGGTCGGATTCGGCAAGATGACCAACGGACATCGCGGGAGCGACCAAAGAAGGCATGACCAGCATTCTGCCGAAGACGCCTTGCGGCACAGGCCGCTGTCTCCCCATGGGCTATCGATATGTCCGCCCGCAGGCACCGTTCACGTCGCAACGCTCCCTGGCGGTTCGTCCGTCAGTGAGCGCAGGCATCCCGGTGCGATGGAGTGCCATGTCGTCGAGCCGGCCGCGGACGGCTCCTGTGTGCGCCCGAGCGGCCCTCGCGGGTCCCGACCGCTCGGGACATCCGCCCGGCTCGGCGAAGTGCCCCGGAGAAGCCGACGGCTCTCCGGGGCACTCGACACAAGGGCGCGGTTACTTGACGTTGACCGCTGCCCAGGCGGCGGCGACGGTCTTCGCCTCGGTCCCGTCAGCTCCGTACAGGTCGTTCGCCGCCTTCACGGTCGCCTCACGGGCGGCCTTGTAGTCGGTCGTCGAAGTCATGTACGCGGTGAGGGCCTTGTACCAGATCTTGTAGGCCTTCTCCCGGCCGATCCCGGCGACGGTCGAGCCGTCCGAGGTGGGGGAGTCGTACGCGACACCGTTGATCGTCTTCTTGCCGCTGCCCTCGGCCAGCAGATAGAAGAAGTGGTTGGCGATGCCCGAGGAGTGGTGGACATCGGCGTCGCCGGCGCCCTCCTTCCAGGCGTCCAGCGATTTGCCGTCCTTGCTCGGCTTGTCCATGTAGCGCAGCGGGGTGCCGTCTCCGCGAATGTCGATCTTTTCGCCGATGAGATAGTCGCCGACGTCTTCCTTGTTGTCGGCGAAGAACTCGACCGAGGTGCCGAAGATGTCGCTGGTCGCCTCGTTGAGTCCACCGGACTCACCGCTGTACTCCAGGTTGGCGGTGTGCGAGGTCAGACCGTGGCTCATCTCGTGGCCCGCCACGTCGATCTCGGTGAGGGGCCTCTTGTTGCCCTCTCCGTCGCCGTAGGTCATGCAGAAGCAGCTGTCGTCCCAGAAGGCGTTGACGTACGCGTTGCCGTAGTGGACCCGGGAGTAGGCGGCTTTGCCGTCGCCCGCGATCCCGTTGCGCCCCAGCTCCGCCTTGTAGAAGTCCCAGGTCACGGCGGCCCCGTAGTGGGCGTCGACGGCGGCGGTCTGCCGGTCGGAGTTGCTGCCGTCGCCCCACTTGTCGTCGTCGTCCGACAGGAGCTCGCCGGTGCCGCTCTGGCCCTGGGCCAGGTCGTACGTCTTGTGGCCACCGCGCTCGCCGTCGGTGAGCTCGAAACCGGATCCGCCCTTGGTGGTGGTGAGGGGGACCTCACCGCTGTACTGGCTGGTGCCGGTGCCGGTCTCGATGGCCTCGTACTGGTGGAGCTTCTTACCGGTGGCGGCGTCGGTGATGACGTGCAGTCTGCTGGGAGTGCCGTCCTTCTGGACACCGGACTTGACGGTCTCGAAGGCGAGGACAGGCTTGCCCTTGCCGGCCCAGATCACCTTGCGGGCACCGGCGACGGCCCGTCGCGCCGTGTTGGTGGTCGCCACCTGTATTCGGGCGTCGTTCGCCTTGTCCACACTCTTGAGCTTGCCGTTCTTGGCGGTGTGGGTGACGAGGTCGCCGCCGAGGACCGGCAGCCCGGCGTAGGTGCGCTCGTAGCGGGTGTGTACGGTGCCGTCGGCGTCCTTGACGACGTCACGGACGACCAGCTTCTCCTCGGAGCCGAGCCCCAGTTGTCCGGCGGCCGTGACGGACTGCGCCTGGGCCGCCTTGATGACTGCGGCGCGCTCGGAAGCACGCGGCGCCGGGGTGGGGCTGTCGGCGCGGTCGGGGACGGCGGTTGCCGAACCGGTCTCCACGCCGACGACGAGCATGGCGGCAGCGGCCACGAGGGCAGCGGCGCGCCGGGTGTTCTTGTGGGGGGTCATGCGATCTCCATCGCTTGTCCTGTGGGGGGTTGACCGCGACTGAGCGTGCCACCGAACGAGCGGAATCGACCGAGCGCTGACAATTACCTCACAACTTTTTGACCAGCTCTTGTCCGACTGGGGTGTCTCTCTATCCGATATCCGACAATCCTTGACGTCCTGTCAGCACTGTTTGTGCACAACCGGATTGACAGTGACCTGCTCGGGGCGGGGGATATCGGCCGGAACGGCTGTGGTGCGTGGCGCGTTCGTATCCCGTTGGCTGAACCGGCTCGTGATGCGACGATCCGGGCCCTGCAGCCCCTCGCTCCCGAGGAATCCAACTCCGTTGGACACCCAGGGTTTACATGCGCTCGACCTGCCCGGCCGAGGGGACTTGCTATGGTGCTACTCATCGGTAGTAGCCGAACGGGGGGCACGAGGAGTCGGTGGACGCATCGCCGCAACTCCTCGTGCGGGCGGTCGAGACGGACGACCTGGCAAGGGGGCCAGGTCGGCGACGACTTCTGCGCATACGTACGACGCGGCCCCGGACTCCGGCTTCCTCGCCCACCTATCCGGACAGGTGAGACTCGTTACATGGCTCGTTCCCTGGTCGACTTACTGACCGCGCATGCCTCGCAACAGCCCGACCGGACCGCCTACCGCTATCTCGTCACGGGGGACTGCGGCGGAGAGATCCAGAACATCTCGTACGGGCGTCTGGCCGGCCGGTCCCGCGCCATCGCCGCCTGGCTGCAGGAGCGCGGCCTGGCCGGTTCCCGCGCCATGCTGCTGTACCCGCCCGGCCTCGAGTTCATCTGCGGCTACCTGGGCTGTCTCTCGGCCGGAGTCGTCGCCGTGCCCGGCGTGCCCCCGCAGGGGCGGTCGCAGAACCACCGCGCCCTGACGCGGATGAAGCGCGTGATCGCCGACGCGGACGCCAAGGTGATCCTGGGCGGCCGTGAGGTGATCGCCGCCCTGGGCGCCATGGCGGAACACCTGCCCGAACTGGCCGAGATCACCTGCGTCGCCACTGAGGACATTCCCGACGAGGCGGCCGGCTCCTGGCGCGAGCCCGATCTCACCGCCGACTCGGTCGCCTTCCTCCAGTACACCTCCGGGTCCACCTCCGCCCCGCGCGGTGTGATGGTGACGCACGGGAACCTGCTGGACAACGAGCGGGTCATCACCGAGCGGATGGGCCACTCCCCGGACATGATCGCGGAGTACGACCACGAACTGTTCGTCAGCTGGCTGCCCGTGTACCACGACATGGGCCTCATCGGCCCGGTCCTGAACACGGTCTATCTCGGCGCCACTGCCACGCTCTTCTCGCCCCTGCACTTCCTGCAGCAGCCCGGGCGCTGGCTGACCGCCCTCAGCCGCTACCGCCCGCACACCAGCGGCGGCCCCAACTTCGCGTACGAGCTGTGCCTGAAGCACGCTGCGCCCGACCTCATCGACGGCCTCGACCTGAGCCGGTGGAAGGTTGCCTTCAACGGCGCCGAACCGGTGCGGGCAGCCACCCTGCGGCGGTTCAGCGAGACCTTCGGTACGGCCGGCTTCCGCCGCGAGGCCCTGTACCCGTGCTACGGCCTGGCCGAGGCCACCCTGATGGTCACCGGCAGCTCGGTGGAGGCCCCGCCCACCCTGATCGAAGCCGCTGCGACCGGGCCGCACGCCGGCGCGGCGGACGCGGCGGCGGTCAGCTCCGGCCGCCCCGGCCCCGGCATGACCGTGGTGATCGCCGACCCCGAGCGGCAGGAGGAACTGCCCGAGGGCGAGGCCGGCGAAATCTGGGTCGGCGGCGCGAGCGTCGCCAAGGGCTACTGGCGCAATACCCTCGCCACCCGCGAGACCTTCCGGGCCACTCTGAAGGGCCGGGAGGGCCGTTTTCTGCGGACCGGTGACCTCGGATTCCTGCGTGACGGCGAACTGTTCGTCACCGGCCGCCTCAAGGACCTGATAGTCATCGACGGGCGCAACCACTACCCGCAGGACCTGGAGCTGTCCGCCGAGATGTCCCACTGGGCGCTGCGGCCGGGCTGCACCGCAGCGTTCTCCGTGGACAGCGGAGTTGAGGGCGAGCGGCCCGTCATCGTCGCCGAGACGGCCCCGGAGGTGGCGGGCGAGTCCGAGAAGATCAACGACCTGATCCGCAGCGCGATCGGCGAGGCCCACGGCCTGTCGCTGCACGACATCGTGCTGGTCCACCCCGGCACCATCCCCAAGACGTCCAGCGGGAAGATCCAGCGCCGCGCGTCCCGGGCGGCGTACCTCGACGGCACCCTCTCGGTGGTCGACGCGCCCGCCACGAGTTGACGTCCGCCCGCCGTCGGCGCGCGCGTCCGCGCCGACGGCGGCATGACGGACATACGGGTCGTGCGCCGGTTCCACGGTCGTACGTTGCCCGAATCCGCCGTACGTCGGCCATCAGCCGTACCCCAGGCGTACCAGCCGCATCGGTCGTACGGAAACCGCCTGAGCCCGAGTTCACGAGGACACCTGTCTAGATGCCTGCGAACGAGACCCCGAAGCAGTTCCCCGAGATATCCATCACGACTCCCGAGGGCGTGCGAGCCTGGCTGGTGCCGGCCGTCGCCGAGGCGGCCGGGCTCGACCCGCTGGCCGTCGACCCGGAGCGGCCGATCGCCGAATTCGGTCTGGGATCACTTCAGTTGGTGAGGCTGGCCGCAGACCTCTCGGCGCGGATCGGCCGGTCTTTGGAGCCGTCCCTCGTCTTCAACCACCCGACGATCGCGGCGATCGCCGACGTGGTCTTCGACGCACGGCCCGCCGGCGCGGTGGCGGCGGACCCGGCGCCGACGGTAGCGCCCGGACGGGCGGACGACGACATCGCGATCATCTCCATGGCCTGCCGCTTCCCCGGCGGAGCCGACAGCCCCGAGGCGCTGTGGCGGCTGCTGGCCGAGGGCGAGGACGCCATCGCCGAGGTGCCCGCGGGCCGTTGGGACACCCAGGGGCTCTACGACCCCGACCCGGAGGCCACCGGCAAGGCGTACACCCTGCGCGGCGGCTTCCTCCGCGACATCGACCGTTTCGACGCGTCCTTCTTCGGGATCTCGCCGCGCGAGGCCGCGGCCATGGACCCGCAGCAGCGGCTGCTGCTGCAGACCACCTGGGAGGCCATCGAGCGCACCGGCATCGTCCCGGAGACGCTGAACGGCAGCTCCACAGGCGTCTACATCGGCCTGTACGACAGCGGATACCTGGCCTCGGCCGGACTGGAGCAGCTCGACGGGCACGTCGGCACGGGCTCGGCATCCAGCGTGGCCTCCGGACGTATCGCCTACACCCTCGGACTCCAGGGCCCGGCGCTGACCGTCGACACCGCCTGCTCCTCCTCCCTCGTCGCCCTGCACCTGGCAGCACGGGCGCTGGCGAACGGCGAGTGCGACCTCGCACTGGCAGGCGGTGCGACGCTGCTGGTGACGCCGCGCGGACACGTCGAGTTCAGCAGGCTGCGCGGGCTGTCGCCGTCCGGGCAGTGCAGCCCGTTCTCGACCGACGCGGACGGCGTGGTGTGGGCCGAGGGCTGCGGTCTGGTGCTGCTCAAGCGGCTCGCGGACGCGCGCCGGCACGGTGACCGGGTCCTTGCGGTCGTCAAGGGGTCGGCGATCAACCAGGACGGCCGCAGCCAGGGCCTGAGTGCCCCGAACGGCCCCGCCCAGGAGCGGGTGCTGCGCGCGGCGCTCGACTCCGCCGGCCTCCGGCCGGACGACCTGGACTACGTCGAGGCGCACGGCACGGGCACGCGGCTCGGCGACCCCATCGAGGGCGGGGCGCTGGCCGCCGTCTTCGGACCGGGGCGACCGGCCGACCGGCCGCTCGGCGTCGGCTCCCTCAAGTCCAACATCGGTCACACACAGGCCGCGGCGGGCATCGGCGGCGTCATCAAGACGGTACTGGCCCTCGGCCATGAGCTGCTCCCGGCATCGCTGCACGCCGATACCCCGACCGAGCACGTCGAGTGGGCGGACAGCGGCCTGCGCGTGCACAGCAGCGCCCAGGCGTGGCCGCGAGGCGACGACCGGGTGCGGCGCGCCGGGGTGAGCGCGTTCGGGATCAGCGGCACGAACGCGCATGTGGTTCTGGAGGAGGCGCCTTCGGACCTGGCGCGGATGGCCGGCGCGCCGACGCCTGCCCAGCAGCCGCCTGCCCAGCAGCCGACCACGGGGCAGCCGACCGAGGAGCAGTCGACCGAGGAGCAGTCGGCTGCCGAGCCCGAGCCTGCCCAGGAGCCGACCGCCGAAGAGCCCACCGCGGAACTGCCCGCAAAGACCCTCTTCCCGCTCTCCGCCCGCACCCTCCCCGCCCTCCGGGGGCAGGCCGGCCGCCTCCTCGAAGTGCTCGCGGCGCAGCCGCAGTTGCCGCTGCCCGACGTGGCCGCAACGCTGACCCACCACCGTACGCACTTCGAGCACCGAGCCGTCGTCCAGACGAGCAGCCGCGACGAACTGCTGACCGCGTTGCGCGGGCTGGCCGAGGGACAGCCCGACGCCGACATGGTCGTCGGCCCCCAACAGACCCTTCTCCCGGGCAAGCTGGCCTTCGTCTTCCCCGGCCAGGGCGCCCAGTGGGCCGGCATGGCCCGCGATCTGCAGGACCACTCACCGGTGTTCGCGGACGAACTCGACCGGTGCGACGCCGCGCTGCGCCCGTTCACCACGTGGTCGGTGGCGGCCGTCCTGCGCGGCGACGCGGGCGCCCCGTCCCTGGACCGCGTGGACGTCGTCCAGCCCGTCCTCTTCGCCGTCACCGTGTCCCTGGCAGCGGTGTGGCGGGCCCGTGGCATACGCCCCGATGCCGTGATCGGGCACAGCCAGGGCGAGGTCGCCGCGGCCTGCGTCGCCGGGGCGCTCAGCCTCAACGACGCTGCGGCGGTGGTCGCCCTGCGCAGCCAGGCCCTGACCGAGCTGTCCGGCACCGGCACCATGGCGGTCGTCGCCCTGCCGCACACCGAGGTCGAGGCCCTCCTCGCCGACCTCGGCGGCCGGGTGTCCGTCGCTGCTGTGAACAGCGGCCGGTCGACGGTGATCGCCGGTGACCTGGAGCCACTCGAAGCTCTGCTCGCCGACCTCGACCGGCAGCACGTGTTCGTCCGCCGCCTCGACGTCGACTACGCCTCCCACAGCGCCCAGGTCGAGCCGGTCCGGCGGGCGATCCTCGACGAACTCGACGGCATCACCACGTACCCGACGTCCGTCGCCTGGTACTCCACGGTCCTGGGCGAGCCGGTCACCGAGGAGCTGGAAGCCGACTACTGGTACACCAACCTGCGCGAACCCGTCCGCTTCGCGCCCACCGTGGAACGCATGACGGCCGACGGCTACCGGTACTTCGTCGAACTCAGCCCCCACCCGTCCCTGCTCACCGCCCTGCGCACGGTCGCCGAAGACGCCGGGGCCGCCGAAGACGCCGGGGCTGCCGAAGACACAGCCCGTGACCTGGTCGCCGTCGGATCGCTCCGCCGCGACGAGGACGGGCCCGCCTGCCTGGACCGGGCCGCCGCCGAACTCCACGTCCACGGACGGCAGATCGACTGGCGCCGCCTGGTCGCGGATGCCGGAACGGCGGACCTGCCGACGTACGCCTGGGACCTGCAGCGCCACTGGATCGAGCCCGAGTCCGCCGTCGGTGCCCCCGGTCTGTTCGACCGCGCTGCGCACCCGCTGCTCGGCATCCAGCTGCAGTCGGCGGACGAGACCCGCTGGACCTTCCGCAACGAGTGGTCCCCGGCCACCGCCGACTGGCTGCCCGACCACGCCGTGTTCGGGCGGACAGTGGTGTCGGGCACGACCCTGATGGAGCTGTGCCGCGCCGCGCTCGCCGTGGCCTGCCCGGACGATCCGGGTGACGTCACCGACCTGCTTCTCCTCTCGCCCCTCACACTGCCCGAGTCCGGCACGGCCGAGGTGTCCATCGAGGTGGTCACTGCCGGTCCCGTACCGGAGATCACCGTGCACAGCCGTCCGCACTCCCAGGAGGCGGAAGCCAGGGGGTGGACCCTGCACGCCACCGCGTCGGCGTCCGAGCCCGCTCCGGTGGCGGCCGGACCGCCGCCGGTGTGGCCGGAGGCGGCCGAGCCGGCCTGGAGCCCGCAGACGTACGAGCGGCTCGCCGGGCTCGGCCTCGGCTACGGCCCGGCCTTCCAGGGCGTACGGTCGGCGGTCACGACCGGCGACGGTGAGCTGCTGGCCCGGCTCTCGCTGCCGTCCGTGGCCCGCGACGCGGCCGACCCGTACCCGGTCCACCCGGCGCTGCTGGACGCCGCGCTGCACGTGGCCGCTGTGTTCGATACGTCCGACGCGTCCGACGGCCGGGTGCTGCTGCCGGTCGCGGTGGGCCGCTGTGTCCTGCCGCCCGGTGGCGCGAGTGACCTCATCGCGTCCGTACGGAGGTCGGGCGGCACCGGGACGGACCTCACACTGGACGTGACGCTGTGGGACGCCGACGGTCTCCCGGCGGGCCGCCTGGAGGGCGTACGGCTGCGGGCCGCGGACCCGGCGGACCTGAACGGCGGCTCGGAGAACGGCCGGCACCTGTACGAGGTGGCGTGGACGGCCCTGCCCGAAGAGCCCGCCGGGGCGCCGGGCACCGAGTGGGCCGTCCTCGGCGACCTCACGGCCCCCGAGGTCGCGGTGGCCCTGCGAGGCCTTGAGGCGGCGGGGATCCAGCTGCGTGAAGCGGGCGCCGACGTCCTCGTACGGTTCTGGCCGCGCCGGGCGTCGGATGCCGAACCGGCTGCCGAGGCACAGGAGTTGGCGGCCACAGCGCTGGCTGAACTGCAGGCGCTGATCGCCCTCCCGCAGGATGAGGCGCCCGCCCGGACCGTCTGGGTGACCTGCGGCGCGGTCGCGGCCGGCGACGGGGACACCGTGCCGGGCCTGGCCCAGTCGGTGCTGTGGGGCCTGGCCCGCAGCACCCGCACCGAACACCCGGACCTCGGGCTGACCCTGCTCGACCTCGAGGGCTCAGACTTCGAGGGCTCAGACTTCGAGGGCTCAGACCGGGAGGGCTACGCCCCCGCGAACGCACTGCTCGCTGCCGTCGCCTACGCCGACGAGCCCGAACTCGCCCTCCGTGCGGGCGCGTTGCTCGTCCCGCGGCTGGTGCGCGCCCGTGCCAAGGACGAGTTGCGGATCCCGGCCGGGGACCAGTACGAGCTGGCGGGCCAACCGGCGGATGTGACACTGCGCGCGGTGGCGCCCCGGGCCTTGGCCCCCGGCCAGGTGAGGATCCAGGTGCACGCGGCCCGTCTGCACCCCACTGCGGCCCCCGTCCCGGGTGACGAAGCACTGCTCGCCGAGTGCGCCGGCGTGCTCACCGAGGTCGGCGCCGGCGTCGAGGGACTCGCCCCCGGCCTGCGGGTCGTCGCTCTCACCGACACCGCGCCCGGCTCCGAGGCGCTCGCCGACGCCCGGCTGGTCACGGTGCTCCCGGACGACCTGCCGTTCACCACCGCGGCCGCCCTGCCCCTTGCCCACGTGCCCCTCGACCACGCCGTCGCCGCCGAAGCCGCCGCGCCCGGCCGCGAACAGCTCGGCGCGGCCCTTGCCGCGGCTGTCGCGTCGGTCGCCGCCGGACAGACGCGTCCCGCACGCGCCCAGGTCCTGCCCGTCACCGCCGCACGCGAGGCGATACGGCGGCGGATCGCATCCGGCGGCCCCGTCGTCCTCGACCTGGTCGGGCGGCCCACCCTGGTGCCCACCGACGGCACAGTGCTGATCACCGGCGGTCTGGGCGCGGTCGGCCGGCACATCGCCCGGCTCCTCGCCGGCCACGGCGTCCCCCGCCTGCTGCTGACGTCCCGCCGGGGCGCCGACGACCCGCGCACCGCCGAGGTCACCGCGGAACTGACCGCGCTCGGTGCCGACATCGAAGTGGCGGCGTGCGACGTCGCCGACGCTACGGCCGTGGCCGGCGTACTCGCCCGTGCCGGCGACGAGTTGCCGCTGCGCGGCGTTGTGCACTGTGCCGGCGTCCTGGCCGACGGCGTGGTCGCCGACCTGACGCCCGAACGCCTCGCGCAGGTGCTGCGCCCCAAGGTCGACGGCGCCGCCCACCTGCACCGGCTCACCGCCGACGCGCCGCTCGACCTCTTCCTGCTGGTCTCCTCGGCCGCCGGCGTCGTCGGCAACGCGGGCCAGAGCAACTACGCGGCGGCCAACACCTTCCTCGACCAACTGGCCCATCACCGAAGGGCCTTGGGCCTGCCCGGCGTCTCGGTCTCCTTCGGCGCCTGGGCGGGCGAGGGACTGGCCGCCGAACACGCCGACCTGGAGCGGATGGCCCGCCTCGGCCACCGCGCCCTCACCCCCGACCAGGGCCGGGACCTCGTCGAACTGTCCCTGCGGCGAGGCGCACCGCACCTGGTCGCCTGGGCCCTGGACCTGCCCCGCATGTGGGGGACCGCGGCGGTCGCAGGCGGCGCCACGGCGGCCCTGTGGCGCTCGCTGCTGCCCGCGCCCCGCACCGGCCAGGACGGCGGCGACGGCCTGGCCGGCCGCCTGGCCCGGCTGCCGGAGACCGAACGCGCCGCACGCGTCCTGGCCCTGGTCCGCGAAGAGGCCTCCCGCGCCCTGGGCCTGCGCTCAGCGGAGTCCGTCCGCCCCGACCAGCCGCTGCGCGAACTCGGCATGGACTCGTTGACGGCGGTCGAACTCCGCAGCCGCATCGGCACCCGCATCGGCGCCAAACTCCCCGCCACCTTGCTGTTCGACCACCCCACCGCGGCCCGGCTCGCCGAGTACCTGCTGACCACCGCACTCGCGACGGGCGGCCGTACGCCCCGTCGGGCCGCGCCCGACAGGCAGCGGATCCGCACGGCGTCGGCACCCGACGAGCCGGTGGCCGTGGTGGCCATGGCATGCCGCCTGCCGGGCGGAGTGAACGATCCGGAAGACCTCTGGCGCCTGGTCGCGGAGGGCCGTGACGCGGTGGGCCCGTTCCCGGCGGGACGCTGGGACGTGGAGTCCCTGTACGACCCCGACCCGGAGGTCATGGGCAAGTCGTACGTCCGGGAAGGCGGCTTCCTCGGCGACATCGAGTCCTTCGATGCGGGCTTCTTCGGGATCACTCCGAAGGAGGCGGCAGCCATGGACCCGCAGCAGCGACTGCTGCTGGAGACGGCGTGGGAGGCGCTGGAGCACGCGGGGATCGTGCCCGCCGGGCTGGCGGGGAGCACCACCGGTGTGTACGTCGGCATGTTCGGCAGCGACTACCTGGCGGGCTCCCGGCTCGACCAGCTGGACGGGTACGTCGGTACGGGGTCGGCGCTGAGCGTGGCCTCGGGCCGGCTCGCGTACGCGCTGGGGCTCAACGGCCCGGCGTTGACGGTGGACACGGCGTGCTCGTCGTCGCTCGTGGCGACGCACCTGGCGGCGCAGGCGCTGCGGTCGGGCGAGTGCGACCTGGCGCTCGCCGGCGGCGTGACGCTGATGGTGACGCCGCAGACCTTCGTGGAGTTCAGCCGCCTGCGGGGTCTGTCCCCGACCGGCCGCTGCCGTTCCTTCTCCGACGAGGCCGACGGCGCCATCTGGGCCGAGGGCGCGGGCATGGTCGTCCTGAAGCGCCTGAGTGACGCGCGGCGTGACGGTGACGAGGTGCTGGCGGTGCTGCGCGGCACGGCCGTCAACCAGGACGGCCGCAGCCAGGGGCTGTCCGCGCCGAACGGTCCGGCTCAGGAACAGGTGATCCGGCGGGCGCTGGAGCTGTCCGGGCTCGAAGCCACCGACATCGACTACGTGGAGGCGCACGGGACGGGGACGACGCTGGGCGACCCGATCGAGGCGAACGCCCTGGCGGAGGTCTTCGGCGACTCGCGTCCGCACGGCCGCCCCCTGTACCTGGGCTCGCTCAAGTCCAACATCGGTCATGCACAGGCGGCTTCGGGTGTGGCCGGGCTGATCAAGGTGGTGCAGTCGCTGCACCACCAGACCCTGCCGGCCACCCTGCACGCCGGCACGCCCAGCAGGCACATCGACTGGGACGGCAGCGGGCTGGATCTGCTGCAGGAGGCGGTGGCCTGGCCGTCGTCGGGGGAGCGGGTACGGCGCGCCGGCGTGAGCGCCTTCGGGATCAGCGGAACCAACGCGCATGTCATCGTGGAGGAGGCCCCGCGGGTCGAGGCGGAGCCGAAGGGCGACGTCACACCGGGGAAGCGGCTGTTCGTGCTGTCCGGCCGCAGTGAGGCCGCCGTGCGGGGGCAGGCCGCGCAGCTGGCCCGGTACGTGACCGAAGGCACCGACCTGCCGGACGTCGCCCACACCCTGGCACGGCACCGCAGCCACTTCGAGCGGCGCGCGGCGATCGTGGCGGGCGACCGGGACGAACTGCGCGCCGCGCTGCACGCGTTGGCGGCCGGACGGGCACCCCTGGCAGCGCCTCGCGAGGAGCACACGGGCAAGGTGGCCTTCGTCTTCGCCGGACACGGTGGTCAATGGCCGGGCATGGGCGTGGAGTTGATGGCCGACTCGGAGGCCTTCCGGGAGGAGCTGGCCCGTATCGACGAGGCAGTACGCCGTCACGTCGGCTGGTCGGTGCTCACTGTGCTGCGGGCGCCGGAGGAAATCGCCCCCCTCAACCGGACCGAGTTCCTTCAGCCGGTGCTGTTCGCGGTCAACGCGGCGCTGGCCGCCGCCTGGCGTGCGCTCGGCGTCGCCCCGGACGCCGTGGTCGGGCACAGCCTGGGCGAGATAGCCGCCGCGTACAGCGCGGGCGCCCTCACCCTGGACGACGCCGTGGCCGTGGTGACCGGGCGTGCCGAGGCGGTCGTACCGCTGGTCGGGCAGGGCGGAATGCTGGCCGTGGAGCTGCCGCGCACACAGATCGAGGAGCTGCTCGCGCCGTACGCGGACCGGCTGTTCGTCGCGGCGGTCAACAGCGCGCACTCCACTGCCGTCTCCGGCGACGCCGACGCCCTGGCCGAGCTGCGACGACACCTCGACGAGCAGCACATCTCCGCACGACGGCTGTCGACGCCGTTCGCCTCGCACACCCCCATGATGGATCCGCTCCGCGAGGAACTGCTCGAGCGGTTCTCCGGCATCCGGGGCAGGCGGACGCCGACCCCGCTGTACTCGGCGGTGCTGGCCGAGCCCGTGCCCGGTGACCGGCTGGACGCCGCGTACTGGTACGCCAACCTCCGGCAACCCGTCCGCTTCGCGGACGCGATCCGACGGATGCTGGACGACGGCTACCGCTACTTCGTGGAGCTGAGCCCGCACCCGTCGCTCACCGCGTCGATCGAGGCGGTGGCGGCCGAGGCCGGGATCGACGCGGTCGGCGTCGGCTCGCTGCGCCGCCAGCAGGACGGGCGCGGCGTTCTGCTGCGCAGGCTGGGGGAGATGTACGCGGCGGGGCACACGCCCGACTGGCCGGTGCTGTTCCCGGAGGGCCGCCGAGTCGGCCTGCCCACGTACGCGTTCGCCCGCGAGCGCCACTGGCTCGCACCCGCACCCGCCACCGCAACAGGCGGTTCGCCGCTCCTCGGTACGCACGTCGAGGCCAGCGACGAACCCGACCGGCACCTCTTCCAGAGCGAAATAGACCTGCGCGACAGCCGTTTCGCCTATCTGACCGACCACCAGGTCACCGGCGAGGTCTGGCTGCCCGGCGCCGCCTTCCTCGACATGGCCCTGGAGGCGGCGGCCGCGCTGCAGGACGGCGGCGACGTCCGGCTGGCCGACGTCAGATTCGTACAGCCGCTGCGTCTGGACGCGGAGAAGCCCGTACGGCTGCAACTGGTCCTGCGGCCCGCCGAGGACGGCTTCCGGCACTTCACCATCGCCTCGGCGGCCACCGGTGAGCGCCGTACGCGGTGGGAGCGGCACGTCAGCGGACGCGTCGCAGTCACCCCGGCCGAAGCCGCCGCCGATACGGGAGAGGGGCTCGCCGCGCTGCGCGAGCGGTGTGTGCAGGAGGTGGACCTGCCGGATGTCTACGCCCGGTTGACCGCTCTCGGCATTGACTACGGTCCCTCCTTCCGGGGCCTGGAGAAGGGCCACCGCACGGACTCCGCGGCGCTCGGCCGGCTGGCCGACAGGCCCGCCGCCGGTCATCTGCTGCACCCCGCGGTCCTCGACGCCGCCTTCCACGCGGCCGCCCTGCCGGGCGACGCGCCCGAGGGCCGGGCGTTCGTGCCCGCCGGGGTCGGACGGCTGCGGTTCACCGGGCTGCGCACTACGCCTGTGTGGGTGACCTGCCACCTCCATTCCGTGGACGGCGACACCGCGACCCTGGACCTGCGTCTGCTGGACGAGAACGAGCAACTGGTCCTGGAGGCACTGGACGTCGAGCTCGCTGCGCTCTCGCCGCTGGACGGCGCGCTCTTCGAGACCCGCTGGCAGCCGCGCCCGGTCGCGCAGGAGCCGCCCGACCGGGGCAGTTGGCTGATCCTGGCGGACGAGACGGGCGTGGCCGCCGAACTCGCCGAGCGGCTGGGCTCCTCGGAGCCGCATGTGATCGCCCGCAGGGGTGAGGCGTTCGGCGTCGAGGGGCCCGGCCGGTACGTGCTCGATCCGGCCGATCCGCAGCATCTGGCCCGGCTGCTCGACGAGGCCTTCGCGGACGGGTTGCCCGAGCGGGTGGTCCAGCTGTCGGCGCTCGACGCTCCGGCGATCGGGGATGCCCGTACGGCCCAGGAGGCGGCCCGGCTGTGCTGCCTGAGCACCCTGCACCTGGTGCGGACGCTCGCCGACCGTCCGCACGGCCGGGCCCCCCGCCTGTTCGTGGTCGTACGCGGCAGCCAGGCCGCCGGTGACAGCATGCAGGTGACGCACCCTCAGCAGGCGCTCGCCTGGGGCTTCGGTCTCTCGGTGGCACAGGAGTACCCGGAGCTGTCGACCACGCTGGTCGACTTGCCGCCCACGGACGGCGTCGACGCCTTGTGGACGCAGTTGCGGCACGCGGACGACGAACGGCTGGTCGCGCTGCGGGAGCCGGGCCGCCTGGTGCCGCGCCTGGCCCGCACCCGCCCGGACGACGGCGGCCACGGCGCCGTCACCCCGGACGGTGTGTACCTGATCACCGGTGGTCTGGGCGGCCTCGGCCGCGTCGTCGCCGAGCGACTGGTGAGCCGGGGTGCCCGCCGACTGGCCCTGATGAGCCGGGGCAAGCCCACCACGGACGCGGCGAACTGGATCAAGGGTCTCGAAGAGCGCGGCGTCACCGTGCACCTCGCCCGCGCCGACGTCGCCGACCGGAACGGCCTGACGGCCGCCCTGGACGCCGTACGACGTGCAGCCGGACCCATCGCCGGCGTCGTCCACGCGGCCGGTGTCCTCGACGACGCCACGGTGGCGAACCTGACCGGCGAACGAGTACTGCGCGTGCTCGCCCCCAAGGTCCTGGGCACCACCCTGCTCACGGAGCTGATCCCGGAAGCCGAGAACCTGGTCCTCTTCGCCTCGGCGGCCGGTGTCCTCGGCTCGGCCGGACAGAGTCCGTACTCGGCGGCGAACGCCTTCCTCGACGCCTGGGCGCACCATCTCTCCCGTACCGACCGCCGGGCGCTGAGCCTGGACTGGGGTGCCTGGACGGGCGTCGGCATGGTCTCCGAGTCCGGTACCCGGGCCGCCGAGACCAGCCGGTCGGGTCTGGTCGGGCTCTCCGCGCAGGAGGGCGGCGAGCTGTTCGAGCGGGTGCTGGCCACGGCCCGCCGCCAGCTCGCGCCCATCGCCCTGGACTGGGAGATGCTGGCGCTCGACCCGGACGCGACGCGCACCCGCCCGATCCTGGGCGACCTGGTCACCGTCCCGACGGGGACGGCGGCCTCGGACGACCTCGTCAAGAAGGTGTTCGCGGCGACGACCGGCCACGACCGCGCCGCATGGCTCGAAGCGTACGTACGGGCCAGGGTCGGCGAAGTCTCCGGAGGTGCCGTGGACGCGTCCGCGACCACGGCCCTCAAGGAACTGGGCATGGACTCCCTCATGCTGGTGCGGCTGCGCAATGCCTTCGCCCGCGAGCTGGGCGTCGAACTCCCGGCTGCCGAGGTGTTCTCGGCGTCCGACATCCGCGGACTCGCACGGGCGCTGGGCGCGGCCCTGCCCGAGCGCGACACCGCGGCGCAGGGTGGGGAGCAGCAGGCTGACGTCACCTCCGAGGTGCCCGGCAGCGAACTGCGGCCCGCGACCCGCGATGTCGTACGGCTGTTGCGCAGTGCCCAGCCGGGCATGCCGGACGCGGCGCACGCCGTCGGCCTGGCCGTACGGCTCACCGCGCCGACCACTCGCGAGACGCTCACCGACATCCTCACCCGGCTCGCGGGACGGCACGCGGCCCTGCGCACCGCGATCGTCACCGGCGACGGACACGGGCGGCAGCTGCGGGTGGACCGGGAGTTGGCGCAACCGGTGCTGCGCTGGACAGGCGTGGCAGCCGATGCCGAACTCGACACCGCCGACCGGCTGAGTCAGCTGCTGGAGCCGCCGTTCGACCTGGCGAACCCCTCGCTGTGGAGGTTCGAACTGTTCGACGGCGGTGCACGGGGTCAGATCCTGGTGTTCGGCGCACACCACGCGGTGAGCGATCTGCAGTCGCTGCTGCTCGTGGCAGGGGAGATCGACGCCGAGCTGTCCGGCATCCCGCTCGGCGACGCCGTCACCAACCGGGACATCGACCTGCTGATCGAGGCCCAGCATCCCCAGCAGACCGGTGCCGGGCCCGGCACCGGCGCCGCGGAGTGGCGCGAGGCCTTCCACGGCAGCGCCCGTCTCGACCTGACGCTCGCCCGGCCGCGCCCCGCGGCGCGATCGTACCGGGCCGGCAGCGTGACCGTGGCGATCCCCGACGGGCTCATGGAGCGAGTGTCGGCAGCCGCGAGCAGGCTCGCCATCACGCCCGCCGCCTTCTGTCTCGGCACGCTGACCGTGCTGCTGGCGCGGAAGCGGGAGCGCGAGCGCTTCGTGCTCGCCGTGCCCGTGGACACGCGCATCCACGTCGACGCGTACGACGCGGTGGGCTTCTTCGGAGTGCCGGTGCCGTTCCCGGCCGGGGCCGGGGCGGGTGAGCGGATCGAGGAGGTGCTGCGCCGCACCGACGGCCGCCTCGACCGGGTCCTCGCGAAGGGCGCCATGTTCTCGGACGTCCTGTCGACGCTGGCCCAGCAGGGGCTGTACCGGGCGAACGCGCCGCTCGTCGAGGTGTACTTCAACTACGTACGCTCCTCCGCGGGCAGCCTCGCCAACCTGGAGGTGCTGCCGGCCGGGACGGGCTACTCCGACCTCGACCTGATGCTCACCATGACCCCGGACGCGGGCCGGATCCGGCTCGACCACAACCTCGACATCCTCGACGCGGCGACCTCCAGCGAGCTGGGGGAGGAGTTCGTGCGACTGCTCGTGGAGGCGGTCGAGGATCCGACGGCACCGGTTCGGACGACGCGTATGACAATCGATGCCGCTCCCGCCACGACCGAAGCTCCCGCCACGACCGGAACCCCGGCCACGACTGAAGCCCCGGTCGCCGACGAGCCCGCTGCCGCCCCGCGCCGCTCCCTCGCCCTCGCCGCCACCTTCGCCCTCGGCAACCTTCCGTTGATGTGCGAGACGGCGGTCAACGAGGGGGCGCAGGACGGCGGCGTGACGGTCGCGGAAGCCCCGTACCACCAGGCGCTCGCGAGCCTGCGGGACCCCTCTGGTGTCTTCGCCGACCCCTCTACGGCGGTGGGTGCGGTGCTGTTGCGGGCGGCGGACCTGGAACGGTTCGGCCCGGTGGACGACGCGCTGCTCGCCCAGCTGCGCACCGAGTACCCGGCCGCGCTGCGGGCGCTGTCCGAGCGGACCCGCACGCCGTTGATCGTCGGCTTCCTGCCGTCCTCGCGCAACGATGACCGCTTCGAGCGGTGGGAGCGCGAAATCGCCGCCGAGCTGGCCGAGCTGCCCGGCATCGCGGTGCTCCGCCCCGACGACTGGACCCGGCACCACGCCGTCGAAGAACGCTTCGACGAGCGGACCGAGCAGCTGGCCCACCTCCCCTTCACCCCGCACTTCCAGGCGGCGGTTGCCCTCCGGCTGGCCGAGGTCGTACGGGCGGTGCGGCGCCCCGCGCCCAAGGTGATCGCGGTGGACGGTGACGAGACCCTGTGGGGCGGGGTGGCCGGGGAGACCGGCCCGGAGGCGGTGGACCTGACCGGTCCGCGTGCCCTGCTGGCACGGAGGCTGTTGCAGTGGCGTGCCGGCGGCGCGCTGCTGGCGCTGGTCAGCAACAACGACGAGGACACGGTCCGGGCCGTCCTGGATCGCCCGGACAGCCTGCTGAAGGCGGAGCACTTCAGCGTGCTCTCCGCCGCGTGGGGCCCGAAGTCGGGCCGTCTGGCGCAGGCGGCGCGCACGCTCAACCTCGGTCTGGACAGCTTCCTGTTCCTCGACGACAACCCGGTCGAGATCGCGGGGGTGCGGGCGGCGCTGCCGGAGGTGCTGTCGGTGACCTGCCCGCCGACAGCTCAACTCGAGGAGTTCCTGGACCGGTTGTGGCCGCTGGTTCCGGCGGCGGCAACGGCCGAGGACTCACTGCGGGCGCATTTCTACGAGCAGGAGCGGGAACGGGACGCCCTCCAGGAGCAGGCCGGTTTCGAGGAGTTCCTCGACCGGTTGGAACTGGAGGTCGACATCCGGGCCCTGTCGGACGCCGACGTCCAGCGGGCCGAGCAACTCGACCGCCGTACGAACCAGTTCACCCTCCGCGCCCGGTCGGCCGACGGCGGTGATCTCGCCCGGTGGCGGGAGCACGGCGAGGTGTGGACGGCCGCGGCCCGCGACCGTTTCGGTGACTACGGCCAGATCGGCCTGCTCGCCATCCGCCCGGACGGCGGCCAACTCGACGTACTGGCCTGGATGATGAGCTGCCGGGCACTCGGCCGAGGTGTCGAGGAACACCTGTTGCAATGGCTGGCCGACCGCGCCGAGGAGCTGGGCTGCGCGAAGGTCCGGCTGACGGCGGAGCGCACCCCGCGCAACGTACCGGCCCGTCGTCTCCTCGCCGCGCTCGGCGGCGGCGACCAGGACGACGAGCGCCTGGAGACCGTGGTCACGCCGGAACACCTGCGGGCATTCCGCTCCTGGCAGCAGCAGCAGTGACCGGGCCGGCTCCGGCCTTCGCCGGCAGTGATGGAAAGGACAGCGCACACCATGAAGGGCTCTCATGCATGACGTGAACGAGGAAGCGTCGGCGTTTGGCGGACAGCGGCCGACCGGCGAGTCGATCGAGCGGGGCGGGGCCGGGCTCAGCGTGACCGACCTGCTGGCCAAGGTCATGACGACCGCCGTGCCCCAGCCGACCGGCACCGGTACGGATTCCGCTGCCGGCGCCACTCCGACCCAGGATGTGGACGGCCTGGCCGCCGCCATCGCCGCCGCGGCGGGCAGCTATCTGCCCGACGGGCACCTGTCGCCCGACACCGATTTCTTCGACGCCGGGGGCACCTCCGTGCACGCCGTGGAACTCGTCGCGGCGCTGGAGCGCGAGCTGGGCCTGGAAATCGGCCTGGACGACGTGTTCGCCGACGCCCGGCCGCGCAGCCTCGCCCAGCGCTGGCTCTCGACCACCGGGACCACGGCCGTCCCGTCGACCACGGCCATTTCAGGAACCCCGGCGGTCCCGGCGACCCCGACCCGGGTGACCACCGCGACCGGCACCTCGACGCGCCCGGGCGCCCTCCCGCTCTCCGCCGCCGGCACCCGCCCGGCCCCGGCGCCGGGCACCCTCCCCGTCCCGTCTCCGCGCACCCCACCGGCGACCATCCCCCTGCCCGGCAGCAGCGACTCCGCCCACTCCGTAGCCCGTCGCGAGGACCTCGACCAGATCCTTGCCGACCTCTCCCTCGCCGACCGCCTGCCCTGGACCGGCTCGCCCGAGCCGCTGCCGCCACGCCGGATCCTGCTGACCGGCGCCACCGGCTTCCTCGGCAGCCACATGCTCCTCGACCTGCTGCGGCACAGCGACGCCCATGTCTACTGCCTGGTCCGTGCAGCCGACGAGGAGGCGGCCGTCGCCCGGCTCGGCGAGGCGCTGCAGAGCTACCAGCAGCCCTGGTCGTCGGAGATCCGCCGCCGGGTGACCGTGCTCCCCGGCGACATCCGGCGCCCGCACCTGGGCCTGTCCGACGATGTGTGGGACATGCTCGCCCACGAGCTGGACAGCGTCGTCGGCGTGGCGGCGGCCGTGGACTTCCTGCGCGGCTACCAGTCGCTGCGGCAGAGCAATGTCCTCGGTGCGCTGACCCTGGCCGAACTGGCGGCGACCGGCCGGCCCAAGCCACTGCACCACATCTCCTCGATCGCGGTCTTCAACGAGGTCGGCATCGCCTCCATGGGCGAGGACGACCCGCTCGCCCACGTCGACCGCCTCATCGCGGGCTACGACCAGACGAAGTGGGCCGCCGAAGTCGCGCTGCGGCGTGCCCGCGACCACGGCCTGGTGGTCACGGCGATGCGCCCGGGCGGCATCGGCGGCCACACCAGGACCGGCGCCTACAACCCCCAGGACCTCAGCAGCGGCCTCATCTCGGCCTTCGGCCGCTTCCGCACCGTGCCCGCCTTCCGCTACCTGAATGCGGCCCCGGTGGACTGGGTGAGCCGGGTCGCGGTCGGCGTCATCTGCGAACCCGACGCCTGGGGCTACGACTACAACCTGACCGGCGTGCCCAACACCCTCGACGGCGTCGTACGGGACATGGCGCTCGGCGGCATGCATGTGCGCGTACAGGACTGGGACGAGTGGCGCACCGACGCCCTGGCCCGCCTGGAGGCCGACCCGGTGCCCGAACTGGCCTTTCTGACACGGGTGTTGCAGAGTCCCACCGCCCTCAAGCTGTGCGAGGCGACGCTGCAGGGCCCGGCGGCCACCGACGAGCGCACCGCCGCGTTCGTCGAGGCGCTCGGGCTTCCGCGCGCGGCCCGCTACGACGCCCAGGCGCAGCTCAAGACGTTCGAGCGGCTCGCCGGTGACGGCCTCGCCCGGCTGCCGCACAAGGACGACCAGCCGTACCTGTGGTTCTCCGAGACGACCGAGGGCAGCCTGGGCCCGGTCGGCGCCCCCGCCGACACCCCCTGCTCGATGGCGCTCACCCTCTCCATCGCGAGCATGTACCAGCTGGTGAAGGAGCGCCGGGTGGATGTCAGCGGCACGCTGATGTGTGCGGCGGTGCACCCCGAGCCGCTGGTCGTGGAGCGCGGCGACGTCTGGATCCGCCCCGAGGAAGGCATCCCGCAGCAGCACGGTCTGCGGCACCAACTCCTGTGCTACCGGCTGTGGTTGCGCGACGCGGACGGCGGGCGCTGGTGGCTGGACGGCCGCAAGTACGCCCGGGCCCGCCGCGACGTGTGGCGGCAGACCCGCGCGCTGAGTGTCGAGATCGGCCGCGAGGGCGAGGCTGCCGTCCTGGCCGGCGAGGTCGTCGTGCCCGCGGACAGCTACGTACGCGACCAGATCGACGGCATCAAGGTCGACCCGCGCCTGACCAGCCAGGAGAAACGGGCCGCCAAACTGACCTGGCTCGCCTGGTTCGGCCTGGAGATGGGCCGCGGCCTGCTCGGCCCCTTCGCCCGGGTCGCCGCGGACCTGCTCGACCTGCGTCGCACCCCGACCTCTTCGGAGCGCAACCGATGATCCTCAGAACAACGAACTCCAAGGCCAGGCCGATGATCCGCAAGGTCAGGACCACCACGGCCCTGCGCCCGCTCCACCACCGTCTCGACCCGGCGGCCGTCGAGGAGATCCCCTTCCGGGCGGGAGACGGCGTCCGGCTCGGCCTGACCCGCATCGACAGCGGCGAGGCGGACCGGCCCGCCGTGCTGCTCCTGCACGGACACACCGCGTCCTCCGACATGTTCCTGCTGCCCGAGACCCGCAACCTCGTCGACGTCCTCCTCGACGACGGCTACGAACCATGGCTGCTGGACTGGCGGGGGAGCTGCCGACTGCCCTACAACGAGACCGGCCAGAAGTACACCTACGACGACGTCGCCCTGTACGACATCCCCGAGGCCGTCGCCCACATCCGGCAACGCATCGGCGACCGGCCGCTGTTCGTGGTCGCGCACTGCATCGGCTCGCTCACGTTGTCGCTGAGCATGGCGGCGGGGCTGGTGCCGGGACTCGCGGGCGTGGTGTCGCAGGGCGTGTTCCTGACGCCGAAGCTCGCGGGCCGCACCTCGCTTCGGATGTCGGTGGCCGGGGAGCTGCTGAAGTCCCGGATCGATCACGTGCCGGTCGACTTCCGCAAGGTGGGCTTCTGGTCGAAGTACACGCCGCTGTTCGCGCTGGCCTCCCGGAAGGCGAGTTGCCCGGATCCGACCTGTCAGATCCTGCACAACTCGGCGTGGGGCACCGGCGCCTCGCTGTTCGTGCACGAGCACCTCTCCGAGGCCACCCACAACCGGCTCGCGGAGCTGCTCGGCCCCGCGCCGCTGTGGATCCTGCCGCACCTGCGCCGGATCGAGCTGGCCCGCAGCGTGGTGCGCTGGCACGACGGCGACCACCGCTACCGGGCACTGCCGCCCAACGCACTGGACGCGGCCTCCCGCATCGACACCCCCGTCCTGCTGCTCGCGGGCAGCGAGAACGGCCTGTGGCTGGACTCCCAGAAGCTCTGCCACGAGGTGCTCGCCCACCGGCAGCCGCAATTGGACGTGGCGTACACCGAGATTCCCGGCTACGGTCACCTCGATACATTCCTCGGCCGGGGCGCCGCCCTCGACGTGTTCGGGCACATCCTCGACTTCCTCGGCAAGCGGCGGTGAAGGACGGCCTCCGGCGCGGCCGGAGGCAGCACCCGGCCGTACTCGGACCACACCCCAGGAGGCAACGCCCCATGCCGCAGCTCGCTGTCGACGGCGCAGCACTGACGTACGACGACGAGGGCCCCCGTGACGGTGACGGCGTCCCCCTGGTGTTCATCCACGGCTGGACGGCCAACCGGCACCGCTGGGACCACCAGATGGCTCACTTCGCCCCGAAGCGGCGGGTCGTACGGCTCGACCTGCGCGGGCACGGCGAGAGCAGCGGGTCGGGGGCGCGGACGATCGAAGAGCTGGCCGGGGATGTCCTCGCCCTCCTCGACCACCTGGAGGTCCACCGGTTCGTGCTCGTCGGCCACTCCATGGGCGGCATGATCGCGCAGACCCTCGCCCTGGGCCATCCCGAGCGGATCGAGCGCCTGGTACTGGTGAACTCGATCAGCCGGATGACCTACAGCCGGGGGAGGGGCGTGCTGATGGCGGCGTCCACGCGGGTGCCGTTCAAGCTGTTCGTCGCCACCAACATCCAGCGGGCCTTTGCCCCCGGCTATCCGCGCGAGCAGATCCGCGAGTACATCCGGGCCTCCTCGGCCACGCCGCGGGAGGTGGTCATGACGTGCTACGCCGCCATGCGGACCTTCGACATCCTCGACCGGGTCGGCGAGATCCGCACGCCCACCCTGTTGGTGCACGGCTACCACGACATCCAGCTGCCCGTCGCGCAGATGCTGCGGATGGCGAAGGCCTACCCGGACGCGGTGGTCCGGATCGTGGACGCCGGCCACGAACTGCCGGTGGAGAAGCCGGCCGAACTGACCGCGGCGCTCGACCGGTTCGTGACCGACCGAGCATGAGGCGGGGTGGGCGGCCGAGTGGATCCCCTGCGGGTCTTCGGGACGCGTAGGCGCTCTCCAGATGCCCGCCACCACGGCCGCCGCGAGCACATGCACAAGGCGGATCGTTGGCCCGGGGGCGCGCCCGCCAGTTCCGGCCCGGGCGCGCTCACCTGCGCGTCGTGTGAATTCCCCCGGCCCCCACGAGGCCACCCGAGTGCTGTTGGGTGGCGACGATGCGGCGCTGCTGCATCGACGTCACCTGCTGCACGACCACGACGGCCAGCACCGCCGATGCCAGGGTCAGTACGCCTTCGAACAGGCTCAGCAGGGCGAGCAGCCGGGCTTCGTCGAGATTCTGGGCCTCGTCCCAGGGCTGCCAGGCCTTGGAGACGTACAGCAGGCCGATGCTCCCGGCGAACGACAGCCACCATGCGTGCAGTGCGCCGCGTGAGGGTGTCGGCCGCTGGGGCTGGGTGGCATAGGACGCGGGAGCGGGCGGCGATGCGCTGGCGGTCCAGACGTCGTTGATGACCTGCTTGGGCACCCAGAGATGAGCCACGGGCACGAACCAGGCGGCCAGTGCCCATCCGCGCCCGAGCCTGTGCGCCTGTGGGTCGAACAGTTCGGCGTTGATCCGTACGCGCCGGAACCAGATGAGCCACAGTACGACGGTCGCGAGCATGATGAGGAACCAGAGCCCCATGAACGCGTCCGGGGTGCCCTTCCACGTCAACTGGAGCGCGTAGAGCAGGTCGGAAGGATTCGATCCGGTCAGCTCCACCGTGCTTTGGACGTCGGCCAGTTCGCCGACGAGCTTCGCCTCGTAGTTGAGGTCGATGACGGACACGAGCATTCCGGTGCCCAGCAGGATGACCAGCGCATTGGACAGGCCCCTGGGCGACTTCAGCGCCGGCCGGCCGGCCGCCGGCCGCGGCGGCGGTGTCGCGGGCCCGAACACCGGCGGCGGCACCGGCCCGTGGATGCCGGGAGTCGGGTGGGGCGGGAACGGGTACGCGGGCCCGAACTGCCCTGTCGGGACGCTCGGTACGTGACCGCCGGGCACCACCGTCGGCGGCTGCCCCGCCAGTTCGGCGTCCAGCAGCCGTGCCGCGTGGCGCCCCAGATGCGCGGTCAGCTCGGCAGGGAGCCATGCGCCCGCGTCCTGTTCCCGCATGTACGGCTCGGTGAACTCCCGCAGTTGCGCGACCGTCGGCCGGTCCTCGGGATTCTTGGCGAGACAGGCGGTGATCAGACGGAGGAGGGGGCCCTCCGGGAGCGCCGAGAGGTCCGGATCCTCGTGGGCGATACGGAAGAGCAGCGCGTGGATGCCGCTCTCGATGCCGCCGAACGGCACCCGCCCGGTCATGGCGTACGCGAGGACCGCGCCGAGGCAGAACACATCGCTCGCCGTGCCGACCCGCTCGCCCCGCACCTGCTCGGGTGACATGAAGCCGGGAGAGCCGATCACGGCACCGGTGCGGGTGGCCGGGGCTTCCGCGACCGGTTCCAGGGCGCGGGCGATCCCGAAGTCGATGACGCGCGGACCGTCGAGGGTGACCAGCACATTGGAGGGCTTGAGGTCACGATGGACGAGTCCCGCACGGTGGATGTCCGCGAGAGCTCCGAGCAGTCCGTCGGCCAGGATGAGCACGGACCGATCGGGCAGTGGCCCGTAGTCGGCGTCGGCCACGATGTCCTGGAGCGACGGTCCTGCGATGTAGCCGGTCGCCACCCATGGCGTGGCGGCGTTCGTGTCGGAGTCGAGCACGGGGGCGGTCCACTGGCCGCCCACGCGCCGGGCGGCCTCCACCTCCTGCTGGAAGCGCCGCCGGAACTCCGCCTGGCCGGCGAGCTCTCTGTGCACCAGTTTTACGGCGACGGTACGGCCGCCGGCGGAGCGGGCCAGATAGACCTGTCCCATGCCTCCGGCACCGAGTCTGCGCAGCAGCCGGTACGCACCGATCGCCTGCGGATCGCCCGGATTGAGGTACTCCATGTGAGGTTGGTCCTCCCCCTGCTGCCATTCGCTCACGACGCCAGCCAGAAGGATATGTGTGTTCGAGGATCGGGACACCCAGGGGGCCCTCCGGTGCCCTGAGGAGCGCGGCGGCGCATGGTCGGCGTTGCGCCACGGACGCGGGTACAAGTCTCCCTGTCGGCCTGGTCGCAGCATCAGGAGGACCCGGCCGAGGAGCCCGTCGGCGCACGAGGGCGAGGGCAGGGAGGAGTACGGACGGCTCCACGCCCGACACCATGTTCGCGCTCCCGTCGCGGCAGCACCGGGCCTTCCGAGCTGCCCGGCACGCCGGACGCGGAACCGGGTCAAGGCCATGACCAGCAGGCGGGCCG
This sequence comes from Streptomyces sp. NBC_01142, assembly GCF_026341125.1. Classification (NCBI taxonomy): domain Bacteria; kingdom Bacillati; phylum Actinomycetota; class Actinomycetes; order Kitasatosporales; family Streptomycetaceae; genus Streptomyces; species Streptomyces sp. NBC_01142. The sequence continues at coordinate 3,140,464 of NZ_JAPEOR010000001.1, forward strand.
CCCCACGTACACGAAGCCCAACCAGGCCCGGCGGGTGTGCGAGGACAGCCTCGACAGGGTGTGACCGCCCCGCGCAAGCCCCCCAAACGGACGGTTACAGGAAAGGCCGCACCCTTCATATCGTCGTCCCCGGCGGCGCCGAGGAAGGCCCGCCGGAGGGGGATGAGCCGGTGTCTGACCTCTGGCCGGCGCTGACGGACGACGCGTTCCACCAGCACTGGAGTGGGCGGCCGAGGCGTGAGAAGTACGCGGCGAAGGGCCCGGCCGCCGGGGGCCGGGCCTGCCTGACCGACGCTCTGCGGACGTGGTGGAGCCCGGACGGCCCGCCTGCTGTGGAGCAGCGCCGGAAGATCCGCCTCTCCACGACCGCCGACCGCCGCCATTACACCTCGGCACTGTCGCCGCAGCACGCCCTGCTGAGACGTATGAGAGAGCTCCTACTCGACCAAGCACGTTGAACTCCCTCTTCCCCGCGCACGAAGAGAGGCAGATGACCATGCCGTACGACCGCACCACCACGGGCCACGACGGCCATCACCGAAGACAAGGGGAACTCATCGGCCGGGACGCCGAGATGGGGCAGGTCGTGACCTCGCTGGCTGCCGCCCGGTCAGGGCGGGGCGGAGCGGTCTTCGTCACCGGCGAGCCAGGCGTCGGCAAGACCCGGCTCGCTTCCGAGGCCATCGCCGCCGCTGCCGAGGCGGACATGGTCACGGCCCAGGGGCGGGCAAGCACGGTGGGCTCGGTCGTCCCGTACCGACCGCTGGTCGAAGCGCTGCTCTCGCTGTCCCGCGCCGGCCTGCTGCCGGACCGGGGCGAGCTGGGCCGCTACGGGCCGGTTCTTGCCCAACTGCTCACCGACACGCGGGACACGGGTGTCGGTACCACGTCTCACATTATGGTTGCCGAGGCGGTACTGCGCCTGGTCGCCGTCGTCGGACGTCTGCGGGGCTGCCTGCTCGTCCTCGACGACCTGCACGACGCCGACGCCGGGACGCTGGCGATGGTCGAGTACCTGCTGGACAACATCGGGCAACAGCCGGCCGTGCTCCTGCTCACCGCAGGGCGCGAACCCTGCGCGGCGACCGAGCTGGCCGCGCGGGCGCGCCAGCGCGGGGCAGCGGCGATTCTCGACCTGTGCCCCCTCAGCCGCGCCGACGTGCACATCCTCGTCGCGACCGAGCTGGGAATCGCCCCGGCCGAGGTCAGCCCCGAGCTCGTCCACCGCATGGTGAGCGGCAGCGCCGGGATCCCGTTCGTGGTCAAGGAGCTCCTCCACGACCTCACCGGCGACGCTCGCGACGACAGCCGGATGTTGTCCGTCCCCTCCACCGTCGCCGACAGCGTCAGACGCCGGGCCGAGAAGCTCGGCCGGCTCGGCGTGGAATGCTTGAGCATGGCGGCCCTGTTCGGGCAGCGCTTCCCGCCGGCGGTGCTGCAGCACGCAATCGGCTGTGACCACAGGGAACTGTCCGCGATCCTGCGTGCCGGGGTCGCGTCGTACCTGATCGTGCCGGACGGGTCGAGCACGCAGTGGTACGCGTTCCGGTACCAGCTGGCGGCGGAGGCTCTGCTGGACGACCTCGGACCGGGTGAGCGCGCCGGGTACGCACGGCGGGCGGCGCGTGCACTGGTCGACCTGTACCCGGGGCTGCCCGGAGTGTGGTGCGCACTCGCCGCCGAGCTGCACGGGCACGCCGGCGACCCTCAGGAGTCCATCCGCCTGTACTGCGAGGCGGCGAGGCGGGCGATGACCGAGGGCACGGTGGAACGGGCGGTGGCACTGCTGACCCGGGCACACCATCTCGTCGAACCCGGTACCGCACCAGAACTGCACGCCACGGTGCTGGAGCAACTGCTGGACGCCGTCGCCTGCTCGGCCCGATTCGACCAGGTGCCCGCGCTGGCCATCAGCCTGGAAACCTTGGGCGGCGACCACGACATACCGGCCCAGCGCCGGGCCGGGCTTCACGCACGACTGGCCGACGTCGCCACCCTGATGGGGCGGCCGGCGGAAGCCCTCCGGCACCTCGACACCGCCCGCTGGTTGCTCGGGGGCCGCCCGGCCGATGCCCACTCCGCTCTTGTGGACCTTGCCGCGGCGCATGTGGAGCTGAGCCGGTTTGCCCCCGACCGGCTGTCCACCGCCGCCGAGTTCGCGCGCCGGGCGGCGGACGCGGCCCAGCGCGCCGGCCTGCCGGCAGTGGCCTGCAAAGCTCTGCTGGTGCTCGGGCAGCTGGCCTGGGAACGGGACGAGCCGACCGCGATAACACACTTCGTGCGTGCCTGCGCGATCGCCCACGCGCGCCGGCTCCCCGTACTCCGGGTGTCCGCCGAGGTGTACCTGGCAAGGATCGCGGCGCGGCGCGACGGCCGGCTGGCCCGGGTCGAGCAGGCCCGGCAGGACGCCCTGCGGATGGGCGTACTGCCGCTGGCCCAGGAGACAGGCTTCGTCCTCGCACTGGACCAGATCCAGCGCTGCGAGTTCGAGGGAGCCCGGGACCGGATCCGCGAGGGGGTGGCCGATGCGACGCGGCCGAGGCTGGGCCGGGCCGCCCTGTCCATGCTGTGGCTGGCCGAGGCGGTGCGGTACGCCCACCAGGGCCGGCGCGCTGAGATGCAGGAGGCACTGGAGTTACTCGCCCCGCTCATCGATACCGTCCCCGGCGCGCGATCGATGTCGTACGGGCTGGCGCGGGCGTTCTGTTCGCTGCTGGAGGAGAATCACGACGCCGCCGAGCAGGAGTTCGCACAGGCGCTCGCCTACGACGCGGAGAACCCGGCGACCGGCGAGTTCGGCAAGCACGGCATCATCCTGCTGCTGGGGGTGCTGGCCGGGCGCATGGGGCGGCGGCACTACGCCGGTATTGCGGAGGCAAGCGTCAGCGGTACCCGCTGGAACCGCCAGTTCGTCGGCCTGGCGCACGCTGTGCTGCTGGGCCGCGAGGGCCGCTCCGGCGAGGCGACGGCCGCCGCGGGCGCTGCGCTGGAGGCGGCCGAGCTCTACCCCATGGCGCGCCACCTGTGTCTGCGTCTGGTCGCGCAGTCGGCGTACGAGGACGGCTGGGGAGCACCGGTCGACTGGTTGCGCGAGGCGGAGGAGTACTTCCACGGCGCCGGCCTCCAGGCGGTCGCCGGCGCCTGCCGGGCCCTGCTCCGCGGGATGGGTGCGCCGGTCCGGCAACGACGCACGGGTACCGAGCAGGTGCCGCCGGATCTGCGCCGGTGCGGCATCACCGTCCGCGAGTTCGAGGTGGCCCGGCTGCTCGCCGAACGGATTGGCAACAAGGACATCGCCGGCCGACTGCACATCTCGCCGCGCACCGTGGAGAAGCACGTGGCGAGCCTCCTCCAGAAGACCGGCCACCCCAACCGGGCGGCATTCGCCTCCGCCACCCGCGACCTGGTCACCGCTTCCGGTGCCACCGTGCCGAACGCCGCGCCGGCGGTCAGCTTCGCGATGTAGATGATGAGTCCGGCTGCGGCGGCCGCGTAGAGCGTCGGTCTTCTGCTGTGCCCGCGAGGCCGCCGCTCACTGACGGCTTCGCCGAACCCTGCGGTGTCGGTGGGTACGTGGGCCAGGTGCAGGCCACCGGCTCAGGAGAGTGCGGTGGCCACCGCCAAGGTCACCACCCGGTCGAAGTGGCTGTCGAGATCCTCGTCCCCGTGGTGCACGACAAGGAGGGCGCGTCCCTCGGTCCGCTCCCGCAGCGTCCGGAGCACCATGTCCCTGCCCTTCTCGTCGAGGTTCGAGAACGGCTCGTCGGCGAGGTACACGTCCGCGTCCTCGCACAGGAGCGCGGCGACTCCGACCCGCTGCCGTTGCCCGGACGACAGCTCGGAGGGCAGCTGATCGGCCAGGCCGTCCAGGCCCATCGATGCGCGCAGCCGCCCGTCGGCGACCAGTTCGCGTACCGGCAGCGGCGGCAGGTTCACCGAAGTGGTCAGGCTCGCCACCCGGGGCGGCAGGGTGACCGCACCGGCGTCGGGGGCGAGCGTCCCGGAGATGATGTGCAGGAGGGTGGTCTTTCCGCAGCCGTTGGGGCCGCGGAGCAGTACATGCTCGCCGGCGCGCAGCTCGAAGTCGTCGATCGACACGTCGGCGCCGTCGCCGTACCTGACCCGGGCTCCGCGGACCAGCACCAGGGATCCTTCGTCGTGGTACGGCGTCCCCCGGGAGTCGCGCAGAGCCTGGATCCGCTTGAGGACGGCGGTGCTCCGGCGGGCCTGCGGAATCATGTTGATGAGGTCGAAGATCCCGCTGACGGCTCGCCACAGCGAGTTCACGAAGGCGAGAAAGCTGCCGAACGACATCCTGCCGGAGAAGACGAAGAAGGCTCCGATGATCATCGAAGCGGTGTCCGACAGGTTCATCACCAGGTCGCTGAGGGTTCTCTGCTTCAACGACAGCCGGTAGTTGACGAAGGTGATGCCGAGGAATCCGCGCAGCGCGTCCTGGTTCGCCGCGCGGGTGCCGGGCAGCAGCGACGGCAGACCGCGGAGCGCGTGGAACGACTCGAGCGTCCGGGTCAGCTTGTTGATGTACCGCGCCTCCGCCTCGCGTTCGGGCTCGGTGTTGTCCTCGATCCGCTTGGCCAGCCGGTTGCTCACGAGCACCAGCGGCGGCACGATGACCAGCAGGATGAGGCTGGCCTGCCAGGACAGGTACAACAGCACGCCGAGGAAGACGACCGACGCGACCGTCTGTCTCGCGATGCGGATGCAGACGTCGACGGCCGGCAGGACGCCCTCGGAGACATCGTTGTGGATACGGCTGACGTAGGAGGCGTTTCCCGCCTCCGACACCTTCCGGCCGTCCAGACCGAGCGTGCGGGCCAGCAGCTCCGTCTCCAGCACCAGCACGAACGAGTTCTCGAACCGCTTGCGCCACCAGGAGATCCAGTAACCCGCGAGGTTGAGGGTCAGTCCCAGCAGCAGGTAGCCGACGCCGAGGACGAGGAATCTGTGGAAATCCGCGGTCAGGATCGCCTGGTCGAACAGGGCCTTGAGCAGCAGCGGGTGAAGCAGGGCTTCGAGCCCGCCCGTGGTCGCCTCGGCGGCGAGAATCACGACGAACTGGGCCCGGTGACCCCGCAGGGTGCGCCACAACTGCTTCACCGCACTGCCTCGTCCAGCAGGAAGTCGGTCGTGCCACCGCTGTTCACGCGATGGAGTACCCGCAGCACGCCCGCCGAGCCGGTCAGGTAGTCGCAGGCGCAGCGCAGCAGCCCCTCGCCGGGGACGCCCAGAGGGGTCACCCCGGTCACCCCGCTGCGGCGCGGCACCGCGAAGCGCTCGGCGGGCTCGAACAGGAAGACCTTCCGGACGAAGTCGAGTTGCCGCAACGCGGTGTCACGGTACGAACGGTCGCCGGTGAACTCGGCCGCGTCCAGCAGCGCGTCGGCGACCCCGCTCATGCCGAAGGCGTACCCCGGCAGCACCGAGTACCCGACGTCCAGCCCGCGCAGTACGGTTCGTGCGGCGTCCAGGTCTCCGTAGCGCAGCAGCACCTGCGCCACGCCCGCGGACCCCACCTCGATGTACGGCTCAAAGGTCCCTTCGTGCTCGAACATGACCGGGCCGTCGTCGGCATCGGCGTCCAAGGGTCTTGCATGGGCCATCTCCCAGGAGAGCGCGTCCCGCCCGAGCCGCAGATAGCGTTCCTCTCCCGTGACCTGGTGCATCCGCAACAGGAACATCGCGACACCGGCCTGACCGAAGCCCAGCCCGGTCAGCGGCCCCTTGGTCGCGAATTCGTTCAGCCAGTAGACCTGCCGGCCGTCGCGCTGCGCGGCGGCGCACAGCACACGCGCGCACTGCTGCGCGGCGGCGAGATCGCGTGGGTCGTGGCTGCGCAGGAAGAAGCGCAGATTCGTCATCCCCACTCCGGCGAGGCCGTAGTAGAACGTGTAGTCGCCGGCCTCCTGCGCGCGCTGATTGGCCTGTGTCAGCAACTCCCTGGCCCGGGTCCGGAGCCCGAGCGAGTCGGCCGCCCAGGCGATGCCGGCCAGGCCGCTCATGAGACCGTCCGGGTACTCCGCCACGTCAATGCCGGCCAGTTTGTCGCGCAGCCAGTCACGCCATTCGGGCCGGATCGGCATGCCGGAGGCGTCCAGCGACCACAGGACGCCGCTGGCCCCGAAGCCGAGGCTCAGCGGATTGGTGACATGCGCGAACGGGTCCACGGGGAAGAGGGTGTCCCGGTCGGTGTCGGCGACGGCCTCGACGAATGCGGCCACCCCGGCCTCGGCCTCCTCCAGCCCGAGCCGCTCCTCGACGACCGGTCGCGGCGGTGCGGCCTTGACCTGGTCGAGCAGGTCCGCCTCGTGCTCCAGGGCCTCGAGTACGTCGGCGAGGGTGATCCGCGCCCGGGCCAGGTCGGTGAGCAGCCGATGGATCCGCTCCGGCCAGCCCAGGCCGTCGGTGAAGATCCGGTACGAATCGAGGACGTCCTCGCGCACGTACGACATCGCCGCGATCGGGAAGATGAAGTACGCCATGGTGTTCGCCAGGCCGTACAGGTCGCCCTCCGGTCCGGATGCCTTGAAGCGGCTCCGGGAGAGGCTGAACCCCGGTGTGAACAGTTCGACCGGCTTCTCCAGCGAGGCCTCGCCGCTCCCGCCCCCGGCCAGTCGGCACGCCTCCAGATCGACGATGGTCACCTCGTGGGTGTCGGGGTCGATGAGCAGGTTCGCGGGGGTGAAGTCACCGAGGATCACCTGGCGCTCGTGGGCGGCCCGGATCGCACGTGCCAGTCCGCGGAAGACGGCGATGAAGATCCGCAGGAACTCCCGCGAGCGTTCGATGTCGAACCCCGGCCGCGCGAGCGGGTTGCGTTCGAGCAGCACCGAGCGGATGTCGGTGCCGTCGATGAACTCCTCGGCTATGTAGTGGTGCTCCCAGTGCTGGAACGTGGCGATCGGAGCCGGATACGAGCCGATGCCGGCCAGCCGGTTCAGGAACATCCATTCCCGGGCGAGGATGTCCACGGCGTCGTGGTCCTGACGCGGGTTGATGTTGGTGTGCGGGCGGGCCTCCTTGAGCACCACCGGCCGGTCGTCGTTCGCCGTGTCCTCGGCCGTGTACACCCCGCCGCTGTTGGAGAACTGGATCGCCCCGGTCACCCGGAAGCGGCCCCCGAGCAAGCCGTCCGCGTCGTCTTCGTCGTCGGAGGGCTTCCAGTCGGTGAACGGCCAGGGCACCCACCACGGTTGGGCGTACCCGGGGCGTCGGTCGTCGGGGGCCGGCCCGTCCGGTCCGACGATGTGCGGCACCCGCCGCCCGAGGACGTCGACGCTGTGGGTGTCGAGGAACTGGCCGTACCGGAAATGGAGCGCCTTGCTGTCCCGGTACCGCAGGTCCGACAGTACGTAGGCGCCCTCGGCGCCCTCCAGGATGCCGGCCAGGTCGGCCAGGCATGCCCTGAACTCATCGTCGTCGCGCGGGTAGACGGTGATGAGTTTGCCGCCGCTGCCCCTGGACATGGCCTTGGAGTTGAGCATCTCGAAGATGTTGAGGTCGAGAGCGATCTTGAAGTCGATCTCGTGTGCCGTCAGATATCCGATCACCGAGGCGGCGACCTTGTGCACGTGACGCTGACTCGCCGACACATGGATCTTCCAGCCCTGCGCCGGCAGGGTCGGGTTGTGCCGATGACTCCACCAGATGCCGTTGCGCACGAATCGCGTCCGCACCTGCTCGTCGAGCTCGGCGAGGAAGTGGTCGGCCCTCGGCTCGTAGGAGACGTCGAGCGGGTCGAAGAACAGCGTGTCGTTCCAGGCGAAGAGGAATCGGTAGACCCATCGTTCGTTACGCATGTCAGCCTCTGTGTTCGTCCGAGGGGCAGCACGGCGATCCGTACGAGGACACAGCGCGTCCCCGCACGGATCGCCGTCAGGGTTACACCGGCTTGGTGGAACAGCAGCTGCTGCTGCTGCTCGTCAGGCTGATGACGGCAGCGCTGTTGTTCGTCGCCACGGGCTGCAGGTTCTGGAGCTTGAGTACGCTCATCGGGGTCACCTCCTCGGAGGTCGAGTGGAGTCGGGTACCGGCCGATCGGCATGCCCGAGTCAACGCCATCCGCCGTACACGCACATGAGAGATCGACCCCCATAATTCCCACGCGCCACCCCCAGGGAAGAGCCGATCCGGGCGGGGGTAAATGGTGGTGGTCACCAGCCGGGCGCCGCGAGCCGGGCGCCGCGAGCCGGGCGCCGCGAGCCGGGCGCCGCGCGGCAGCCCTGGCCGCACCGCCCTCTCCCCGCTGCCGTGTGCAGCGGCTCGGGCTCGACGGAGAGCGAGACGGACAAGGGGAAGTCCGACGCCAAGGCCTCCCAGTCGGCCGAGGTGCTGAAGAAACGGGGCGCTGAATTCCGAGGTACTGAAGGACGGGCGGCGCGATTCACGCACTGGGTGCGCGCCGATGCACTCGACCGCGCCACTCCTCAGGGCACGCTCATCACCGGCGGCTCTGCTTCGGCGCCGGTCTCCGGCGAATGCGAAGGACCGTTCCCGTTCCCGTTGGCGTCCCCGGTGGCCGGGGCGAGCAGTTCCTCAAGGACCTGGGCCGCCCCGCTGATCCGCAGCAGAGTCTCCCGCAGCGCGGACTCCTGCTGGACCAGCGTCCGCAGCCGCGCCTCGCCCTCCTGGTACTCCTGCTTGAGTTCGGTCAGACGCGACCGCATCTGCTCCCGCATCGTCGTCACTGCTCCTCCTCGGGGGACGGTGCGAGGCGGTCCGCGACGAACTGCCCCATGTTGCTGCTTGCGGGCCGGCCATGACCCTCCGGGTACAGATACAGGTCCAGCGCCTCCGCCGGCTTGTCCTCCTCGACGTTGATGCGGTGGTCGTTGGCCCACGCGTCCTGGCGTACGCCCGTCACCTGCCAGGAGACTTTGACCCGTGGCTGGTTGGTGCGGATACGGAAGGCGTGGCCCTGGATCTCCCGGGACACCCAGGCGTGCGCCGCACCGATCGGGTTGATCGGGGTGAGCTGGTAGCGGAAGTCGCGGTTGAGGGCCTCGAAGTAGTCGGGAAGGCGGACGGTCGCCGCGCCCTCCTCGTTCGTGACGACGGTGCCGTCGTAAAAGTTCTTCATGTCGGGCGACTCGACGAACGAGTGCGAGAGGTATCTGTTCGCCGGGTCCAGGGGGTGATCGATCCTGAAGCCGCCGCCGTTCTTGTGCAGCGTGCCCCGGACGGCGACATCGCCCTCGAACCAGCCGGCCATCCAGCTGCCGCGCCCGATGATGCCGGTGACGCCCGAGGAATCGACGCCCACATGACGGCTGTTGACCTGGATCCCGCCGTCGTTCGTGTTCATCCGCAGGCCCCAGCCGAAGCCGGTGCCGAAGAAGCCGACCTGGTTGTCGTCCGCCATGCCGACGAACCCGCGGAGGCCCGGCCCGTTCTGGTGGAACCAGATGCCGGCCGAGTTGTCCCAGCCCTGCCGTACGCGCACCCGGGCCGGGATGTCGAGGGCGTCGCCCTCGCCCCCCAGCCCGATGGTCAGCCGGTCGATCCCGGACCAGAGCCGTGCGCGGCCGTCGAGCGCGTACCAGACCCAGCGCTCACCTGCTCCCGGGCCCTCGGCGAATCCCCCGAAGTTCCGGTCGGCGAAGGAGAATCCGCCCGCCGGGCCGCCGCTGTGGACCTCGTGGCCCTCGACATGCAGGGGCCGCTGCGCGGCGATCGAGCCGGGGCCGATGGTGACGCGGCCTTCCTGATCGATCACGATCCGGTCGACGCGCGCACCGTGATCGGCGAAGTGCCATTTCCCGTCGGCGCCCGAGTACATTCCGTAACTCCTTGCACCGGTGGAGGTGTTCGCGAGCTCCAGCCCCGAGCCCATCCCCGGCCCGGACGACGTCAGCCGCAGCGCCGACTCGTTCGTCGACCCCTTGTCGATCTCCAGACCCGCCGAAGGCGCGGATGTTCCGATGCCCACTCGGCCCGTGTCGCCCCGTACCGTCAAGGCCAGCCTGCGCGTACCGTTGACGGTCGACACCCGGTACAGGTCCAGGCTGCCGTCCTCCCGGGCCTGCAGATCCGCCGCCGCTACGTGTTCCACCCGCAGCTCGGACCCCGTGTCGACGGTCCGCCGCACCTGCAATTCGAGCCGCTCCAGCGATGCCCCCACGGCCCGCCGAGGGCCGGACTCGATGGTCACGACCGAGCGCGCGTCGTCGTCGTTCACCGTCACCCGGGCCAGCACCACCTGCTCGCCCACGTCCTGGAAGCCGCTCTCGGGCAGCAGTCGCAGCCAGGGTGCGTGCAGCAGCACGAACGGATTGTCCGCTCCCAGTACTTCACGCCAGGTCAGCGTCAGCAGCCGGACACCGATCGGCCCCGCCGTGCCGAGCGTGACCCCCTCCGCGCCGACCGGGACAGTGGGGATGTTCTGTACCTGCGTGGGATCCACGTCCGGGTCGACGATCGCGAACGACCCCTTCGCCAGTACGAGAAGGCGCCCCGCCGCGTCCAGCGCGGCGCCCGGTGAGACGGTCACCCCCGGCTCCGCCCGCTTGGCGGTGACCCGGAGCCCGTCGGCCACCCCCCATCCGTACAGGCTCGTGTTCCGTGCCTGTTCCATGGGCAGCAGATGGCTCTCCATGTCGGTCACGCTCTCGCCGTGTCCGGTAGGGCCTTCCAGCGGGGTGGGCGGGCTCGAACTCAGGTCCCAGTACTGCGTACGCATCAGCGCCATGTCACTCACTCCACAACTGGTCACTTCACGAAGACGGACAGGGTGTGCGCGGGTTTGTTCTGCTCGACGATCGTCCGGATGTCTCCCACCGCCTGGCGCCGCGCCTTCGTCCTGGCCGGCCCCTCGTCCGGGAGCCGGGATTCGGTGAAGTGGATGACGACGTCGAATTGGTAGGGCCGTACCCGTGACCAGAACGTCTGCTGCCCGGGCACATCGGGCTGCCCGGGATCGCAGACGATCAGCCGCCCGCCGTCGGCCGCCATCCCGGTGGGGTGGACGAACCCGCCGGGTTCGGTGATCCGCGTCGCGGCCGGGGAAGCCGCGCCGGGGTCCACCCGGAGGACGGCGGCGGGTTCCGCGACTTTGAGGACGAAGGGGTCGCCGGCCGGGGGAAGCAGCGGTTTCAGGCCGGTGTCCAGGACGTACAGCAGACCCTCGGCGTCCTCGGTGACGGCGGCCGGTGCCACCAGCGGGTTGGCGGACGACAGCAGGGCCGTCTCGGTCCAGCCCGTCGCGCCGCCGCGGTCGATCCGCACCAGATTGCCGGGGAACTGCTCCGGGCCGGTGGGCCGTTGTGTCCCGCCGTCACCGACGATCAGGGTTCCGTCGCTCCGTACGAGCAGCGAGAGCGGCTCCACCACCGTGTGCAGCGCCGTGGCCGCCGAACTCACCGGGGACAGCTTGACCGTGATCACCTTGGGCACCGAACTCGACGGCGGGCCGAAGCCGCGGTCGAGCACCAGCAGATCCCCGTTACCGTCGACGCACATGGCCACCGGCCACAGGGGGGTGCCCGCGGTGGCCAGCGAGGTGACCAGGGCCGCCGGACGGTCGGTATACGGCGCCTCCACGGCGTAGAGCTTCCCGGAACGGTCCAGCGCGTACAGGGTTTCGGGCCGCTCGTCCCGGGCCGGCCGTACCGTCACCGCCACGACCCGGGTCAGCGGCAGCGTGGCGGCGGCGACAGGGACCGGCTTGGGGGGCGAGCCCGCCAGTTCGTAGTGGCCCGCCGCGCCGATCCGCCACACCCGGCTCGGCAGCACCGGGGTGACGCCGTCGGGGGTGCCCGAGTCGCCGAGGAAGACGCTCCCGTCGGGGGCGGTGGCCACACAGGTGGGGCGCAGCAGCCCTTCCGCCCAGACCGTGCCGTCCGGGGCGAGGACCGGGCCCTGGGTCACGAGGGCGGCGACCGGGGTGGCGGCGGCGGTGGCGACAGGGGCGGTGACGAGCGTGGTCCGTGCTGTTCCGGGGGTGAGGGTCAGCACCCGGCTGCCGTCGTCCAGGGCGACCCGGGGTCTGAGCCGGCTCACCGCGTACAGATCCAGATAGGTGCTCAGCCCGGCCTTCAGGCCGCGCAGTCGGTAGATCCGGGCGATCTCGGAGGTCACTTTGCGCCGCTGGTACTCGTCCCAGAGCTGTTGGCCCTGCAGCGTCGGGAACTCAAGGGCGACCCAGGAGGCGAGCCAGGGCAGGAACCGTTCGGGCGTCTGCCAGGCATCGAACAGCCGGTCGAGGCGGGCGATCTGATCCGTGATCGGCGCGTGGGTGTGATCGCCGTGCGGGATGGTGACGCCGTCCGCGACGCCGGTCAGGATCTTCTCGAAGACGAGCAGGGCCCTGCCCAGCGAGAACTCCGGGGCGTCGGGCTCGTTCTCCCAGAGCACGGGCGGGAGATGACGCAGATAACTGCTCTTCCCGGGGTTCCCCTCCGGCACGGCAGGTCCAGCGGTCACAGTGTTGCCTCCTCCCTCGGGCCTCTCCGGCTCAGCTGTTCGACACCGTCGGCGTGACCAGATGGGCGCTGTCGGCGGCGGCGCACACCAGCTCGTAGTCGGCCAGCCGGACGGAGGCCGCGAAATCCGTGAGCGCCAGGGGCCGTTCCCGCTCGGGCTGGTAGTTGCCGGCCGTGCCGGCCGGGTTCAGCGGTGGGAAGTGGTAGGCGGGGATGTCGGGTTTGACCCGGAGGGTCGCGAGATAGCCGAGGTCGTCGGGCGGCCGGACAGCCTGGAACAGATCCGAACCGAAGACATGCTGTCCCACCTGCCAGCCCGAGCCCGACGGGCCGCCCCGGACCGGGTGCAGAAAGGCGTTGATCTTCCGTAGGGTGTCCTTCCTGATCTCTTCCAGGTCCGCGCCCGCGTCGGCCGCCTGCTTCCACACCACGATGCTCGCCTCGACGACGACCGGCAGATAGCGCGGCCCGTGCACCTCGAGCCGGGCGGTCAGATCCCTTCGCCGGTCGAGATGGGCGCGTACCGCCCGGAGCACTTCCCGGGTCGGTTCGGGCCGGGGCACGGTGAGATCCTGGTCGGGTACGACGATGACGTTGACGCTCCCCGGTGCACGGACGATCCCGGCGAAGCTCCAGGGATCCTCCTTCTTCCAGACCGGCGGGCTGCCGGGCCCGTTGGCGGTGTGCAGCCGGGGCCCCAGACAGCGGCTGATCCGGATCTCGCCCGCCGCTTCCCTGGCGAGGAACTCGTAGTCGTCGGCGGTGACCGCGCGGTCGCGGATCTTGAGCTGCTCCGGGGCCCGGCGCAGTGTCTCCTCGACCGGCTCCTCGTCGGCCCCGTCCAGGCCCGCGCCCGGATTGGTGACCTTGGTGATCCCGGACGGCAGCGCGCCGGCCGGTGTTGTGCCGATGACCGTGACCCGCCCGGGGGCGACATTGCCGCTCGCGCCCGCGCCGACATGCCGGTAGCGCAGGGCCCGTACGAGACTGCCGGCCGGCGGCACCGTGCCATGGCCCTGCCCGGTGCGTTCGTCATGGTTGCCGAAGGTGATCTCGGCGGTCACGGGGTCGGCCCGGAACACCTCGCCGGGGCCCGGCGGCAGATCGTCGACCAGCCGCCAGGGCTGCCACACGGGCGGCTCGCCCCGGCCCACCTCGACGACAAGCTCGCCGGGCGGCAGTTCGGAGTCCCGCCGCCGGAACAGCGGACGCCCGCGCAGTGGGAAGGTCTGGAAGGGCTCACCGGTGCTCTCGCCCAGCAGTTCGGGCGAGCGGATCGTCGGCGCGGAGTGCGCGAGCGCGGAGTTGAACAGGATCCGGTCGAAGCCGACGGCCAGCGGAGCGGGGGAGGAGTTGGTGATCCGTACACCGATCCAGAACCGGGCCTCCGTGACCGTCTGCGCCGGATCCCGGGCGGTCACCGTGCTCCACACCGTGCCCGGCGGACCGCCGCTGCCGGACGGCGGGGCCGTGGGGCGCTGGGCCCCCCAGTCGGCCGGCGGTCGCAGCCGTACGGTGCCGTCCTGGCGCAGCAGCCGCGTCCCGTCCACGGCCCCGGGAACGGCGGGCCAGGCCTGTGGCTGGACCGTGTCCTTCGCGTACACCCAGCTCACCAGGGTCTGCGCGGGTGCCACCGAGTCCGGCACGGGCAGATAGAGCCGAGGGCGCAGCAGCACCTCCTCGGTGGTGGCCCGGTCGAAGCCGAGGCACAGCTGGACCGTCCGGTTCGGTTCCACGGTGACCAGGTACTTCCCTGCCGGCGGTCCGACGACAGCGGCCGACACCTGGTCGTACGACGCGGAGGCGGCACCCGCCGGGTAGGGGCCGATGAGGACCGCGTCGCGCAGGTTGACCGGCAGTACCGTCACCTCCTCGTCGGTCTCGAAGACGACTGGCAGTTCTCCCTCCTCCGAGGGGGTCTGGGCCTGCGTCCCGGCCGGTACGGTCACCGCGCCCGCGCCCGAGGTGAAGGTCAGGTGGGTGTGGGCGGGGGTAGCGGGGTCGCGTGTGATGCCGAGCAGGCGCAGAAAGGCGAGATAGTGCTTGTCCGGGACCCGGTTGAGCCGGTAGATGACGCCCTCGGCGAGCCAGGCGAACAGTTCGATGAGGGTGATGCCCAGGTCGCTGGGGTTGTGGTCGGTCCACTCGGGCGCGTACCGGGGGATCAGGGCGCGCATCTCGTCGACGAGTTCCTGCCAGCTGCGGTCGTCCAGATCGGGGGGCTGGATGCGCCCGCGCTCTGATTCGTAGGTCATCGCGGCCCCTCCAGGGAGAACGGATGGACGAGGCTGTGGATGTCCTGCGTGGCTCGCAGGCGGTAGGTGACGCCGATCAGCAACGCATCGCGGGTCTGGTCGTTCTCGACCACGACCTCGACGAGTTCGATACGCGGCTCCCATCGTCCGAGGCCCTCCTCGACGTAATAGCGGGCCAGGTTGGCCGTAGTGGCGTTGTTGGGCGCGAAGGCCAGCCGCTTGAGGTCGCAGCCGAAGCGGGGTCGCATCACCCGCTCGCCGTGTTGCGTGCCGAGGATGATCCGGATGGACTCCTCGACCTTCCTGGGACCGGCCGACTGAGCGAGGCCCAGGGTGCCGAGCCGCATCGGGAAGGCGATGCCCCGGCCGTGGAATTCGATCGCCCCGGAACTGGAGCCGGAGTTGATCGGGTACATGATGTGGTCCCCGCCGCCGTCAGGAGGCCCGCAGCCTGGCCTGTCCGGCCACCGCGAACAGCGCCGTCTGCGGAGTCGTCCCGCTCACCGTGCCGTCGGTCGTCCCGCCGAGCGTGTCGAGCAGGACGGGGTCCCCGCCCGCCTTGAGCTTGAGGGCCTCGCCGGTGGTCACACTCTTGACGGTCAGGCACTTCACGAACGGCGGCGAACTCGACTCGGTGGTACCGCAGACAGTGACCGCGGATCCCACGAGCTCCGTCTTCCGCAGGACGGGGTGACCGCCGATTCTCAGCTTGGCGGAGCCCGCCGCCCGCACATTGCCGGCTCCCGGCAGATGCCCGCACCCCACCGTGCTCGCCGTCGTCACTACGTACGCCATCGCTCTCTCCACCCCTCACGTGACGTCGACCTGTGTCGCGTCCATCGAGATCTTCGTCTTGCCCCCGGCGGCCTCCAGGCTGATGGTGCCCTTGGCCTTGATCGTCAGATTTCCGCCGGCTTCGATGGTGATCGAGCCGTCCCGGGCGTTCAGCGTGATGGCGCTGCCCGCCATGTCCCTGATCACCAACTCCCCGGTGTCCAGGGTGTCGTCGAAGGTGATGCTGTGACCGGCGCGGCTCTTGATGACCCGGATGCTGTTCGTGCCGTCCGTGTTGGTGGCCGGCGGGCCCTTCTCGACCGTCCACAGACCACCGAGGACATACGGCTTGCTCAGATCCCCGTGTTCGAAGGCGACCAGCACTTGGTCGCCGGTCTCGGGCAGCGCGTAGAAGCCCATGTCCTTGCCGGCCATGGGGCGGGCGCACGGTGCCCAGCCGCTGGTGAACTTCTTGGACAGGCCCGGATAAGACACCTTCACCCGGCCGAGCGGCACCGTCGGCGGAACGTCCAGCACCTCGTTGTTGTCCTCGACCTCGGCCACCAGCACGCCGTAGAAGCGCTCGGCCCGGTTGGGCGGGGGCTCTTCCACCAACTGCTTGCGGAGCAGGCCGAGGAGATTGGTATGACCGCGCTGGGTGATCGAGAAGTCGGTGGTGAACCCGCTGTCGTCCAGGCGGTGCGTCACCTTGCGCACCCGGTAGGTGCCGCCGAACCGCTTGCCGACGCCGCGGATCTCGACGTAGGCGCCCGCGGACAGGCCCGGTATGCCGATGCAGGAGCCGTGCCCCTCGTACATGCCCTCGAGCAGTTCGGCCAGCAGGGACCTGGCCAGCACCGCGGCGTCCAGCGGGTTGTCCAGGGTGTGCTTGCGGATGCCCTTGCGGACCAGCGAGGCCAGCAGGTCCATGGCGGTCTCGCCCAGCCGCTCGGCCAGGTCCGCCACGTCCAGGTCGGCGGCCAGCGCGGTGCTGTGGATGGTCTGCGCGAGTTCCTGGTTGTAGCCGCGGACGACCTGCAGACCGGCCAGCCCCGCGGCGGAGATCCGGGGCGAGAAACTCGACAGATTCCTGCCCCACTCCAGCACATGGGCGGCCGTGCGGGGACGCGGGAAGTGGAAGTGCAGCCGGTCCCACTCGACGTACACATCGAAGAAGTACTTCTCGGCGCGCGCCTTCAGGAACGCCATGTCGCTCTCGACCTGGGGGGTCTTGGCCGGGAGCCCCGGGGTGGGGTCCACGACCGGGATCAGACCGTTCTCCACCGCGATTCGCGCGGCGATGAGCCCGTCGTTCATCAGCGGGTACTCGGTGGGCTCCGGCTGGACGCGGCGCATCCGGTACGACTTGTCGTAGCCGGAGACCCGGATGGTGGGTGGACCGTCCCGGGGGAAGGACGGCTCGACGGAGGCGATCTCGCCGAGGAAGGCGGGCAGCAGTTCATTGCCGTACCCGAGATGGATCTCGACGGTCCGGCCGGGATCCAGCAGCGCCGAGTCGAGCAGCGTGTTGCCGGAGTTGCGCAGGACCAGGGAGAAGGAGCCCGCAAGGTCCAGGTCGGTCTCGACGGTCAGGCTCAGCACCTGGTCGGCCACGTCGGCAGCGAGCGTCACGCCCGAGATACGCACGTCGAAGCGGGGCGCGTAGTACGACGGTTCGGTCGCGGGTTCGGTCACGGCCGGGGTCCTCCTGAGCCGGTGGGGATGACCAGCGGCAGACCCGGCGGCAGGGCGAAGGGATCCTCGCTGTCATTCGCCCCGGCGATCTCGCGCCAGCGGGCGGGATCGCCCAGATAGACCCCCGCGAGCGCGCTGAGGGTGTCCCCCGCCACGGTGATGTGCACGGTCGCGGAGCCGCGGAGCACGGAACGCGCCGTCTGCGCAGCGGTGTTCACGGCCGTGTTCGCAGCGGCGGAGACCGTCGGCGAGCCGACGAAGAAGCCACTGCGGATCTCGACATCGACCCGTACGTACTCCTGGAACCGCACGGACAGAGTGCAGCGTACGGGCGTGCCGTCGCGCAGGAACATGGTGTAGCGCTGGCCCGCGTCGACCAGTACGCACTCGAAGTGGAAACGGCCCAGGGAGAACAGCAGGACCGGCGGGCCCTGGGTCAGCGGGTCCTTGTCGAGCAGCCGGACGATCGGCGCGGTATGCCCGCGGACGTCCTGCGGGGGATCGGTTTCGTACGTGTCGAAGAACAGCTCCATGGTGAGTGCACGGGCCCTGCCGCGCACATACTGGACCGGCGGGCTGTTCAGACCGGGGATGCCGACCTCGGCGAAGTTGTTGCCCTGTTCGAGCCTGAACTCCTCCGGGTTGTACATGACGGGGAAGGCTTCGCCTGTCGACGTGTTCACGATCAGGGCCTTGGCCAGCTCGTTGCTCACGGGGGGTGGCACGTCAACCTCCGCGCTCGAAGTCGGTCCGGAGCCGGTGCATCAGCTCGTCGAGGAGGCTCTGCCGGAGCCGCTCCAGGTCCGGCGGGGGCGGGGCGGATACGGCGGGGGACAACTGGCCGTCCCGGTCGGCGGGGGCTGCCGCGGGGCGGGCGGCGGGGGAGTGCGCCGGGGAAGGCAGGTGCCCGGGAGCGGTCGTATGCAGTGTCGGATGCGGCAGCGCGTGCGGTGCCGGGGGCCCGCCGTGCCGAGCCGCCTGCGGTACGACGCCGGGGGCGACGGCGGCACGTTCGCCGGCCAGCGCCTCCGCCTCCTCGTCCTGGGCGCCGCCGCCCGTCGCCCGGCGCCAGGCCGCGCCCGGTCGCAGCAGGGCCAGCACATGGGTGGCCTCGTGTACAAGGAGCCCGAATCCGCGCGGCTCGCGCGGTTGGAACCGCCCCGCGCGAAAGTACACATTGCGGCCCACCGTCACCGCGTCGGCCCGATGGGCGTGGGCGAGGGAGTCTGCAGTGTCGTCGTCGTGTACGCGCAGTGCGTCGGCGGCCGGACCGGCCACGTCACGCAGCCGGGACCGCACATCGGCGGGCAACGGCCGCCCCGGCGTGAACCGGTCGGCCCTCGCACCGGGCGCCTTCCGGTCCGGCCAGGCTGCCGGCCCCGGCCGTGCTCCTGGATCCGTTTCCGGACCCGTTTCCGGACCCGTTTCCCGGCCGAACGCGCGCGTGGCCGTCGGCCGCAGCGCGGCACCGGCGCTCTCCGGAGCCGACTCGACCCGGTCGAAGCGCCCGTCGAACGGTGCGGCGATCTCCCCGGCGTGTTCGATCAGCGTCCCCAGCGGACCCGCCCAGGGGAACGTGGGCGTCAGCCGGCCCGACAGCCACCGCGCCTGCGCGTCGAGCAGCTCGCCGAGCGTGGCCGACGCGGGCCGACCCTCCTGCTCGTGCCGCTGCTCATCCCGCTCCAGTTCCTTCATACTCCTCCGTCACTGCTGTTCCGACGCGGCCGAGTCGCCGACCTCGCGCACCCAGCGCCGCCGCTGCGCGTGATCCAGGTTCAGTACCTCGGTGAGGGTCCAGTGGACATACCGGCCGAGAAAGGCCACCTCCTGGTGAACCCGGTCCAGGGGGTAGCCCGTCATCCCCCCAGCGGCGGCACCTCCGCCTGCTGCTCCGTACCGCACCGCGTGCACTGCACCGTGATGACCGTCGGCGTCAGCCCGTTGATCCGGTTGTAGAGGTCCTGGAGATGAGCCAGGTCCTGCGAGAACAGGCCTTCGATGACGCCTGGATTGATCTCCGGCACCCCGCCGAGTTTCGTCACCACACGTGAGAGCAGGATGACGACCAGATACGCGGGCCAGTTCCGCACCCGCGGATCCTTCAGCGGATAGATCTCGTCCGCCGCCGTGGCCAGCCGCATCACCCCGGTGCGATGCAGGTTCCCCTCGGCGTCGACGTACCCCTTCGGCAGTTCGAACTCGACTTCGGTCACCAGCATGGCCGCGCTCACACCCTCGTCAGACCTTCGTGAGCCAGCACCAGCGTGTCGATGGCGATGTCGCTGCCCTTCGCGTTGAAGGCGGCACCCTCCCATTTGCTCGGCCACGCGTTGATGAAGTTCCAACGGGCGACCTCGGTGCGGTTGCCGAGGTCGTAGACGACGATGGAGCCGTTCTTCCGCAGCGGTTTCCCGTCCACCACCTGCTGCCGCCAGGCCCACAGTTGCGTCGACTCGGTGAGCCCCCACTTCAGGGTGATGTCGGTGAAGCTGGTCCTGCCCGGAAGTTTGCTCACGGTCGAGTTGTCGCCGCCCTGGCGTGTCTCGATGACCTCCGTCGTCGAGCCCAGGCCGCTGCATTCGGTGAAACTGGCCTGGGCGATGCCCTCCAGCTCCACCAGGAAGTTGAAATTGCGGAATGGATCGACGCGCTGACCTGTCTGTGGCATCGCCGGATCCTCCTCTCAGCCATAGGTGCTGCGGCTCTCAGCCTTCGGTGATCCCGGCGCCACCGGCCCACAGGCCCAGGCGCACCACGACATGCTCGGCGGGGCGGGTCGGCGCCACCCCGATCTCCACCACGATCTGCCCCAAGTCCCGCACCGCCGCCGGGTTGAGCTCCTCGTCGATCTTGACGTAGAAGGCCTCCGCCGCCGTACGCCCGAAGAGTGCGCCCGCCTGCCAGATCCGGGTCAGGAACTCGGTGATCGACCGCTCGAGTCCCTTCCACAGCGCAGTGTTGTTCGGTTCGAAGACTGCCCAGCGCAGCCCCTGCAGCAGCGACGCCTCGATGTAGGAGACGAGCCGCCGGACGTTCACATGGCGCCAGGCAGTCTCGTCCGAGAGGGTGCGCGCACCCCACACCAGCGGCGGGCGGCCGGGGAATCGGCGGATGGCGTTGACACCGCCCTGGTTGAGCTTTCCGTGTTCGGTGTCATTGAGCGCGTACGCCAGATCCAGCGCTCCCCTGACCGGCTCGTTGGCGGGCGCCTTGTGCACCCCGCGCAGGCTGTCGCTGCGCGCCATGACACCGGCGACATGGCCGGAGGGCGGCACGGTCACCATGGCCGACGCGCCGCCGGAAGCGGTCGGATCGCTGATGAGGATCCATGGCCAGTACAACGCGGCGAAGGCCCCGTCGGAGGAGATCAGCGAGCCGCGCTGGGTCTGCAGCGCGCCATCGGCCTTGAGCGGTGTCTGATCCTGGGCACCGTCCAGGATCGCGAAGCGGTTCCCCATGGCCACGCAGTGGTCGATGACCTTCTTCTGCGCGGCGACGTCGACCACGCCGGGCAGGCACACCATGCTCACATCGGGCACCCGGGTGAGCTGGTCCAGGGCGGTGTCGAGCCCCGTCATGTCCTTGACCGGCACCACCTGGGCCAGAGTTCCTCCGTTGCCGAAGAACCCCCGGACGGCGTGCGGAAGTTGCAGGTTCTGCTGGTAGCCGTCGAAGGACGCGGTGTACGCGGTCCAGCTGGTGACGGCGACCGGCCTGCCCAGGGCGGCGTCCGGCAGCGCTTTGGCCGCTGTGCCGATGAGCGCCGCGGCGCCCGCGCCGACGCCGGCAATCGGGCCGGCCGGGGTGATCTCCTCGATGTGCACACCGGGTGTGCTGTCCTCGTAGTTGGCCATCGGCTCGGTTCCTCCTTGTCATCGAAGGGCATCGCGGTCTTCGCGGTCCCGCTCGCTCAGGGACCGGGCAGGATCACGTCATGGACCTGGCTGTCGGCCGCGTACCGCACCTCACGGCGCAGCTCCGGCCGGTTCGGCGGCTGCACGAGCAGGGTGTATGTACCGAACTCCAGCTGGTCGAAGGCGAATCGTCCGGCGGCTCCTGCCACCGTCCGCCGCTGCGCCTCGACCACGGTCACCGGCGTACCGGCCAGCGGAGCCAGCCCGCTGTCCAGCACCCGTCCCGCGAGCGCCGGATGGCTGAGCGAGGTGGAGGCGATCCGGAGCACATCGGTGGCCGGGTACGCGTCCGGTTCCTCGGAGAGCTGCATGCCGATGGTGACGGTGAGCGCGATGGCCGGCCGGGGCGCCACCCCCAGGGCGGTCCAGAACTGGCCCATGCCCTGGCCCTCCTTCGTCTGGGCGACGGAGGAGGGCAGCGGATACAGCGGAGGCGGAGTCTTCAGCTCGCCGCGCAGAAAGCGGTCCTCGATCACTGGGAAGCGATGGAGCCACAGCAACAGAAGCCCGAGCAGCCGGTGCTCCTCCTCGGCCTTCAGACCCCCGCTCCTCGTCGACCAGGTGGTGGCCAGATACGTACAGTCCACCCGCAGCGGCGGCCGCCGGCTCAGATAACCGTCCGCCGTCCGCTCCAGCAACGGTGTGTCGTCCCGCAGCGTCCTGTTCTCCTGGACGTCGTGGAGGAACAGGTTCACCGTTGTGAGCGTGGGCTGGAAACCCTTGTCCGGCGTGTCGAAACTGATGTCGGCTGCGCGGAGGACGGCCGGCGCGTCCAAGTCGGTCAGCATCGCCTTGAGCGTGGCATCCAGGTCCTGAAACATCTTTGCCACCTTGTACGTTCATGCCGGCTCCCGGTGTGCGTACGGGTCAGCGTCGGGAACGACCTTGCCCATCTTCTGGTATTCGCGCCGGACGGCGGTGAGCAGCTGCGTCATCCCGATCCGGGTCCGCTGGGCGGCGGCCAGATACGCCGCGTGCAGCACGACGTTGCGGATGTTGCCGCCGGACAGCTGGAAGTCGCCGGCCAGCCGGTCGTAGTCGATCGCCGGGTCGCAGGGTGCTTCCGGCGGCATCCGGACCTTCCAGATACGCCGCCGCTCGGCGTCTTCCGGGAAGGGGAAGTCGATGACGAACTGAAGCCGGCGGGTGAACGCGTCGTCCATGTGCCGGCGCAGATTGGTGGCCAGGACAGCGAGACCGTCGTACTGCTCCATGCGCTGGAGCAGATAGGAGATCTCGACATTGGCGTACCGGTCGTGCGCGTCATGTACCTCGGAACGCTTGCCGAACAGCGCGTCCGCCTCGTCGAACAGCAGGATGGCGTTGGCGTCGGCCGCTGCGATGAAGACGCGTTCCAGGTTCTTCTCGGTCTCCCCGATGTACTTGCTGATCACCGAGGACAGGTCGATCTTGAAGAGGTCCAGGCCGAGTTCGTGGGCGACGACCTCGGTGGCCATGGTTTTTCCGGTACCCGAAGGCCCCGCGAAAAGTGCGCTGATCCCCTTGCCCTGGGACATCCGGCGGCCGATGCCCCAGTCCTCCATGACCTGCTGCCGGTGCGCGACCCACTCGCACAGTTCGTGTAACTGGGCCAGGGAGTCCGTGGGGAGGACGAGATCGTCCCAGTCGGCGACCGGCTCGATCCTTCGCGTGAGCGCCGCCAGGTCATGACCGGTCTGACCACGGGCCGCCGCGAACAGCGTGCCGCGACCGGGCCCCGCCCCACCACCTTCACCCGATGCGAGAGAGGTCAGTACGGCGTCCTCGATCTGCTCGTGCCCGAGGCGGAACCGCCCGGCCAGGGCGTCGAGATCGGCCGCGGGGACGGCGGCGCCGTGCGCGGCCAGTGTCCGCTCCCACACCGCGCGCCGGGCCACCGCGTCCGGCCGTAGGAAGGTCACACACCGCACGCCCAGCGGCCGTCCCGGCACCGGAGCCCATGGGGCGGTCCCGGACATGACGACGACACCCTCGTGCCCGGCGAGCTGGTCCGCCAGCGACCGCTGGTGGCCGATCCCGCAGACCCCGTCGATGTAGAGGAGCGCGCCCTGCAGCGACGCCTCCCGCAGGACCAGCGCGAGAACGTCACGCAATGGACCCTCCTCCTGCGGCAGCCGCCCGGCGTCGACGCTGAGCAGCGGTACGCGAAGCGCACCCGCCAGCGACTCGGCGGCCCGGCGCCGCCCGGCGCCCGGGGGGCCGTGGAAGTACAGCCGCAACGGATGGTGTCCCCAGGCCCGTTCCACCGGCCCCAGCAGCCTCGGATCGGGCGCTTCCGCGGACGAGTGGGCGGGTGGGGGAGGCGTGAGCCGGCAGCAGGGTGCCAGTCTGCGGTCCAGGCCTGTCTGGCCGAGCAGCACATCGATGATCTGTTCGTCGAGCACCAGGAAATGCGCGAGCAGCGGCGGCGCGACGGCCCGGGGGTCCGGGACAGCGGTCAGGACCCGGCGGCTCAGCATCGGGGCCCCGGCACCGAACACACCGCGAGCGGCCAGCCGTTCCTCGGGGGTGGCGGTCAGCAGGTCCAGGGCCAGGCCGACGGTCGGGCGCCGTCGGCTCACGTCGTCCTGGAGGTAGCCGTACAGCCGCTCGTACCGCAGATCCATCTCCGGAGCCAGGGTCAGGAGCACCACATCGAGTTCGAGGTCCGAGAGGCCGTAGGCATCGCGGAGCCAGGCCCAGCCGCGTGCCTCGTCGGTGATCCGCTTCCAGTCCGGCTCGAGCGGTGCGCCGCCACTGCCCGCCAACAGGGGCTCACCCGCCGGGACTTCGAGCGCGCGCTCCGCCTGCACGGCGCTCACAAAGAGCCCCCGGAAGGAATCGGCCGCGGCCTCCGCCCCGAACCGCGTCCGGGCGGCCTCCACGGCTCGGGCGAGCAGTCTGTCGAGCCGCAGGAATGCCAGGGATGCCGGGGACGGGAAGTCGTGATCCACGCGGGCACTCCTCGGGCAGTCGATTCAGCAGTCGATTCAGCAGTCGATCCGGGGGAGTTGATCAAACTCGACCGATTGGTCGATTGGGCGAGGAATGTCAAAGCTAGGGAGATTTGGGCAGAGCGGTCAAGGCGTTGCCCCGACGGCGCCGGAGCCAAACCGCCTGATGGTGTCGTCGGGTGGGGCTGGTGTGGACGGGGGCTCACTTTTTGCGGGGTCTGCGGATCATCGCCTTGACGATCTCCTCGAATTCGTCCTCCGGAATCCAGTCGAATTCGTCCCGGTTCCTCAGCAGCCAGTCCGTGAAGCTCTCGTTCCGTCCGCCGAGCCGCGGAGCGTGATCGAACACGCCCTCCGCGAGCGCCCCCTTGGAGTTCGCCAGCCCTCCTGCAACGTTCTCGTTCCTCCTGGCCTGATTCAGATAGAGGGTGAGTTCCTGGTAGTAGGGGTCCGTGTGCAGGACCTGATGACGGGTCAGCCCCTGCGGAACCGTTCTCGGATCCACCGTGGTACTCGGCAGGCGGACGCCGTTCTCCGCAGCGTTGGCGGGATTGAAGCCCTCTTCACGAAGAATTCTGCGGGCGATCTCGCCTCGGGGGTCACGGTCGGCCACGATGTGGTGCCAGTCGTGCCCGTACAACTCGTGTTCACCGATCCCGGCCAGATTGTCGCCCAACTGGGCGGAGGGCCTGCGGCCGTCCTCCGCCGGAACGTGGGTCTCCGGATCCTCGATCACGTCGAGCTTCTCCGGAGGATGATCGCCGGGCTCGTGATGCATGGCCTGCTCGTTGTGCCAGGACGGCTCGTTCGCGTCCGCGTCCGGCGTGGGCATGAGTTCGTCCAGGCGTTCTTCGAGTTTTCCGATGTGCTCCATGGCCTGCACCGGGTTCTCCCGGGCCATGTTCTCCAGGACGAGAAGCTGCTCCTCCACCACCGCCGGATGGCGTGCGGCCTGTCCCCCGACCCTGGCGCGAATGCGGGCGAGGCGCCTGAGAGCGATGTCTGTCGGGCTTTGGGGAACCCCCTTGGGGAACTGCGGGGACCCGCTTCCCGGCTGCTTGGCAGGCGCGCCGCCCGCCGTTGTCGTGGAGCTACCGGAAGCCGTGTTCTGCGGAGTCGCTGTCTGCTTCGGCGCTTTGACTCCGGGGGGTTGGTCCGCCATCGCCCGTACGGGATCGGGGCCGCGGCCCGCAGCGGTCGTCACCGCGCCGTCGGTGCCGGTGCCCGCGATGACGGCGGGCTCCTCGATGAGGGCGGCCTGGGGAACGGCCTCGGGGACCGGCTCGGGGACGGGCGGCTCCTTCGGGCCGGGGATGCGGCCGGCCTTGCGGGTGCCTTTCGGGATCCGGCCCAGCTTGGCCTGCTGCGCTTTCGTCAGCTCGGAGACGGGGGGCTTCACCGGGCGCTTGAATTGCAGGAGCTTTCCCGGGGGCTTCGGCGTGGACACGGGCGTGGGTGTGGGCGCGGGCGTGGGTGTGGGTACGGACTTCGGTGCGGGCGCCGGCTTGGGTGCGGGCTTCGATGCCGCCAGGGGTGCTGGTGCCGGCGTCGGTGCGGACTTCGCCGCCGCCTCGTCCACGAGCGGCGCCACCCCGTGTGCCGCCGCGGTACCGGCCTCGCGCTCGGCCAGGCCGAGCAGCCGCTTCAGATAACCCAGCAGACGTTCGAGGACCGGGAGGAACGGGGCCATGATCGCCTGGGCCGCCCTGCTGCGGAGCACCACCGCGGTCACGGCGTTGATCGCCTCTTCCACCTCGGTCACGACCGCCCCGAGAGCCCCCACCGCCTTGCCCACGGTGCCGAGCACTCTGCCGTACTGGCCCAGCTTCCCCGCGAGCTGGCTCAGGGCAGTGCCGACCCCCAGGGTGAAGTACGCCAACAGGCCGTTGCTCACGAGCATGCCGATGGTGTGACCGATCGAGTAGCCGGCGCTCGCGCGGGGAGTGGTGGTGACAAAGGAGTCGATGGCCCTGCCGAACTTTCCCGTGACCAGACTCAGCACACCACTGTGCTCCGCCTCGGTGTGGGTGGTGAGGATCTGTTCGAGGGTCTCGGGAGGGCGCGTTTCCTCCTCCTTCTTCTTGTCCGTGCCGGTGAAGAAGCCGACGATGCCTTTCGCGGCCTCCCGGCCGGCCTTGCCCGCCGCGCCCCCGGCGGCTGTCTGAGCCTGGAGACCGGCGTTCGCGAGGAATTCGTAGAGTTCTCCGGGACTCATCTTCTTCAGCTCGGCCTGGAGGTCACGCACCCGGTCGGGCAGACCGTCGCGGAACTTCTGGATCGCGGTGAGGATTTCGAATGCCTCGGCGGCAAAGGCATCGGCCCCCCGCCATGCCCGTAGGCCCAGGTTCTTTGCGATCAGCGGGAGTTGCTCGGCCAGCGCACCGAGCACCAGCAGGTCCGTCGCCGGGCTGATGACTCCCGCGCCCAGGCCGACCAGGTATCCGCGCTCGAACTCCTTGGCGTTGGCCGGTACCAGCATCCCGGCGAGCGCGGCCTTGGCCCTGGCCAGGTCGAGGCTGTCGCCGGCCGTGAGCCCGTGCCCCAGCTCCGCGACGAAGCCGCGCAGTGCGGCGGCCAGCAACCGCTGGTGCGGACCACGGCCCACCACCTGGCGGGTGAGCCCGTCGACGAATGCGTCCCCGATGGGTCCGAGGGAGTCTGCCTCAGCACCGGACCCGCTCGTGGCTGCATCTCGCTTGGGCAGGAGAGCAATGCCCACAGCCGTTCCTCCGATCCCGGCTCCGGACCCGACACCCGTTCCGTCGCCCGCCCCCGCCGCGGCCCGTTCGGACTCCCTGGACCCGGCCGGAGCAGTCCCGCCGCGTGCCTGCTGGACCGTGTGCCGCAGCTCATGAGCCAGCACCTCGCGGCCCGCGGCCTCTGCGGGGCGGTACTCACCGGGCCCGAAGACGATGTCCTGCCCCACGGTGTACGCCCTGGCTTCCAGAGCGGTGGCCGAGGCGGCCGCGTCGGCGTCGGTGTGCACCCGTACCCGTGACAGATCCGCACCGAGCCGGGCCTCCATGAACGCGCGGGCGGCCGGATCGAGTGGCCGGCCCCCGGTCGCGGCCGGTCCGAGCAGTGCCTGGATCGCCTGGTTCCCCATCGCCGACGCCCAGGCCGTTGCCGGCTCGTCCGGGAACGCCTCGGAGTGGGCTTCGCCCCTGGGTGTGGGATCCGATGACCGTACGGCCCGCTCAACCGTCATGGCTCCCCCGCCCGGTTCGGAACCTCTTGGTGCTTCTGATGCTTCTCGGTGCGATTTACGCTAACTTGCCGTCAGTTGGCCGCGCAAGACCGAGGGTGTTCCGTGCAGGCGATGGCCGCCGCCAACAACCCGACTCCACCGTCAGGTTGGAAAGAGCGCAGGGGAGTCCACCCACTGCATCTTGCGTAGTTCGGCCGGCCGCCAAGACCAGTCAGTCCATCGCCCACAGCATGTCCCGCCACAGGGACAGGGGGTGGCAGGGCCTGGGCCGCATGCGGGGAAACCTGGCTGGTGGTCTCCCGGCCGAGCCGGAAGACCACCGCTCGCTCACGTACGCAGAGTTCTGACCCCTGTTTCCGCGCGGCCGGGCGGGCGGCCGGGCGGGCGGGCGGTGCTCGGCGCAGTCCTGGGCGCACCGGTCATCGCCTCTCTCCTGACCGTTGCTCTGAGCGGGTGGGAGTGTAGGTGGCTGACTCCCGTGGCGATGCTCCTGTCCGGCGTGGCAAGCCGGATCGTTCTGCCCCGGCTGCGTGGGCTCCCCAGCCGCTGGGACAGGGGCGATCACGAAAATTACCGGACCGCCCAGATCGCCCGATCCCGTGAGCGGAGAGTCACGGGTGCTCTTGTGGGGCGCATGCGATGCCCTCTAGGGTGAACCGCCTCTTGTAGTACGCGAGTTCGAGAAATTCGAGCAAGGGAGAGGCCGTGGAGATCAAAAAGGTAGTGATCCGCGAGGAAGAGCGCACGAACCGCCGGCCCGCCGTCATGGAGAAGCGGCCGCCGAGCCGCTGACCGGGGGGAGCGCAGGCAGGTGTCCACGGGGACGGAGAGGGCGGTATGCGTGTTCAGCTGGTGACCATGCCCTGGCACCCGATCGATCTGCCGTCTCTTCAGGTGGGCCTGTTGCACCGCCTGCTGCAACAGGTCCGCCCGGACGACGAGGTGCGTGAGTTTCACGGCTCGCTGCGCTGGGCGGAGTTCCTCCTTGAGCGGTCCGGCGGGCGGCTGCGCCCCGGTGACTACGAGGCGATCGGCAGCGATTCGATCTTCGACGGCCTCGGCGACTGGGTCTTCTCGGGTGCTCTGTACGAGGACGAGAACTGGGGCGTCGCACGCCTGAAGGAATACGCGGCGCGTCGCGGCATCTGCACCGACACCGCCTCCGACATGCGGGTGTACGCGGCCGAGTTCATCGTCGAGTGCGCGGCGGAAGTGCTCGCTCAGGAGCCTGATGTCGTCGGGTTCACCAGCACGTTCATGCAGAACGTGCCCTCACTCGCGCTGGCCAGGGAGCTCAAGCGCTGCCGCCCCGACCTCACCGTCATCTTCGGCGGCAGCAATTGCGACGGCCCGATGGGGCACGCCCTGCACCGCAACCATCCCTTCGTCGACCACGTGGTGCGCGGCGAGGGCGAGTACGCCTTCCCGGCACTCCTTCGCCACCTGGACGCCGGCACGCCGCCCGCCGACGTACCGGGCCTGTGCTGGTGGGACGGCCGGACGTCCCGGGCGAACACCCTGTCGCGGCGCACCGTGGCGCCCGCTGACATCCCCGCACCGGACTACGACCAGTGGCAGGCCGTCCTGGAGGCGTCCCCGGTCCTCGAATACGTGTATCCGAAGCTGGTCGTCGAGGGAGCTCGCGGCTGCTGGTGGGGCGAGAAGCACCACTGCACCTTCTGCGGGCTCAACGGCTCCTCCATGGCCTTCCGCGCCAAGACGGGGGCGCAGCTGTGGAGCGAGATCGACCACCTCGTACGACGGCACCGCCTCCTCGACGTCGTCACCGTCGACAACATGATCGACATGGCGTACTTCAAGGACTTCCTGCCGCTCGCCGTCGAGAGCGGCTGGGACCTGCGGATGCACTACGAGGTCAAGTCCAACCTCACCCGCGAACAGATCGCCCTCCTGGGCCGGGCCGGAGCGGTGCTCATCCAGCCCGGCATCGAAAGTCTGAGCAACCGGGTCCTCGACCTCATGGACAAGGGTGTCAGCGGCGCCCGCAATGTACGCACGCTTCGCGAGTGCGAGAACCACTCGTTGACCTGCACCTGGAACTACCTGTACGGCTTCCCGGGCGAGACCGTCGAGGACTACGCCTGCGTCGTCGACCAACTGCCCGCGCTCGTACACCTGCAGCCCCCGGGCGGCGCCCACCGTATCCAACTGGAGCGGTTCAGCCCGAACTTCACCGACCCGGGGTTCGGCTTCGGCAAGCGGCGTCCCTCCGAGATGTACCAGCATGTCTACGAACTGCCCGAGGCCGAACTCACCGATCTCGTCTATCTGTTCGACACCGAGGACGCGGGTATCGGCGGGCAGGCCGAGAGCCGGCTCAAGCGGGCCGTCGGGAAATGGCGCGACGGACATCCCGGATCAAGTCTGGTGATGGAGGAAACAGAGCCGCAGGAGGGCGTGGACGTACTGCTCGTACACGACCGGCGGCACGGCTGGCCCCGGCGCACCCACCGGTTGACCGGCTGGCAGGCGGAGGCACTGCGACGGCTGGAGGACGGGCGGACCGAGCCCGCACTGCACCGGTTGCTGACCGGCGACGGATATGACGTCCCGGCCGGAGAGCTGAATGTATGGATCCAGCACGCTCAGGCGATGGGGCTGTTGTTCCGCGACGGACGGACGTACGTGTCCCTGCCCACGTGGGAGGTGCCGGCCCGCATCGACCGCGACCCGGCGGACCGCGTCGCAGACCTTCAGGCGGCGGACCCGGCGGACCTTCAGGCGGCGGACCGTCAGGCGGTGGCCGGATGACCGGGCTGCCCGCCACCGTCACCCACCGCGTCACTGGCCGGCAGGTCCACGTGGACGAGCCGCTACGCCTGGGCGGGGCGGGGCGTGAGACGGCGGTGGCGGTCCAGTTCCTGCGCGAGTGCCAGAGCCATGGGCTCCGTACGCACTGGGAGATTGCGCACGAAGAGGCGCCGGGCGACGACGCGTATGACGCGCGGATGCTGCACCACCTCCCGCCGCCCGCCGAACGGCCCGGTGAACCAGAGGAGTTGAGTCAGTGGCGCACCTCGTACGCCGCCTTCCCTTCCGGGATGCTCTACCACCGCCGCGGGCCGGACTTCATCACCGTCATGGACCGCAGA
Organism: Streptomyces sp. NBC_01142; assembly: GCF_026341125.1. Lineage (NCBI taxonomy): Bacteria > Bacillati > Actinomycetota > Actinomycetes > Kitasatosporales > Streptomycetaceae > Streptomyces > Streptomyces sp. NBC_01142. The sequence goes on from NZ_JAPEOR010000001.1 coordinate 3,170,793, forward strand.
GAACGACCCGCCTCGGCGAGGTTCACCCTTGACCACCCGGATCTGCTCACCACCTTCGGCACAGTGCAGGAGGCCACGGCGCTCAGTGAACTGAGCGCCGTGCAGCGGGAGGCCGTCGACCTGCTCGCGGCAGAGCGACTCGCCCTGGTGGCAGACGGGTGGGCGGTAGCCCTGCCGACGCGGCTGCATCGCTGGCCCGTACCCTGTACGGGGATCTGACGGTTGGGCGCGGCGTCGGCCGACGGGCCGGTCCCCCTGTATCGGCACCGTCCCTTCGTGCTGCTGTGCGGAGAGCAGGTCGCCAGCTCCGTCGGGCGGCAGATCACCGCCCTTGCGCTGACACTGCTGGCCGTGACCGGCCTCGGCGCGGGACCGTTCGGGGCGGCCGCACTGCTGGCACTGACCTATCTGCCCGGCGCCGTGCTGAGCCCGCTGGCCGGAGCGCTCGTCGACCGGATCCGGCTGCGCCGCCTGCTCGTGTGGGTCACCTCCCTGCAGACCCTGGTCGTCGGCTCGATCCCGTTCGCCGGTGCCGTGGGGCACATCACCCTGCCGCAGCTGTACGTGGTCGCCGCCGTCTCCGGCACCCTGACCTTCACGCTCTCGGTCGCCCTCCAGGCGGCGCTGCCGCGCGTCGTCGGACCGGAGAGGCTGCTGGGCGCCAACTCCGCGCTGACCGCGGCCCGTACGAGCGGACAGATCGGCGGGCCGGCGCTCGGCGGCGTCATGGTCGGGCTCCTCGGAGCCGATTCGGCGCTCCTTGCGGGCAGTGCTGCCTACGCCGTCGAGGCGCTGTTCCTGCTCGCCCTGCCCGCCGCCCTGAACACCCCGGCAGGGTCGCGGGAGCCCGCGAAGTCCGTGGCCGGCTTGCTGCGTACGGGACTTGCGGTGGTTCGCGCCGAGCGCCGGCTGCGCCGCATGGTCCTGGCGGGCGCCGGACTCAACCTCGGCAGCGGCGCGGCGACCGCGCTCTACGTGTTCTACGCGACCCACGATCTGGCTCTGCCCGCCTGGCAGTTGGGAACGACATACGCCACCTACAGCGCGGCCACCCTGGCGGGTGCGCTGCTCGCCGGACGGTTCGCGAGGACCACGGGGCTGTGGCGGGCCACACAGATCTTCGGGCTCGCGGCGGGCGCGGCGGTGTTCCTGATCCCGGCCGCGTCGCTGGGCCTCGCCTTCCCCGTGCTGCTCGCGTACCAGGTCTGTTACGGGCTCTCCGGCACCGTGTGGATGATCTCCATGACCACCACGCAGCAACTGGTCACCCCGGACGGCATGCAGGGACGCGTTGCCGGTCTCGTGCAGGCGGTGCTGCTCACGACGGTACCGGTGGGGGCGCTGGCGGGCGGCGCACTGGCCGCCTGGCTCGGCAGCGTACCCGTACTCATGGGATCGGCGGCGGTGACCTTGCTCTCGGCGGCAACCCTCTGGGCACCCACGGGGACGAGCATCACCGTGGCGGAGCCGGCCGCGGACGCGGAGAGCCGCCGCTAGGGCCGTTTCGACTGACGTGCAGTGGGCGCGGATCGAGTCGTTGCTGCCGCCCAGGCGGACGCCGAAGGCGACCTCGACCGGGTCGTCGCAGTCGGCCCCGCCATCGTCCGCGCCCACCAGCACGCCGCCGGGGCCCGTCATTGGGCGGCCCGGCCGGCGAGCCGGACGATCATGTCCTCGTGGGCTTTCCCGACAGCATCACCGGGACCATGACACCCGCGCCGGGGAAGCCAACGCGAGGGAAAGCCGCATCGCAGCTCGGCGGGCAACGGTGTACGGGATCTTGCGGAGTCGTGCTCCAGCGTCCCTCACGTCGGCGCTTGGCTCGCCATGAAGACTCCACCGACCGTGCGGAACGGTGCGGGCGCCTGGGGCAGCAGATCCTCCGTGTGTAAGCGCCTCTGAGGTCCACTGCTATGCGTTTATGGATGGTTTTATTAAGGAAGCATATACATGAGAGTGATTTGCCCATTTCTCGCTACTTGGCTCCGAAACCGCGGAGTGCCGCGACGCTTCTGGGCCTTCTGGTCAGCGGTCACCGCCGGCGTGGATCAGCAATGGTGCTTCAGAGGGGAAAACAGATGACTGGGCAAGTGAACTTGGCTTACGACTATCCGCTCCTGGGTGCGTTCTGGACCATGCTGTGGATCTTCCTGTGGGTCATTTGGATCTTCCTGCTCTTCCGGGTCTTCGTGGACGTCTTCCGTGACGACTCCCTCAACGGGTGGGCCAAGGCAGGGTGGTGCATCTTCGTGATCGTCGTCCCCTTCCTCGGGGTCTTCGTATACCTCATAGCGCGTGGCAAAGGCATGGGTCAGCGCGAAGTGAATCAGGCCCGAGCTCGGCAGCAGGCGTTCGACAGCTACGTCCGCGAGACCGCAGGCCCCGCCGAGCCGAGCGCGACCGAGGAACTCGCGAGGCTCTCGGAAATCAAGGCCAGGGGCGACCTCACGAACGAGGAGTTCCAGCGCGCCAAGGAGAAGATCCTGCGCTGACCGGACTCCGCACCGCCTGCCTACCCTCGGCATGCCCGTCTCGAGGGCACGCATAACTGGGCGGGCCCCGATGGTTCTGGGGCTGGGCGCCCGCCGCGTCACCTGTGGCTGGCCGGAGCTGGTCGGCCGCCGCGTTGCCCGCCCCTATGGGCGAAGGGCCCATGCAGCCCTCCAGGTGGTCGAGAGTCTCCTCGCTCACACTCCGGCTAGCCGCCATCGCTGTCGTGGTTCCGGCACCAAGAGCGGTATGCGGCAAGCGCGGTGGGCAGCGTGGGAAAGATCCGGTCCTCGCCGACGGATGCGCCGAGTCCGTACGCGTCCAGCTCGTCTCGCAGATCCTGTTTGACGCGGGCCATGGCGAACTCGATGCCGCGCCGGGTCAGTTCCCGCCGTAGTTGGTCCAGCGAGTCAAGTGCGGTGATGTCCACCTCCACGTTCGCCTCGGCGTTGAGGACGAACCACCTGACCGGGATCTCCTGCTCGGCCACCGCGTCCAGGGCACTGCGCCTGAAGTCCTCCGCATTGGCGAAGAACAGAGGGGAGTCGTAGCGGTAGACCAGCAGCCCGGGGACCACCCGGGCCTGCGGGTAGTCGTCGACGTCGTGCATGCCCGGCATACCGGGCACCAGGCCCTGGACGGCGTCGTGCGGCCGCGCCACCCTGCTCAGGAGCTCGGCGACCGACAGACCCACGGCCACGAGCACCCCGTACAGGATGTCCAGGACGAGGACTCCGGCGAGGCAGCCGAGGGCCAGCAGAAGTTCCCGCCGGCGGAAGGACGCCAGCCGCCGGAAGCCGGCCAGGTCGATCATCCGGATCGCGGCGTAGACGACCAGCGCACCCAGTACGGCCATGGGGGTGCTGGTGAGCAGCGGACTCAGGAAAAGGAGTACAGCCAGAACGGCAGCCCCGGCGGCGAGCCCATACGCCTGGGTGTGCGCGCCCGTGGACTGAGCGATTGCGGTACGACTGGCGCTGCTGCTCACCGGGAATCCCTGCAGCGTGCCGGCGCCGAGATTCACGGCGCCCAGGGCCAACAGCTCCTGGTTCGCGTCCAGGGGCGGCCCACCGTCGTCGGTGGCGAAGGCACGCGCGGTGAGGATGAAGTCGGTATAGCCCACGAGCAGGACACCGACGGCGGGCAGCAGCAACTGGGGCAGGCTGTCGAGATCGGGCAGGTCCGGGCGGGGCAGCCCGGCCGGGATCTCCCCGATCACCGCGAGACCGCGGTCCTGCAGGCCGAACACCGCCACCACCGCCGTACCGAACACCAGGGCCAGCAGTGGGCCGGGAATGCCCCAACGAAATCGCGTGGCCAGGTACAGGAAGATCAGCGTTCCGGCGCTGAAGATCAACGTCGTGGGATGGACCTGGGCCAGGTTCTGCGCGAAGGAGACCAGCTTCGGGAAGAACCCCGAACCTTCCGTGGGGACACCGGTGAGCTTGGTGAGCTGATCCACCATCATGATCAGCGCCACGCCCGCCAGATAGCCGATCAGCACGGGCCGTGAGAGCAGATCGGCCACGAATCCCAGCCTCGCCGCCCACGCCACAAGACACATCAGACCCACCGCGACGGCGAGCGCGGAGGCCAGGACCGCGTACCGCGCGGGATCGCCCCCGGCGAGCGGCCCCACGACGGTCGCGGTCATCAGCGCTGTCGTCGACTCGGGCCCCACCGACAGCAGTCGGGACGAGCCCAGGAAGGCGTACAGCACGAGCGCGGGCAGGATGGCCCAGAGGCCCACGACCGGTGGCAGGCCCGCGACGCTGGCGTACGCCATGACCTGCGGTACGAGATACGCGGCGACCGTGACCCCGGCCAGGAGGTCCCCACGCAGCCAGCTCCGTCGGTACCCCCTGAAGACCGTGAGGCCCGGCACCCCCGGCACAGCACGACGCCAACTTCCGCGGGGGGTGCCGGGGTGCTTCGCCATGGGTGTCCTTCGGGTAGGTTCGCGTCGGCTGGTCACGGACGAGGGAACGGGGCGCACTCACCCGCGGCGCTTCACCCTGCGGGCCAGGAGCTTGCCCAGTTCCCACAGCAGCAGAAGCACGAAGGCGGACAGCAGCGCCCAGCCGAACTGCCGCAGGTTGATCTCGGTGGTGCCGAGGATGCGGCGGAACCCGTCCAACTGGGTCACCAGCACCGCGAGCACGAACTGGGCCAGCGCCACCCAGTTCATCTGCTTGCTGTCGAACGTGCTCGTCGTCAGTATCGAATCCGTCTCGCTGCGGCATTCGAACGCGGCCACGATCAGGCAGAGCGCAAAGGCGGTGAACGCCATCGAACTGCCGATGTGGACGCTGCCGAAGTGGGACTCACCCAGCTTGATCAGACCGAGCAGAACGACGGTGATCGCCAGTCCGCCGCGTCCGACCGTCACCATCACGGGCCGGGTCAGCACCGACTCACCTCGAGGACGCGGCCTGCGCCGCATGAGCCCCGGGCTCTCCTGGTCGAAGCCGAGCGCGAACCCGAACGAGGCATTGACCACGAAGTGGATCCACAACACCTGCGGCGGGGTGAAGGGTTCACCGGCCGCGATGTTGAAAATGGTGGCTCCGAGGAAGGTCAGAACGAAGGTGACCAGCAACAGGAGTACGAACCGGATGTACTTGGTCAGGTTGTCGTAGAGCTTTCGGCCCTGCTCCACGGCATAGACGATCGTGGCGAAGTTGTCGTCGGACAGGATCATCCGCCCCGCGTTCTTCGCCACGTCCGTGCCGCTGCCCATGGCGATACCGATGTCGGCGGACTTGATGGCGGGCGCGTCGTTGACGCCGTCGCCGGTCATCGCCACGACGTCGCCCTTCTTCTTGAGTGTGGCGGCGAGCAGCACCTTGTGCTCCGGCGCGACCCGCCCCACCACACCGATGTCGTCGATGCGGGCCAGTTGCTCGTGCTCCGGGAGCGCGGCGAAATCGGCGCCGAGGAGAGCCTCCCCGGGGATCCCGAGCTGCCGGGCGATGGCGGCACCGGTGGTGACGTCGTCCCCGGTCACCATGCGGACCCGGATGTGGGCGTCCTGGGCGCTCGCCACGGCTGCCCGGGACTCGTCGCGCGGTGGATCGACCATGCCGACCAGGCTGGTCATCTGCAGGTCGGCGACGTAGGCGAGCAGGTCGGCGTCGGGATCGAAGCCGGCCGGGTCCAGATCCCGGGTGGCCGCTGCCATCACCCGGCGTCCCTCACCGCCCATGCGCTCGGCCTGCTCCTGGGCGCGCCGACTCAGCTCGGCGTCCCACGGGATGGTCGCGCCGGCCGAGAGCGCGGTGGCTGCGCGGGCCGTCACCGCCGGGGCCGCGCCCTTGACGAAGCATCGCACCACAGGCCGGCCGGAGGCATCGACTGCGGAGTTGAAGGTGGCCATCAGTTTGTAGCTCGGGTCGAACGGCAGCGTGGCAATGCGGGACAGCCGCTCGCGCGTGGCTTCGACGTCCAGCCCGGCCTTGTGGGCCAGTACCAGGAACGCGCCCTCGGTGGGATCGCCCACGACATCCCCGTCCACCAGCTTGGCGTCATTCGCGACGAGGTACGGGAGGATCGCGTCCTCGATGCCCGCGGAGGAGCCCGCAGCGTGATGGATCTTCCCGTCGAGGCCGTAGCCCGTGCCCGAGACGGTGTACCGGTCGGTGGGGGTCACGACCTCGACGGCCGTCATCTGATTCATGGTGAGGGTGCCGGTCTTGTCCGAGTTGATCGCCGACGTGAACGCCAGGGTCTCGACCGACGGCAGTTCCTTCACGATCGCGTTGCGCTTCGCCAGGTTGAGACTGCCGACGGAGAGGATCGCCTGGGTCACCGTCGGCAGGGCCTCGGGAATGGCGGCGATGGCCAGCGAGACCGCGCTGACGAACAGGGCGTCCCATGCCTGGTCGCGGCTGCGCCCGAGAGCGAACATCACGATCATGGTCAGGCCCGCGGCGGCCGTGATCCACAGCGTCAGCTTGTTGAGCTCCTTGGTGAGCGGCGGCTCCTCCTTCTCGGTCGCCGACAGCATCTCCGAGATCTTTCCGAGCTCCGTGTCCTCGCCGGTCCCGGTGATGATGACGACGCCGCTGCCGTGCGTGACCGGGGTGTGCATGAACGCCGTGTTCGACCGGTCCCCCGGGCCCAGCCGGGTGTCCGGAAGTGTTCCGGCGTCCTTCGCGGCGGGGACGCTCTCACCGGTGAGGGTCGACTCGTCGATCTGCAGCGCGTGAGCTTCGATGATCCGCCCGTCCGCCGGGACCTGGTCACCGGCGGAGATGAGCACGACATCGCCCACGACCAGCTGTTCCGCCGGGATCTCCGACTCGGTTCCGTCCCGCCTCACCCGGGCTGTCGTCGTCAGCATGGACTTCAGCGCGTTCATCGCGCTCTCGGCTCTGCCCTCCTGGCGCAGGCCCACGATCGCGTTCAGCAGCGTCAGCGCGATGAGCAGGATTGCTGTGCTCCACTGTGCGATCAGCAGTGAGACGACTGCCGCTGCCACGAGGACGATCTGCATATAGCTGCGGTACTGCTCGATGAACCGTCGCCACGCCGGAGTCGGCTTCTCCTCCGGCAGCGCGTTCGGTCCGTTCACCGCCAGCAGCTCGGCGACCCTGGGCGAGGAGAGTCCGGACGCCGGATCGACACCGAATGCCGAGGCGACTTCCTGCGGAGAACGCGTGTACCAAGAAACCGGATCACCGGGCAGCCGGGCCGGCCGCTTCGACTGCATCTCCATCTCAGGCCTCCGATCCGGATCCGGTCCGCTGTGTCCCGACGGGCCCTGGTTCGCCTGTCCTTCTTGGTCCGCCGCGCCGCTACGAATGCTTTCGCTTCGCGGTACGGCCGGTTCGCTGCTGTTCGCCGCCCGCTTCGGGGACCGGATGCCTGGCCGCGTACGGATCGGCCGGGGCGCCCTCAGGGGCCTCGGCCTCCAGCTCCTGCCTGGCGGCCCGGAGGTCCTTGCGCGTCTCCTTGCCGACCACGGGGTAGTGGGGGTCGATGTCCATCAGCGTGTGCGCCAGCACCGCTGCCGTGCAGATACGCGCGAACCACTTCCGGTCCGCCGGTACGACGTACCAGGGCGCCCACGGCGTACTGGTCGCCGAGAGCATCTCGGAGAACGCCTGCTGGTAGTCGTCCCACCGCCGGCGCTCCCGGACATCGGCGGCGGAGAACTTCCAGTTCTTCTCCGGCAGGTCGAGCCGCTTCATGAAACGGATGCGCTGCTCTTCCTTGGAAAGGTTCAGGAAGACCTTTACCACCTTGAACCCGTTGTCGGTCAGGTAGCGCTCCCAGTTGTTGATATCCCGGTAGCGACGGTCCCAGATGTCCGCCCTTCGCTCCGGCAGTCGCTGCCGATCGAGAACCTCCGGGTGCACCCGTACCACGAGAACCTCCTCGTAGTGCGAACGGTTGAAGATCGCGATGTCGCCGCGCGCGGGCAGCCTGGCGGCGTACCGCCACAGATAGTCGTGGTCGAGCTCTTCGGCGGAGGGCTGCTTGAAGCTGCTCACCTTGACACCCTGCGGGTTCACCCCGCTCATGACATGCCGGATCGTCCCGTCCTTGCCTCCGGCATCGAGCGCCTGCAGACAGAGCAGCACTCCGTACGTGTCCTGGGCGGCCAGACGCTCCTGGTACTCGGCGAGCAGCAACACACCCGCGTGCAGCAGCTCTGCACCGTGCTTCTTCTTCAGGCCGGCCTTGTAGCGGGGATCGAAGTCCCTGCCCAGGTTGACCCGCGATCCCGGCTTCACCCGCAGTGGCTCGATGAGCTTCGCGATGCGTTCGGCCCTGGCGTCCGTCATGACGAGCCGCCTCTTTCCTGTCGCGCCGAGTGCCACACGGTCATGTGCGCTCACCACGGTCAGGGCTCACGTCCGACGTGCGCGACGGGCGGAGCCTCCGCGGCCTCCACCGGCTGCGCAGGGGAGAGCGCGCCATGCTCCCGGTCGACTGCTCCGCCGTCCCTCGCGTGGTCGGCAGTGAGACGGCCGAGCCGCCTCCGGCCGCGGAGGAGACACCTTCACGGCCGATGGCGCTGAGCATGATCCGGACCCGGCGTGCGACCAGAATCGGGACGTAAGTCCTGATCTTCGCCTGCTGGAACGTGCCGTAGGCCGTCGCGACCGCTGTGTCCACGATCGCCGGGTCGACCGAAGGATAGGCGGTCTTCAAGCCCGCGGACAGGTGCCGGATGGCCACTTCCTCGTCCTGCGGGGCGGACGCCTCGGCTACCTGGGGCGGCGCCGGATCCGCACATACCCGTGGACCAGGACCGCGACCCGCTCCCTGTGGTGGGGTGCTGTCGTCCGCCACGGACGCCGACTCATCCGTCCTCATCGCTCAACCGCCCGCGCGCTCGCACGACCCAGTTCTCAAGGGTCAGAGACTGCATGGCTCATGGCCACGGACCCGACAACCCCGAACCGGCTCATGGGCCGACTGCGAGGCCGCCACTCTCATTCTCCGGCCCCCCGGTCGAAACCGCCTCACGGACGACGCCCCTCACGCGGGTTCCTGCGATGCCGCAGGATCGGTACTCGAAACCGGGCCGCGAGGGAGGAACGCAGCACCGACGGGGGCCACGAGGCTGATGACCGCCGGCGTGATCACCGCGGCGTAGGACCGGCAGGCTGCCGCCGACAGGATCCGGGACGTGGTACGGGCGGATCCGGCCTCGGCGGCGGAGGAGCGGGACGCGGTGGCGACGCCCGGCGGTCGGGCGGCAGGCCCTGCTCGCCCCGGCCCACCTGTCGTGCGGCGACACTGCCTGGGTGTGGCGCGCGAGGCAGAGCCGGTGCTGTCGGTGTCCGTCACAGGTCGTCCGGGGTTCCTTCGATGGCCGGTCCGCAGTTGTCGGGCAGGCTGGCCACGATGAGTTCGACGGCTTCCTCCACGGTGTCCGGTTCGCCGAGCACCGTCCTGTCGGAGTGCCGGAACACATGGAATCCGCCGGGACGGGGGAACAGGGCGGCCACGTCGTGGGTCCACGGGTACTGGGTGCACCGGCTGAAGTACAGCGCTCCGTGGCTGACCATGGGGAACAACTCCCGCAGCCGGGAATGCGCGTGAGCCGCAGGCGGGATCGCGGGATTGATGCGCCTTTCGCCGAGCTCAAGGATCCTCTGCCACGCCGCAGCCACGATCTCTGCCGCTCCACGCGGGGGTTCGCTGTTCATCGTGCTCCCACGTCACTTGTTCTTCTTGATGGCAGCGTGCGGGTCGATCTCCGGGATGTCGGGCTTCGGGACCTTGATCTCCTTGTACACCCCGTTCTCCTCGCCGCGGGTGTACCAGTGGATGTCGTCCCAGGACCGCCCGCCCGGGTTCGGCTCGTTGAAGATGTTGGCTTCTCCCTCGTACACGACCGTGTTCCGCGTGACCACGCTCATCTCCCAGGCGGTCCCGTTTCCGTACACGGGCCGATTGCCTCATCGGTCGAGAACGGCGAACCCTGCTCGACGGCCGTCTGGAACGCATCGACGATATCGGCCGGCGTGTTCCAGTTGCCGCGTTCGCCCTTGCTGTTCGTCGTGGCCATTCCGGTCCGGCTCGTCGTCCCGGTGCGACGACCGCGCCCCTACGGCTCGTCGTCCCCGGACGGCGGCGGGTCGAGCGGGAGCGACACCCGGAACAGGGTGTCGCCGGGGCTGGACGAGACCCGGATGTCACCGCGGTGCTTGTTCACCACGATCCGATACGAGATGTCCAGTCCGAGGCCGGTCCCCTGCCCGACCGGTTTCGTCGAGAAGAACGGCTCGAAGATCCGTGGCCGGATCTCGGGGTCGATGCCCGTGCCGGTGTCCCGTACCTCCACGTACGCATGACCGTCCTCGTGCCAGGTGGCGAGGGTGAGGGTCCCGCTGCCGTCCATCGCGGCGAGCGCGTTGTCGATGAGGTTCGTCCACACCTGGTTCAGCTCCGCCCCGTAGGCGGGAACGAGCGGCAGGTCGCCGTCGTACTCCTTGACCACGCGCACCCCGTCGGGGATCTTGGCGCGGAGCATCACGACCGTGGCGTCGAGGAGTTCGTGGATGTCCACCGGCTGCTGTGCGGCGCGGTCGAGCTGGGAGTACTGCCGGGCCGCGTCGACCAGGCCGGAGATGCGCCGGGTGGCGTCCTCGATCTCGCCCATCAGCAGCTCGGTGTCGACGGTGTAGGTCAGCCAGCCGACCGCCGCCCTGCGGTGGTCGCCGGTGAGGCCCTCGGTGGCGCCGGCCAGCCAGTCGGCGTCGATGCCTCCGGCCACGAGGGTGGGGGCGATGTCCCAGGCGTTCTCCACCTCCGCGTCCTCCAGCCAGTCGCCGAGTTCGTCCTCGGCGTCGGCGGCCTCGATCGCCGGGAGTGGGCGCGCCTCCCTGGCCCGCCGTACGGCGGCGTCCTGCATCTCCACCAGCTCGTGCAGCCGGGTGCCGTCGAGCCTGCCGTCGGCGATGAGTGCCAGCTTGTGCCGCATCCGGGACACCCGGTCACGCAGGGTGTCGGTAGCCCTGACCGCGGCGGCGGCGGGATTGTTGAGTTCATGAGTGAGCCCGGCCGTCAGCGAGCCGAGGGCGATGAGCCGCTCCCGTTCGCCGACGATGACGTCGATGGCGCGCGTGCCGAAGAACAGCCCTTCCAGCAGATGCAGGGCCATGGGGAACCAGTTCCGCACGGCGGTGGCGAACTCGGCGGCCGGCAGTACGAAGAGCTCCACATCGGTGACCGCCCGCATCGTGTGGGAGTAGACCTGGTCCACCCGGTCGCCGAGGTAGGCCTGGGTGGCGCCGCCGTAGGCACCCCGCTGGTCGGTGCGGCTGAGCTCGATGTCGTCGCCGTGGAGTCGCCTGCTGAGTGCGACAGCCCCGCTGAGGAGTACGAAGAAGCAGGACGCGTTCTCTCCCTGCGCGTACACGGCCGTCGACGCCTCCCGCACCTCGACCCGGCCCCGTTCGGCGAGCCAGGCCAGCTGGGCGGGGTCGAGGGCCTCGAAGAGGAAGAGAGTGCTCAGTTCGTCCGGGGTGGGTGCGGTGCGGGAGGCGTCGGCGGTCATTGTGCCTCCAGGTAGCGGTGCACCAGCGTGACGGCCATGGCGCCCTCGCCCACCGCCGAGGCGACCCGCTTGACGGACTCGGCACGTACGTCGCCGGCCGCGAACACCCCCGGGACGCTGGTTTCCAGGTGGTACGGGGCGCGGGCCAGCGGCCACCGGGGTGAGTGGCCCCCGGGCCCCGGCAGGTCGGGCCCGGTGAGGACGAATCCGCGTGCGTCGCGGGCCACCAGGCCGTCCAGCCACTGAGTCTGCGGTTCCGCGCCGATGAACACGAACAGCCACGAGGCGTCGACCGTCGTGAGGGCGCCGGTGAGGTTGTCGCGCAGGGTGAGCCGTTCGAGGTGGTCCACGCCGTCGCCGGCGGCGGCCTCGGTGCAGGCGTGGATCTCGATGCCGGGGATGGCCTCGATCTGCTCGATCAGATAGTGCGACATGGACCGGTTGAGGTCGGGGCCGCGCACCAACAGATGCACCCGGCGCGCGTAGCGCGAGAAGTAGACGGCGGCCTGGCCGGCGGAATTCGCGCCGCCGACGATGTACACCTCGTCGCCTCGGCAGTTGGCCGCTTCGAAGGACCCGGAGCCGTAGAACACACCGGCGCCGGCGTAGTCGTCGAGGTGTGTTCCCGCCAGCCGCCGGTACGAGACTCCGGTGGCCAGCACGACAGTGTGCGTGCCGATCGAGGTGCCGTCGGCGAACCGCAGCACACGTCCCGCCCCGGCGGCCTCCAGTGCCACCACCTCGGTCGCGCTGAGGATCTCGGCGCCGAAGCGCGCCGCCTGCCGGCGTGCCCGGTCGGTCAGCTGCGCTCCCGACACCCCGTCGGGGAAGCCCAGGTAGTTCTCGATACGGCTGCTCTGGCCCGCCTGACCCCCGGTCGCCCTGCGCTCGACGAGCACCGTGCGCAGTCCCTCGGAGGCGGCATACACGGCGGCGCCCAGGCCGGCCGGGCCCGCGCCGATGACGACGACGTCGTAGAAGTCGGACGCGGGGCTGGTGCGTAGTCCGACGTGTTCGGCGAGCTTCGCCTCCGAAGGGGCGTGCAGTACCTTGCCCTCGGCCGTGACCACCAGCGGTACGTCCGCTGCGGTGAGACCCGCCGCTTCGAGCAGCTGGGCCCCCTCGGGCTCGTCGGCGGCGATCCACCGGTAGGGAACGAGGTTCCGCGCGAGGAACTCCCGCACCGAGAAGGACGGCGCGGACCAGCGGTGCCCGACGACCCGCGTCTCGGGTGCCCCGGAGTCGGGTGCCGCGTCCCACAGCTCCAGCAGGGTGTCGAGGACCGGGTAGAGGTTCTCCTCCGGCGGACTCCACGGCTTGAGGAGGTAGTGGTCGAGATCGACCACGTTGATGGCGTCGATCGCCGCGCCGGTGTCCGCGTATGCGGTCAGCAGCACGCGCCTCGCCGCGGGAAACAGGTCCATGGCGGACTCCAAGAACTGGACGCCGTTCATGGTGGGCATGCGATAGTCCGCGATCATCACGGCCACCGCTTCCCCTCGGAGCTTCACCTCCCGCAGAGCCACCAGGGCCTCGTCCCCGGACACGGCGCGCAGCACCCGGAACCGCTCCCCGTAGCGGCGCCGCAGGTCGCGGGCGATGGCCCGGGAGACGCCCGGATCGTCGTCGACGGTCAGGATCGTCGCCTTCGACATTTCTTCATGATGCGCCCGCGGCGGTGGGCCTGCCCACCGGCGGGGGACCTGCTGGGCAGGCCGGCCCGGCGGCCAGGGGGCGTGGGCGGGTGGACGGTCGCACCGGTGGTGCCTCTCCCGTCACCGGCTCGGCCGACGCCCCCCGACCGCGCCCACCGCACGGCGTCGGCACCTCATCGACCCGCAGGTCAGCAGCCCGGCCCTGAAGTGCCGGGACGACCAGCGGAGACCGCGGCCGCCTTGGACGCGCTCGCACCGTGCCACGGCCACGGCAGCTACCTGCCGCGGCCTCTGTGAGTTTGAGGCGTCGGGTTACCGGAATGCTCTGTTTCTTGGGTATCCGACGGGGCATCGGCCACACAGGTATGCACCTGGTCCTTGACCGGTCCCTGAGAAGGGCCGGCCGGTACCGGAACGGACGTGTCAGTCGGTGGAGGAACCGTGCCGTCCGGCCCCGGACGCGAAGCGCGCGGCACCCGAGAGTGTCTCGCCGGCCGAGAGCGGCACCATGCCGTGCCGGAGCTCGGCGGCCAGTGCCTCGGGCTCGGCCAGCCCGTGCTGCTCCCGTACGGAGAGCCGGTCATGGCGCAGGCACAGTTGCGGGAACGCGGCGATCTCCCGGGCAAGTTCCTCCGCCGCATGCCGGGCCTGCCCCGGCGGTACGAGGCGGTTGGCGAGCCCGATCGCGTACGCCTCGGCGGCCGGGACCGGCCGGCCGGTCAAGATCAGGTCCATGGCGCGGCTCTCGCCGATCAGCCGCGGCAGCAGGACCGTGCCGCCGTCGATCAGCGGTACCCCCCACCGGCGGCAGAACACCCCGAGGACCGCGTTCTCCTCGACCACGCGCAGATCGCACCACAGGGCCAGTTCCACCCGCCGGCCACGGCATGGCCGGCTACGGCCGCGATGACCGGCTTGGTCAGGTGCAACCGGGTCGGCCCCATCGGGCCATCGCCGTCGGGCTCCACGCGGTTGCCGCGTTCGGTGCCGATGGCCTTGAGGTCGGCGCCCGCGCAGAACGTCCCGCCCTCGCCCCACAGCACCGCGACCGAGGCCTCGGCGTCTGCTTCGAACGCCCTGAAGGCGTGGGCCAGTTGCCGGGCCATCGGCCCGTCCACGGCGTTGCGGGCGGCGGGCCGGGACAACACCACGGTGGTCACGGGCCCGGCACGCTCCACGCGGACGGCGGGTGCGGTGTCCTGCTCCGCCGCTGTCGCGGGGGCAGTTGAGGTGGTCGGCGTATCTGGGGTATCGGCCATGGCTGCATTCTCACGTGGCCGCAGTCCGACGACCAGACCGGCGATCACGACGGCGATCCCCGGCCACACCGGCAGACCCGGCGTGTCCTCGCGGTCATGCCCCCGCCGGAAGACCGAGCCGTGTCGAGCTCGGAGTACAGGGCCGCGAAGCCCTCGCTCACCGGCCACAGTGGGCAGACCACCGCATCTGCCCCGTGGAACAGCAGGCTCGCGGGCACACCGCCGAACTCGTCGGCGTCGGCGATGGCACCGGCATGCCCGCACGGCAGGCCGACAGGAATGCGAAGCGGGCCGTGGTGGGCCGGCCGAGGACATCTCCCGCGGACCACAGCTCGCCCAGGAGCCGGAGGCGGCGTCCCGCATAGCGGGCGTACAGAGTGCCCCTGGCCCCGCGTTCCATCCACAGCTCCACGTCACCGGCCTCGGCGTCGGGCGCTACTGCGGCTGCGCGTCTGCGGAGTCGGCCGACGCCGGGCAGGTCGGCGACGGACTCCCCGACCGGATCTCCTTCCACGTCGGCGCACGGGCCACCCAATCAAAGGGTCGCCCGCACGGACATCCTCCGGGGAAGGGGCTACCAGCAGAGCGGATCGGGCCGGGTCCTGGGGATCCGCGTGTCCATGGCCGCTGAAATGGAAGGCGCCGGCCTGGGCGAGGTGCTCGGCCACATTGGAGCTGGTGGCCTCAGGGCCGACCAGGACGGTGGATCGACAGTCAGGCGGGTGGTGGTTCTTCACCGAACCGGCCTCGGAGGCGGAGCACGGGAGATCGCCCGTCGGATCGCAGACAACAAGGTCCGTCTTCATCGCGGGTGGGCTGAGGCGCGCCCGGGACTGTACGAACTCCCGGGCGCTGGGGTAAATGGACATGGGAGTGTCGAGGAGGCTGGGCAGGGCGCGGAACGGCACGAAATGCAGCCAGCGGTGAGGTATGACCACCAGCCGGCGTGTCCCCGACCGCATGATCTTGTCCCTCACCAGCCGTCCGATCGCCGCTTCGACGGCTGGGACGACGGCCCGCAAAGCCGCCTGTGAGGCGGAGGAGTCCAGTCGTCCCGACAGAGCGTCGACCCAGCCGCCGGAGATTTCGAGCAACTCCTGCCAGCGGTCCCACGGCCACTCAGGCAGGCAGACCAGGCGAAGGGCGGGACGGGACCTGTCGTTGTCGCGCGTGATGTAGAAGACCAGAGTCGCCGAATCGCCGACTCCGAGGATGACCGCGGCCTCGTCGGGCCCGAGCGCGGCCGCGATCTCCTCGGACGAGGGGCTGCGTAGTGCCTCGCCGGTCAGGTCGGGGCGCATCAGGCGATATCGCTCCAGGAGCTGCGCGCGGAGGGAGATCGGCCGTCCAGGGACGGCCGGCGGCGGGCTATCGGCCATGGCCTGAGAAATCTCGTGCGCGCGTGTGGCGGCCAGGATGTCCTGTTCCAGGGCCAGGAGTTCCTCGTGCGAGGGCAGCCGGGACAGTTCTGAACGGTAGCGGCGGCGCATGCTCTTGGAGTCCTCCAGCACGCGGAGCGCCGCTTCCGGCTCGCCGCAGTGGACGTGCGCCACTGCCAGCAGGGCTGACGCTCGATTGAAGGAGAAGGCGGCCTGGGCTACGTCGTGTTCCGTGACGGCCGTGAGGTAGCGGTCGCGGATCGACGGTAAGAACTGTGCCATCCGTCTACGGACGCTCTCATGCTCGCCGAGGTGACCGAGGTGTGTGGCATGGCTCAGGTCCAGTACCTGCGTGGTGCGCGACTGTGGATCGGCCGCCCGGTCGATTAGGCGGCCGTAGATCTCGGCCGCCCGGCGCGCGTCTCCAGCGATGTCCAGATGGCGCGCAACCATTCCGGCTGTGCGGGTGTCGAGCTCCGTCCGCTCGTACTCGCCCAGTGCGATACCGAGCAGCCCGGCGGCTCGTTCCATCCAGGAGGTGTGGCTGTCGGCATCGCGGGCCATCAAAGCCTCGCCGGCACGCATCAGACAGTAGGTGTGGGCCGATTCCAAGAAGTCTCGTACGGCTGAGGGGCGCTCGTCGCCGGTCAGTGACGCACACGCTTCGTCCATCAGCGCGACGGACTGCTCTGGCGACAGCAGTTCGTACTTGAGCAGGTAGTACGCAGCCGCCAGTTGCTCGTTGCGGTCGTCGGCGCGCCGCCCCAGCTCCAGGCTCGTGAGGAGTCGGCGGCGTGCCGACTCGAGATCCCTCTCGCTCTCCGGCGGGAGGCGCAGGAGAGCGAGCGCGCCGAGTCGTAGCGCTAGGGGATCGTCGTGGCCGGTGCCGCCCCAGGCGTCCACGGCTCGAGCCCGCCGCTCCGCTTCATCGGCACGTGCCGTCAGCCGCTCTCCGGCGAACCATCGGATCAGCAGGTCCTGGGCTTCGCGGATGAGTGCGGCAAGGGGCTCGGCGGCGAGGGCGACTTCTCCCCGGCGGGCGAGTTCCGCCATGAGCCGCAAGGTGTCCACCAAGGCCGGACCGTGTTCGACCAGGGTCTCGGCGAGCAGGGTCTGCCGCGCCCGGGTGTCCTGCTCCAGCAGGCGGCGCGCGTCGTGTGTGCGTTGACGGATGTGCTCCGCGCTCTCCTCGGACAGCGTCGTCCCCCCTTGCCGTCATGCACCGAACGATCCGCTGGAATGCACTACCCACCCCCTGAGCCGTCCGAACCACGCGCCGGGCAGAGGCGCCGAGGAGAAGGGGGAATCTGCATGGCCGGGATTCATGGCGATGTCGTACCTCGGGACCGAATGATCCCGGCCGTTCGCTGTAAGGCGGCGCGAAGACGGAGCGCGGCGGTCAGGGCACGATGCGCCGGCGGTTCCCTCGTGATCTCCCCGCGGACCTTCCGCCGACGAACGTGCCGTGTGCCATTTTGTCCTGGCTGCTGAGCCTCCCACCCGTCACGCACTGCAGCGGGATGGGTCCGAGGTCTCGTTTGCGGGTGCAGACGAGGAGTTCCCTGTCTGTCTCGGCCCTTGGTGCGCTGCTAACCAGAGGCGCTCGCCGACTGACGGATCTCTGGTGCCCTTACTGGTTCGGAGTCGTGGAGATGCAGGTCGCCTGCGGCGCGTGGGCAGGCCCAGAGACCGTGTCGCTCAAGACCGCGGACAGGCATGGGGTGGTGATCACCGCTACGCAAGGGCTGATGGCCCCGACCAGGTCTCCACGAGTCGGGGCCCGTTGTGCGTGCCCGAATCGAGGACTCTGTCGCCGCCGCATGGGAGCGGATCAGCGGGCGGTGCCCGGCATCAAACACGCGGAGACCGTCCCCGTTGTCTTGGTGCTCGGCGATCCCGGCGACGACCACCTGACGGTCCGCAGTGCTAGGACTAGTCTTGGTTCGCTGCGGTGACGCTCATTCTGATGGGGCTGTCAGGTTGCTGTCGGTACAGGTGGGAGCGTCAGCCGATGCGGTCTCGACGGTGAAGAGATCTTCTTGAAGTTGTCGTCCTTGGGGCTCTGACCTGCGGAGGCCGCCTGGACCCCCGCTTCGACCTGGGCTGATGAGCGTTTCCGGTGCTTTCGCTTTGCTGCCCGGTTGCGCGATCGATTCTCCCCAGGTGCTCCCCAACGGGGCTCCGCTCTCCCTGGATTCTCCCCAGCGGCAGTGCTCGACGAGAAGCTGGATGACGGCCCTTGGCTGATCGACGCGTTGCCTACTCACGTACAGCTCGGGCGCGGGCAGTGCCCCCAAGCCGATGTCTGCCGAACTGGCGGATGTGCTCTGCGATGTTCATGGCGATCGCGTCCACACCCTCATCCTTCGACAGCTGAGTGTTCACGCCGTCCAAGCCGATGGCTTCGAAGAGCTGCCTGATGAGGTGCTCGAACTCCGTGGGCTTCAGTTCCATCAATACTGGGCGGCTCGAGGCCCGCCGCGACGTCCAGGCGCCCGAAGCGTGATGAGGCAAGGATGGACGTTCCGAGCCACCGCTCACGCCGGCCCAGAGACTCCTTGCTTGATTCGCCCGGATCTCCACGCACTTCCGCCCACGACGGCATCTGCTCACAGCCAGTGACTACCGCACCGAACTGGCCGAATAATTCCGCGTCTGGAAGACCGTCACCGGGACACCCGTGCACGCCTGAACGCAGTGCCCCTCACGGCACCTGCGCACCATCGGCATGCCTCAACTCGCCTATCCCGCAAGCAACTCGCCTGTTCCACAAGCAAGTTGACGGCGCCCTTTCATCGGGTAGCGGTGGCCCCGGTACGACGGGCGGCATCGGCGTCCACGAAGAAGATCGTGTCACGGCGGCCCGCCGACGTGACGGTACCGATGCGAGATCTCGCTGCCCGACCCGCGGCTTCCACCGGGGACGAGGAAGTGCTGTCCGGCCAGTCTCAGCGGTCCGCGACGAACTGGGCGCGCTCGTGGTGAGCGGTCGTGCGTTCCAACGTCGGACCGTACGGCTGGTCTGGCTCGTGTTCAACCGTCCGCCCGCACACCAGGGCAGGGGTCGCCCGCTTCCGCTCAGGGCGGCGGCTCTGTTCCACATGCCCGTGAGCACGTGGCTGCGAGCGTCCGAGCT
Source organism: Streptomyces sp. NBC_01142 (assembly GCF_026341125.1). Taxonomy (NCBI): domain Bacteria; kingdom Bacillati; phylum Actinomycetota; class Actinomycetes; order Kitasatosporales; family Streptomycetaceae; genus Streptomyces; species Streptomyces sp. NBC_01142. The sequence goes on from NZ_JAPEOR010000001.1 coordinate 3,189,728, forward strand.
CCGGCGGCGCACCGTCTGAGTGCTGCGGCCGGCGGGTCCGGTCACGGATGGCGACGTTCGCCTGCCGTATGGCCGAAACCTGCATCTGAGCAACCGAACAATCTTGGGATCTCTGGTCATGCGCCTCTCCAGGCACTTAAGTACCTGTCGGGCACTCGCTACCGGCCAAGAGCGAAAGTCGCTGGCCGGGTTATGCGCCAGCGGCCGTCTCCGCCCTGCTCGTCGGCCCACACCGCTGTCCTTCGCATGACCGTGCCACCCCGTCCCAACTGCCCCGAGGGTCCTTCTGCCTATGCACGCCAGTGCACACCGTTCGGTGTCGTGCTCACACCACCCGGCGAGCCGCAGCGCTCACGGCAGCGGCCTGCAGGCGGCCCGCCGCAGAGCACGCCCTGCGCAGCCGGGCCGAGTGCTGAGCCACCGGGTCGCGTCCGAGGAAACGGACGACCTGCTGCCCGTCGGGCGCGCCACCAGGTCTCGGCAGCGCCGTCCGAACCGGCCGGTCGCCGCGTGAAGGCGCCCAGACCGCCAAGACGCCGCGCGCAGGAGTGCCGGCCGAAGGCGCACGACGTGCCACTGCAGGCACCGGAGAAGCCCAACAGGTCACCCTCCGGCGCCAAGCCCGGCCTCCCCGTGACCCCAGCGGCTCCAGCTGACGGCCCCCTGCGGCCCCCCCTGTGCCCGGCCGGCCGAGGGGGGCGCTGATGGAGAGTTCGAACCCGACCGGCCGGGCGAACCCAGTCGGCCGAGACACAGACCTCTATGCGGCAGTGCAGGACATTCAGGCGGGTTACTGGATGCAGATGCGGCAGGTGCTGGCCCGGACGGGCAACTGGCCGCAGTGGACATCCCGCACTCAGGTGCTGGGGGTTGTCGCAGCTCAGGCCAACGTTGTGGAGTTGTGGCTGAAAGAGGAACCGGAGAACCTCGCTGCCCGGGTGATGTACGCCAGAGTCGCCACCGAACGGGTGCTGCAGGCCCACCGAAGGCACTGGGCGCGTGACTCCCGGACGGCACAGGACCTGGAGAAACTGGTGGCCCGGGCCCGGGATGCGTGCCACAAGGCGGGCCAGGGGAATCCCGACGACTCGGTGCCCTGGATCTGCCGCCTGGCCCTGGCCGAAACGGACACGACAGGACGCTACCCGGAGCATCACGTGGCTCCACCACCCCATGAGTATCTGCTGCCTTACGGGCCATGGGGACTGCTGGGGGAGGTGCACCGACGAGATCCGTTCAACCGCGAGGCATGGCACCGCATGTCCCAGGCGCTCCAGACCCACCCAGGTCCAGCGGGCCGCCAGGCAGTCGCGACGGATTTCGCCCGCTGGACGGGCTCTTTCGCGCCGCCCGACTCGCCCCTGCTTCTGCTGCCTCTCTACGCCCGTGTGCAGGAGCACCGGGAGCGGCGGGACAGAGGCGCCGAGGTCATGCTGAACCTGCTGTGGACCAGGGAGGACAGCACCCGAGCCGTCACGCAGGCATTCGAGGGCTGGTTCCAGAAGTGCGATCCGGCCACCAGTTCCCAGCTGGATCTGAACTACCTCGCATACGCCCTGGCGAGGGGTGGCTTCCCTCAATGGGCAACTGAAGTGTTCGATGCCATCGGCGACTTCGCCACTCCTGCCCCGTGGCAGTACGACGCCCGGCACCCGGAGGACCAGTGGCGGAAGGCATTCGAGGAGGACCGCGTCGCCTGCCTGAGATCCCACCCGCGGCATACGGGAAAACACCCATGACCGCCGACCTGCCCCCACGGGCGGGCGCCGCCACATCCCGCTAGCGGCCCGACGGCCACCCCGCCTGCACCCCTTACTTTCAGCCTTCCTGTGCGGAGAACCAATGACTTCGGTAAGAGCACGGCGTCAGCAGCCGAACCCGGTCAACGACGACGGGGAGGACGCGCGCATCCTCCAATCGCTGGGCTACACCCAGCAACTGCACCGCCGGATGGGGGCTTTCGGTAATTTCTCCGCCTCCCTGTCGGTCATATCGATCATGTCGGGGACCTTGCTGCTGTTCGGCTTCGGCCTGAACTCGGGAGGCCCCGCGGTGATCATGTGGGGATGGCTCGCTGTCGGGCCGCTGGTGCTGTGCCTGGCCGCGGCCCTGGCGGAGATCACCTCCCGCTACCCCACCAGCGGCGGCCTGTACTACATGGCCCGCCAGCTCGGAGGCGAGCGATGGAGCTGGTACACCGGCTGGCTCAACCTCCTGGGCCTGCTCGGCGGAATCGCCGCCCAGGACTACGGCATCGCGACGTTCACCGCCGCGTGGATGAACCTGCAGTTCGGATACACGCCGACCCCGGAATCCCTGCTGGTCCTGTACGCGGTCATCCTCGCGCTGCACGCGGTCCTGAACCTCTTCGGCACCCGGCTGATGAACATCCTGACGTCTGTGAGCGCGTGGTGGCACCTGGCAGGGGCCGTCGTCATCATCGGCGCCCTGGCGTTCGTGCCCTCCGACCACCAGTCGGCCGGCTTCGTCTTCACCGAGTTCACCAACAACACGGGCTGGAGCGTCCCGGTCTACGTGATCCTGCTGGGCATGCTGCTGCCGGTCTTCGCCCTGGCCGGCTACGACACCTCGGCCCACTTGAGCGAGGAGACGAACCATGCCTCCGTCGCCGCGGCCCGCGGGATCTTCCGCTCGGTGGCGGTGTCCTGGATCGCCGGCGGCATCCTGCTGCTAACACTGCTGTTCGCCATCCAGGACTACACCACGACCCTGTCCGGCCCGACCGGCGTACCAGTGGCACAGATCCTTCTGGACGCGCTGGGCGAGGCGGCGGCAAAGGCCCTGCTGCTGGTGATCATCGTGGCCCAGTTCCTGTGCGGCTACACCGTGACCGCCAGTGCCAGCCGGATGATCTACGCCTTCGCCCGGGACGGTGCCCTGCCCGGATCGACGCGCTGGAAGAAGGTCAGCCGCCGCACCGCCATCCCCGCCAACGCGGTCTGGCTCGCGGTCGCCGTGGCTTTCGTGCTCGCGCTGCCGTCCTTGTATTCCACAACGGCGTTCTCGGCGGTGACCGCCATCTCGGCCGTGGGATTCACCTCGGCCTACGCCATCCCGGTGCTGCTGCGACTGCTCCACCGCGACCGATTCTCCCCAGGGCCCTGGCACCTGGGCCGCTGGAGCCGGCCGATCGGCTGGGTGGCGGTGGTGTGGGCGGCCGCGGTCACAGTGCTGTTCCTGCTGCCGCAGAGCGGCCCGATCACCGCCACCACCTTCAACTACACCCCCGTCGCCGTAGCGGTGGCCTTCCTCATAGCCGCCCTGTGGCGGCGCTTCGGACGCAGCTCCTACCACGTGCCCCGCTCCCATTCCCACACCGAAGACAAACAGTTCGAAGGCATCATCTGATGACGGCGACACCGCATGCCGCATGTGCAGTTCCCACCGGCCCAGAGGCGCCAGAGCCGTCCGCCCCTGGCTCCGGGGCCTCCACGACCTCAACGACCTCAACGACCCATGGGAGTACGGTGACTGGCCTCACGGCGTCCATCGAATCGGCACAGCAGCTCACCGTGGCCTGGCGGGCCATGGTGCTCGACCGTGATGCGGACGCGGATGTGCGAGACCTCCCCGGCATCGCCGTCCGCTGGGCCGACTGCCGATTCTCGTTCTACAACTGCATCACCCTGACCGACCCAGGAGCAGGAGCCGATCTCGTCGCACAGCGTCTGAGCCAGGCCGCGGACATCATGCGCGCGAAGAAGCACCCGGGCTTCCTGTGGCTCTTCGAGGGCCTCCTCGACGACGAGGCTCGCACCGCGCTGGCCACGGCGGCCGAGGGGGCCGGCCTGCAGTACGCCTTCCCCGGCAGGGGCATGGCCGGAGACCTGCTGCCCATCCCTGACCCGGTCCACCCCGACCTGACGTTCGTGCGTGTGCGCACCGACGAGCACTTGCGGGCCTACGCGGACCTCCAATCACGCGCCTACGGGTTCCCCTTGGAGGAAGGCCGCGACGGCCTGGTCGGATCTGCGCGCTGGAAGAGCGAGATGTACGCCTACCTGGGCATGCGAGGCGACGTTCCGGTGGCGTGCGCCGCGACGGTCGAAGCGCAAGGCCGCCTCTTCGTCGCCTTCGTCGCCACCGACCCGCAGTGGCAGCGCAGGGGCTATGGCGAGGCAGTCACGCGCAAGGCGCTGTACGAGGGCGCCCGAGCCACCGGGCTGACCCGCGCTGCTTTGCACGCGACCGTCGCCGGGGCCCCCGTATACCCGCGTATCGGTTTCACGCCGAACTCACCCATCCACTTCTACAACTTGAAGGAGTGAGCCGACGAGGTTGGCCCACGTTTACGAGGGACGACGGCCATCAGCAGGATCGCGAAGGGGTAGCCGGCGGCCCACTTCAGTTCCGGCATGTCCTCGAAGTTCATCGGCGTGGCACCGGACGGGCGGCTGTTCCGCAATGAGGCAGGGAGCTACGTGGACGCTGCCGCGTACGGCAAGACGTGGGCGCGAGCGCGTGAGGAGGCCCTGACCCTCAGCGATCATGCCCTACAGCTGGCGAAGCGGCCCTACGACCTGCGCCATGCCGGGATCTCCTTTTGGCTGGCTTCCGGTGTCGACCCCGCTGAGTGCGCTCGCTGGGCCGGGCAGAGCATCCAGGTTCTGTTCCGCTACTACGCCAAGTTCCTCGCTGAGACGAGGGACCACGCCAACCGTCTGATCGAGGACTCCATGCGGCAGTGGGACGGGCCCACGGAGGCGGCAGACGAGGGGTTAGCGGGAATCTGGCCCGGAAATGCCCCGGCACAGCTGGTCAAAGGTGGGATACCGGTGGGAGATATCGGGAGGGAACGCACATATCTCCCCGCCGCGTGAGTGAGTGCCATGAAGGGCGCCTGACGGGCATAAGTCCTGGTCAGGCGCCCTTCGCGTGCGTCTAGAAGAACCCCAATTTCTTTGCTGAATAGCTCACCAGGAGATTCTTCGTTTGCTGGTGGTACACGGCCGGCTCGGACGGTCTCCATGGTGATCGTCTGGACCTGATCCCAGATGATCGTACGGCGAAAGCGTCGGTGGTGGTGATCCCGTACCAGGGCTGAGCCGTAGGCGGGAGCAGACCGCAGGTGCAGTGAGGGAAGGGCCGCCCCATGGCGGACCAGCCCTTCGTGGTGGTCCGGGTCCTGGTAACCAACTTCCTCTCTGTCACTGACTGTTGCCCGATGCATGGAATGATGCGGGCGGACACCAACCGGGGGGCTGAGGTACATGTGGGGACCGTTGCGCGAGGGCGCGCCGTCGCAGGTCGGACCGTACGAGGTGTTGGCGCAGCTCGGTAGTGGCGGGATGGGCGAGGTGTTCCTCGGGCGGGCCCGGGAGGGCGACCGGAGGCTGGTCGCTGTAAAGACCGTGAGGCGCGATCTCGCCGGGAACGCCGAGTTCCGTGACCGCTTCCGGCGCGAGATCGCGGTGGTCGGCCGTGTCCGGTCGCCGTACGCCGCCCGGCCCGCCGGGGGTGACGCCGACGCCGCGGTGCCCTGGCTCGCGACCGAGTACGTCGCGGGGCCCACCCTCTCCGCCGCGGTGCGGCGCGACGGGCCACTGCCCGCCGATGCCGTACGGGCGCTGGGCGCCGACCTCGCCCGCACCCTGCACGATCTGCACGCGGGCGGGGTGCTGCACCGCGACCTCAAGCCCGGCAATGTGCTGCTTGATCTCGACGGGCCCCGGCTGATCGACTTCGGTATCGCGCGCTCCCAGGGCGCCACGACCATGACCGCCACCGGGCTGATGGTCGGCACGCCGGGCTTCATGTCGCCCGAGCATCTCGCGGGGGCGCGTACCGTCACCACCGCCTCGGACGTCTTCTGTCTCGCCTCGCTGCTCTGTTACGCGGCGACCGGCGACGATCCCTTCGGGGACGGGCCCGTGGCGGCAGTCCTTTACCGGGTTGCACGGGCGGAGACGGACCTGAGGGCCGTGCCGGATGAGGAGCTGCGCGAGTTCCTCGCCCAGTGCCTGAGTATCGATCCTGCCGGGCGGCCCACCCCCGAGCAGCTGGTGGAGTGGCTGGGCGGGGAACGGGAGCCCGAGTGGCCGGGCGGCGTGCGCACGCATGTCGAGGAGTACCGGCGCGGTGCGGAGCAGCTGCTCGCGGCGGGGGTACCGCTGGCCGCGGTGGCCCCGGCGGCTCCTGCCGCGTCGTATCAGCTGCACCAGATGCCGACTGTCGGCCCCCCTCCTGCCGCCGCCCCCGTGGCGCCCACCGCCGGGCGGCGGTGGCGGACCGCGCTGGCCGTCTGTCTCGCCGCCGCGGTGGTGGGCGGGGGCACCGGGCTCGGGCTCTATCTGGCCGGTCCTGACGGGAAGGACAGAGGTGCGGGCGAGAGCGGCGGTGGCGGTACGGGTGCCGCTCGGCCGGCCTCTGCGGGCCCGCCCGTCCCCGGCGTCGACGACCGGGGTCCGGCCGACAGCTCCGGAGCCGTACCGCAGAACGCGGCCCAGCGGCCCGCCGGATGGAAGCCGTGGCAGGGGAAGCTGTCCGCACCCGCGTTCGGCTGCGCTGCCGGGAAGGCTGTCCTGGTCTGCCGGATGACGGACGGACGGTACGAGGCACTGGATGCCGCCACCGGGAAGCGGCTGTGGGACACCGGTTCCGCCGGAAGCACCGACGGCTACGGCAGCAGCATCGGGCCGAGCGGCGCCGTCTTCGTCGCGAACGGCAGCACCCAGCCGACCGTCCACGACGACATCGTCGCGTTCGTCTCGAAGCAGCGTCTCCAGGTGCGGGATGCGAAGAGCGGGAAGGTCCGCTGGGAGAAGGCGGCGGCAGGCGCGGCCGGTGCCGGGACTAGGCCGCTGGTGGGTGACGGCATGGTCTTCGCGGCAACGGGAAAGTCGGGCCTGACCGCCTTCGCGCTCGGCGACGGCCGCGCGCTGTGGACCAAGGCGCTGACCAACAGGGATCTCGCGCGCGCCGAGCAGCGTACCTTCGAGCCCAAGGCGTACGCGAACGGGCTGGTGTACGCGCTCAGTGACGCGGGCCTCGTGTCGTACGACGCGAAGACCGGAGCTCAACGTGGCCAGGTCGACAAGTCCATGGAGGGCTGCGACGCGCTGCTCATCCACGGGAAGTCGGCCCACTGCTCCGAGCGCTCCGTGACTGGCGAGGGAAGCATGAACCTGTACCGGATGGACGCCACCACCCTCGCCCCGTCGGGCAGTGGCAGGGTCCCCGTCCCGGTCGAGGTGGCGAAGCCCGGTCCCTACCCCACGGCGGTGGACACCCGTGTCGTGGTGGTCTTCGACCAGGGGGCTGGGTCTTACGCGGACTGGGGCACCGGCGGCGCCGCGACCGGGCTCTCAGCCCTCTCCCCGGGCAGCGGCGCGGTGCTCGGGCGCTATGCGGTGCCGCCCAGCGGCGGCAAGAACCGGCCGAGGCAGCGCTTCTCCTCGCCGCTGATTGCCGGGGACGCGGTGCTGTACGCGGACTTCTCAGCGCTGCATGTCATTCCGCTGGGCAAGGCCGGGAAGACCGGGAAGGAACTGGTGGTTCCGGTCGAGGGCGCCCCGGGGCCGCGGGTCGAGACGGAGTACGACCGGGTCGACGGCCTCGACTTCGCGCGGGAGATCCGCGATCCGCTGGTGCTGCCCATCGGCGGTGTGGCACACGTCGTGTACGACACCGGGGTCGTCTCCTCCGTCGCACTCCCCGTTCCTGACCCCTCCTGAAAGGATTCGACCCGTGCTCCAGGCGCTTCCCGATGGGCTTCCGGTCCGTCTCGTCGGCCCGTACCGGCTGCTGGCCGGGCTCGGCAGCGGCGGTATGGGTGAGGTCCATCTGGCGTGCGACGCACGGCGGTTGACATCCGATCCGTACCGGATGGTCGCGGTGAAGACGGTCCGCGAGGACCTTCAGGTGGACGGCGAGTTCCGGGTGCGGTTCCGGCGTGAGATCGCGGCGGCGCGGGCGGTGCGCAGTCCGTACGCGGCGGTGCTGGTCGCGGGGGACGCGGACGCCGCCTCGCCGTGGCTGGCGACCGAGTACGTACCGGGGCCCTCGCTCGCCGAGGCGGTGGACCGGAGTGGTCCCCTGCCCGTGGCCGCGGTACGAGAACTGGGTGGCGACCTCGCGCGAGCGCTGGACGCCATCCACCGCGCGCAAGTGTTGCACCGGGATCTCAAACCCGCCAATGTGCTGCTCTCCGCGGGCGGGCCCAAGGTGATCGACTTCGGTATCGCGCAGGCTTTTGACGCGACCGCACTCACGTCGACGGGGCTCGTGGTGGGGACGCCGGGGTTCATGGCGCCGGAGCACCTGGAGGGCAGCAGGGCGGTGGTTCCAGCGACCGATGTTTTCTGTCTGGGCGCGCTGCTGGCGTTCGCCGCGACGGGGCGCGGACCTTTTGAGGACGACGAGATGGGCGCGGTGATCTATCGGATAAGCCGGGCCGACGCCGACCTGTCCGGCGTGCCGGAGGAGTTGCGGGAGGTGATCGGTGACTGTCTGCGACTCGATCCCGCCGAGCGTCCTTCGGCCGCGGCGCTGGCGGAGCGGCTGGCACCGTCGCGCACGGGGGTGTTTCCGTGGCCGGGTGGTGTGCTGTCGCTGCTCGCCGAGCACGGGGACGCCGCACGGCGGTTCGGCGAGGCGGCCGCGTCCGGTACGGGGGTCGCTGAGCTGCCGACGATGGGACCGACGCCGGTGCCCTACTCGCCGACCGCGCTGGGGGCAGGGCTGCGGCCGCGGCCGGCCGCCTTTCCCGTGCCGTCGGCGTCGGCTGCGGACGCGGCCCGGAAGCGGACTCGCCGGGGCCGGATCGCTACGGGGGCCGTGGCCTTGGCGGTGCTGGCCGCAGTGGGCGTCGTCCTGCTCGACAAGGGGGAAAACAAGGGGAGTTCCGGAGGGAAGAACGCTATCGCCGGAGGCGCGGGCGGCGGGGAGGGCAGCGGCGCGGGCCGGGCTCCCGCGGCGTCCAAGAGCCAACTTGTCCTGCCGTACGGTGGCACAGGCCATACCCAGGACTTCGGCGCCGGCGCCACCGACCGATCCGCGCGCGCGGCCGGTTGGTCGCCCTGGGAGGCGAAGGTACCCGTCGGCGCGGGCCCGTGCGTGCTGGCCGGTGAACTGCTCGTCTGCTCCGGCCCCGGGGGCGCGGTCACGGTGCTGCGCGCGGCGGACGGCAAGGAGGCCTGGACCAAGCCGGGGCGGGGCGCCGAACCGCGAAGCCCGGCCTGGGCCCCGGCGGTCGCGGATGGGGCCGTACACATCACGGACGCCGAGGGAGTCAGCGCGTACGAACTCGACAGCGGGAAGAAGTCCGCTCAGTGGCCGCATCCCGAGGGCGGCTACGTGGCGAAGGGCACGGAGAGTCTCGACGGCGTCCTCTACACCACATATGTCCGCCCTGACCAGGCCGCCAAAAATCTGCTCACTGCCCGCCAACTGACCGGCTCTAAAGGTGAGGTGTGGCGTGCCTCGCTGAGTGGCATTCCGGATTCACCGGTCGCGGCGGGCGGCCGGGTCTACGTCCCAGTGGGCACGAAACTGTGGTCGTTCGACGCCAGGAGCGGCAAACAGGTGGTGCGCGGCGGCCCTTCCGGCGCCGGGGGCGGGTGCTGGGGCGTGGTGGTGCACGGGGGCGCGGTGCTGTGCGGGGGCGGGGGCGAGAGCGGGATCGCGGTGCTGGACGCCCGGACGCTGAAGCAACGGCGGGTGATCGCGGACGGGGTGGCTCCAGTGGTGGGCCCCGCGGTGACCGCCAAGGGCGTGATGGTTCTTGGCGATGGGGGCCATCTCTACGCGTACGACGTACGGACCGGACGCGAGCTGTGGCGCAAAGAGACCGAGGACGACGGCGGTGACCTGATCATCGCGGGCGGGCAGATCCTCGCGGGCTCGGGCCTCACGGTCTCCGCCCACACCCTGGACGGGAAGGGCACTGCCGACAGGACCATCTTCGAGGTCCCGAAGGAGGTGGCGAGCAGCGCCGGTGAAACCGGGTACAGGCAGGCGCTCGTCAGCGGAGGGGTCTTGTTCCTCGTCCTCTCGGAAGGGGTGGTGGTCTCGGGCTATGCCCCCTGACGAGCTCGTGCATGGTTGGCGGTGGCCGCTGATTGACCTGCCGTTCCAATGGCCCGCCTTCGACTCGAAGTGATCTACGACGGCGGCATGCTGCCAGTTCCGCTTGTCAGCGACCGGTGATTCGAAACAATTCGCTCGAATGAGCGAGAGCTCACGATGGGCTGCCATTGTGCGGGCGAACTGGATGGCCGCGCGGGCGGCGATCTTTGCCTTTGCCGTCAATTCGCCTCCGCAAGCTGCCGGCGAGAAGGCCAGTGGCTTGGGTCGGGGCCTTCAGTCACTGAGCTTCGCGCGCAAGCGTTCGTTCTCCTTCTCGAGGCTCTTAACGCGTTGCTCGAGGTCGGCTCGTGTCGGCTTCTTCGGGGGCGGCGGAGGTAGGGGTTCTGTTGCCTCCGGTGGCTCGCCACGCAGCCCGATGGGTTCGAAGGCCACGATTGCTTGTCGGTCTTCCCCGCACTCAGAGCATCGCCTGCCGTATGACCCGGCGGATAGCGGGTCGGTGTACGTGTAGTGCGCCTCCGTCTCGATGATGTGGCCGCAATACAGTCGGACACGCCACCGCATGATCTCGTGGTCGGCCTTCTTGAAGGACTGCATCAGCTTCGCGACGTTCTCGAACGCCTGGCGGCGACGCTCTGCCCTCGCTGGGTCTGCCCGGCATTTGGCGATGTCCTCCTCGACCTGAAGCCGAACCGACTCGCTGATCTCCTCGCTCTGCTTCTGGCGGCGATGGTCTCCGCGGGTGAGTTCATACTCCTCCAACGGAACCCCGCTGCTCCGGTACCCGACTTCGCGCATGACGGCCAGCGTAGAAGCGGCGTCCACGCGGCCGTGGAGAAGAACGGTGTTGGTCAACCAGCTTGCTGATTCTGCCCACGAGTGACAGCCGGGGGGCGTACTGGCTCAGAGGGGCCGGCCTCCACAAAGCCGTGGATGGTTGATCGGATTCGTGGTCACAGAGAGCCATTTCCAGGCCTCCAAACCTCAGCCGTATCCCTCCAGGGATGCCGAATGAGTATTTGTGACAAGCCGCGTGCCTCACTGGTGACAACCAGGCTGCTTCGGCCGGTCCCATTCGCCATGTCATCCGGCTCTGCCGGTGACAACTACTGAGCTTCGGCTCACCGGCCACACTCACCACCATGACCGCTCCCGTGCTGAGGTGACACAGAAGCGGGCTTGTTGTCACCCGGCAAGCGGCCGTAGTGAGCAGGGCGTGCTTTCGGGGCGGTGCCCGGGTCGGCTGCCGACCCGGGCACCCCGTTCACGCCTCTACTCCGTGAACTGGAAGGTCCATGCCTGGCGTCGGTTGTCGACGTCGAGTGGCCTCAGGGCGATGCGGGGCGGGAAGATCCGCAGCAGGCTGAGGTCCATGGCCAGCTCCACGCCGTCAACGGGGCCTCCAGGGACGACGACGTGGAAGGTGTGCGGCTCCGCGCTCTGGTAGAGCGCCCACTCGCGCGGCTCGGGGTATCCGACGACCGGCTTGTTCATCTCCGGGTAGCCGTCGTAGGAGAGATAGGTTTCGCTCCGGAGATTGCGGATCGTGCAGTTGCCGTTGTCGAGCGCCTCCAGCTGCCATTCCTGCTCGCCGGGGGCGCCGGTGGGCGGCAGCAGGACTACGGGTGTCTTGGGCTCCGACGCCCCTCCCTCCAGCGTGAGCAGTTGCTCGGGAGGACGGGTGATCATGTAGAGGCCGTTCGGTACAGGTGCCAAGGCCGACTCCACTTCTGACGCGCGGCGCCCGCGCGGGTCGCCGCCGATCTCTTGGGTCAGCGAATCCCTTCCCCGCCAACGCGCGACAAGGGTCGGAAGGGCTCTGCGTCACCCTTCAGGAGTACAGCGGATGCGTCCCGGTGTTGGACCAGCTTGGTGAAGGTGTCCTCCGGTGCCTTCCGTGGCGTGTCCGGTGACAGTTGCTCTGCCGATCCCATTGCTGATGACAAGTAGCGTGCCGATCCCGTGGCAACTACAGCCCCTCACCAACGCGAAAACGCAGGTCGACAGCTGCCGCTGGTGACACCTACCGTGCGTCGGCACAGCCATCGACCGCGACAAGAGCCCGCTGCTCGACGCCGACCACGACGCCGCTCGCATCGCCGACGCGTTGCGCAACAGCCCGCACGCCATCAGCGCCGACGCCGAACCGGGCGACGACACCGTCACCTTCACCACCGTGGCGGCACCGGCTTCACCCTCACCCTCAAGGACGCCGAACCCACCCACGGCGACCTCCTGCCCAAGCCGGTGCTCACGGAGGTGACCGCCGCGGCGATCCTCAACCACCCAGCGTTCGTGACGGCCGCCGCCGACTCGCCGCGCGAGGACACCATCACCGTCCAGACGCGGAACGGCATCCGCTACCTCCTGGTCCTGGATTCGACCGCGACGCCGACGGCGGCCAGGACCTGTCGACCCCGGTCGCCGACGTCGCCGACGTCGCCGACCGGCTCCTCACCGCCGACGCGGACCGCGCCGTCGCAGGGCTCCTCAACTTCGTCGCGGCCACCTGGGACCGGCATGACGTCCCGCTGCGCGAGCACGCCCATGCCGTGGCCCGCTCCCTGACCCGGTAGAAGGGGATCGCCGCATGTCCGTCTCCACCACCTCGCGGCGCGCGTACCGTGACGGTATGACCTGCCGGGAGGAACAGCCGATGAGCGCGCAGCCCGACCACGCATCCGTCACGCCGTACGCGCCGGCCCCGGGTGCTCCTGCCGAACTGCTCGCGCAGCTGCGCGCCACCCCCCGTGCCGACCGGTGGGTGCCGGCCTTCGAGCAGGAGTGGGCAACGGCCCTGGAGGAGTCTCGCCGGACGTTCTCGCTCACCACGCTGTACGAGGTCGTCCATGTCTGGCAGGCCCGCGTCGCCTCCGCCCCGGCGGTCGACGCCTTCCTCGCCTCCGGCAAGGACGACACCGGGTTCGTGGACCTGGCGGACATCCGCAGGAAGCGCCGGTGAGCGGTCAGCCGTATGCGGTCCGGCTCTCCCCGCCGGCCGCGAAGGTGCTCGCCGAACTGCCCGAGCATGCGGAAGAGATGGTGTGGGACGTCCTGGACGCCGCAGCGGCGGACCCGTGGGGATTCCAGCAGTGGGACGCCGGTGACCCCGAGGGCGAGGACGTCCGCATCGCGTCGGTCGGCCGGCTGTCCGTCATCTACTTCGCGAACCGAGCACTGAGCCACCTGTCCGTGATGGACATCGTCTGGCTCGGCTGACCTCGCACTCGAACGAACAGCGGCCCGTCCCCGGCAGCTGGCGGGGACGGGCCGTTCCGCATCGTACGCACCGCGGCTATCCCCAAGGCGGGGCAGTTGGTGAGCCCTTTCCAACCTCACGCTGAGGCATGGTGAAGGACGCGGACGCCTTCACGATGTCGGTGATCCGGTTGGTGCTACAGCGGAGTTTCCGCAACGGGCGCGTGAGGCGCTGCTCAGCCTCGATGAGCACGCCCTTGAGTTGGCGAAGCGTCCCTACGACCTGCGCCACGCAGGAATCTCCTTCTGGCTTGCCTCAGGTGTCGACCCCGCGGAGTGTGCGCGCCGGGCCGGACAGAGTATCCAGGTCCTCTTCCGCTACTACGCCAAGTTCCTGGCCGAGGCGAGGAATCATGCCAACAGCTTGATAGAGGAGTCGATGCGGCGGTGGGAGGGGCCGGACGGCACCGCGCAGGACACATGAGCCGGGCCTTGGCCCGGAAATGCCCCGGAACAGCTGGTCAGAGGTGGGATAGGAGTGGGAGATATCAGGAGTTACCTCGCATCTCGCTCCACGCCCCAAATGCGTGCCACGAAGGGCGCCTGGCAGGTAAAGCACCTGTTCAGGCGCCCATTTTCGGTGTCTAAGGGTTGTCCCGTAATGATCTTGGAGTCGATGGAGACGCGGCAGGTCGCTGTCCTGCCCATTCGCCTATCCGGCGAGGGTGAGGTTGTGCAGGCGGGCGATGCCGAGCATGGCGTGATGGACGCCGTCGCCTTTGAGTCGGCAGTCGCGCAGGATCTTCCAGCCCTTCATACGGGCGAAGGTGTGCTCAACGCGGGCCCTCACCTGCTTGTGCGACCGGTTGTGTTCCTCCTTCCAGTCCGGGAGTTCCTCGCCCTTGCGGCGGCGGTGCGGGATGACCAGTCCGGTCCCCTGGTAGCCACCGTCCGCGATGGTCATGGTGTTGCCGACGGCGGCCTTGGCGCCGGATTCTTCCCAGCCGCGGGAGTCGTGCCGGTTGCCCGGCAAGGGCCGGCCGACCACGACGACCAGGCGAGTGTCGGCGTCGATGACGACCTGATGGGCCGTGGAATACCGGTAGTTCTTCGACTGCTCTGCGACCTGGTGGTCGCGGGTGGGCACCAGGGTGCCATCCACGATCAAGACGGTGTCCTTACGGAACCGCTTCCTCGGCTGCAACGCGAGCACCGGTCCGAGGTGGTCGATGATCCGGTCCGCCGCCGACTTCGAGATCCCGAACAGCGGGGCCAGCTGGCGCATCGTCAAGTTCGTGCGCCAGTACGCCGCGATCAACAGGACTCGGTCTTCCAGCGGGAGCCCCCAGGGCCGCCCGCGCTGGAGCTCAGCAGCGGTCTCGCGGCGCACCGCGGTCACCAACTTGCCAAAGCAGCGCGGGCTCAGCCCGGTGAAGGGACCTATCCAAGACGGCTCCGACGCCGTGATCACACCAGCCACACCAAGATCATCTCACCCCTGACCAGCGGTTACGGGACAGCCCTTAGAAGAAGCCGAGCTTCTTCGGCGAGTACAACACCAGCAGGTTCTTCGTCTGCTGGTGGTACATGCGTTACACCTCCCTGACCAGCAGAAGCAAACGAATCTGTCTCGAACGAGGGGATGGTGGCCCGGAATTGGCCCGGATCTTGGTCTGCTCGGAGGTCCCGGCTGACCGGTGCGTCGATGAGGCCTCGGCCGGGCAGGTCCAGCAAGCGCCGCTCGACCCCGGCGCTCTCAACGAGGATCGCGACGTTGTTGTGTGTTGCGCGGTGGAGTGCCCGGACGTGGAGTTCGTGTACCAGTGCGTGTCCTGTCGGTGATAGCCGTCCAGTCGTACGAGATCCCGTGGCCTTGGACCTGACGTACGGCCAGAGGCCACCGGTGTGTGACGACGGCTTCTCTTGCGACGGAGCCACCCGGACGCCGCCAAGGAGAAGGGTGATGAAGCGGGCCACGTCGGTCCAGCGGTCGAAGTATTCGAGACCCGGGACGTCCACCGGCGTTCTGTCTCACGGTGCGGCAGGTGTCTGGTCGGCAGCCCTCGCCAACCAGCTCTCGGTGCGCGCTGCGCCGAAGCTGATGAGGCCGGCAGCCGCGGCGAGTGCGATACCGGTCCACGATGGGGATGAGGTGTCCAACAGGTCTGCCAGGAAGGGTACGTAGAGTGCGGCAGCGCCCAGCCCCGCCGCAGTCAGCACAGCTGCGGGCAGAAGCAGATTTTGGCGCGAGAACAGTCGCTCCCGCAGCCCCAGAGCGACGCCGAGCTGGGCGGCCAGCAGGGCGATGAACAGGACGGTCTGCCAGGGGCCGCCGGAGTGCCGGACCCAGAGGCTGGCAGCGAGGCTGGCTGCCGTGACCAGGACCGACAGCCGCAGTACCCGCTGCCAGAGCCCGTCGCCGAGTACGTGCTGCTGCGGCGGGCGCGGCGCGCGTCGCATGGCGTGGGGTGAGACCGGTTCGGCGCCCATGGCGACCCCTGTCAGACCATGAGTGAGCAGGTTGAT
The DNA here is from genome assembly GCF_026341125.1 of Streptomyces sp. NBC_01142. NCBI lineage: Bacteria > Bacillati > Actinomycetota > Actinomycetes > Kitasatosporales > Streptomycetaceae > Streptomyces > Streptomyces sp. NBC_01142. The sequence goes on from NZ_JAPEOR010000001.1 coordinate 3,205,499, forward strand.
CCACAGAATCTGACCTGCTCGCAGAGGCAATGCGAGTCCGAGCATCGGGCCAATGAGCATAACGAGGATTTCCGCGGCACCGCCGGCCAGCGCATAGACCAGGAACCGGCGGATGTTGGCGTAGACACGGCGGCCCTCTTCCACAGCCGAGATCACCGAGGTCAGTTCATCGTCGGCGAGGACCAGATCGGCAGCTTGGCGGGCAACTTCGGTTCCCCGGCGGCCCATCGCCACGCCGATGTCGGCCTGCCGCAGGGCGGGGCCGTCGTTGACGCCGTCGCCGGTCATCGCGGTGACCTCTCCGCGAGCGCGCCACGCTTGGACGATGTCCAGTTTCTGTTGAGGCGTGGTACGAGCGAAAACCCTGACCTGGGTGGGGTCCGGGATCTGTCCGGCGGTCAGCTCTTTGCCGGTGGCCACGCGGCTCGGCATGGTGGCGTCAACTCCCGTGAGGATACCGACCCTTTCCGCGATCGCACGGGCAGTCGCTGGGTGGTCTCCAGTGATGAGAACCGGAGTGATCCCGGCACGGCGGCAGGCTTGCACGGTCGCCGTGGCTGCTTCTTTGGGCGGGTCGCTGATGGCTGTCAGTCCCAGCAGTCGCAAGCCGCTTTCCGACTCCTCGATCGGGACAGGAATACGGGCGGACGAACCTGACGCTATGGCCAGGACGCGGTAGCCCTCGGCGGACAGGGCGGCGGCCTCCTTACGCGCATGCTCCAGTGACGCGGGACTATCGTTCAGAAGCGCGGCGTCCAGCACCATTTCAGGTGCGCCCTTGAGGTAGATCTCGATCCTTCCCGAGGGCGTGCGGTGGATGGTGGTCATACGTTTGCGAAGGCTGTCGAACGGCACCTCGTCGACGCGGGGATGAGTTCGCACCAACTCGTCGGGTGTGCAGCCCACTTTGGCGGCGGCGGTCAGCAGGGCGGCCTCGGTCGGATCACCGAGCGGGGTCCATTGCGCGTCTGCTTCCGCGGGCGGAATCAGCGACGCGTCGTTGCACAACGCCGCTGCGATGAGCACTTCTCGTACGGCATTCCTGGTGGCGGGTTCTGGATGTCGGCCGGTCGTGAGAATTTCACCAACGGGTTCGTATCCCGCGCCCGTCAGGGTCACCGTGCCGTGGGCGGCGGTCCATACTCGTTCGACGACCATGCGGCCTTCGGTGAGGGTGCCTGTCTTGTCCGTGGCCAGTACGGTGACCGATCCCAGGGTCTCCACTGCGGACAGGCGGCGAACCACGGCGTTGCGAGCGGCCATCCGCCGCGCGCCCAGCGCCAGGCCGAGGGTGACGACGGCCGGTAGTGACTCCGGGACGGCTGCCACGACGAGGCTGATGGCCGTTACCGCCATCGTCTCCAAGGACTGGCCGCGCACCAGTCCCAGGACGAGTACGAGGAGGCACAGCCCTACAGTGACCAGGGCCAGTACCCGGCCGAGCCCGGCCAGGCGCTTTTGGAGCGGGGTCTGTTGCTGTCGGGGGTGCAGTGAGGCGGCGATCATGCCGAGGGTGCTGCGCGGCCCGGTGGCGGTGACGGTGGCGACAGCGCGGCCACGCAGTACGACGGTTCCCGCCTGTAGTTGTCCCGTGTGCGGATCCGTTCCGTGGACGTCCTTGTCGACCGGTACGGATTCGCCGGTCAGCGCCGACTCGTCGATCAGAAGGGCAGCGGCCTGCGTGAGCGCGGCGTCAGCGGGGACGATGTCGCCCTCGCCGACTACCAGCACGTCGCCCGGGACGACGGCTGACGAGGTCACCTCCTGTTCCGTCCCGCCGCGCAGTACTCGTGCGGCAGGCGCGGTCATGGCGGAGAGGGCAGCGACCGCATTGTCGGCGCGCACCTCCTGCACCACCCCGACGGTGGTGTTGAAGAGCACGACCACACAGATGACGACTGCGTCGGCGTAGTCCCCGGTCGCCACGGTCAGTGCCACGGCCGCCAGCAGCACGATGATCAGCGGGTCACGAAGCTGAGCGAAGATTCGGGACCGAAGCGATATCCTGCGCTGTCCGCTGAGCTCGTTGGGACCCCACTCCGCCAGCAGCTGGGATGCCTGCTCCTGACTGAGACCTGTCGCCCGGGCGGCCCCCGAAAGGGGTGCGGATGTAAGGGGCATGGTGACTCCGGTTGCTTCAAGGTGCTCATGGTCTTACGGGCCTGGCTCAGTGGGCGCTGGGTGCGTTGGCCGCGTCAGTTGGAGCTTTGACCGCGTCAGTTGGAGCTGGGGTGCATCAGCGTCCTGTCTCCGACATCACGGACCAACACCGGGGCGCTCAGCTGTTCCAGTTCCATTCACTGACTTCGGGCAGATCGGTGCCGTGTTCACGAATCCAGGCGTGGTGGCGCAGACGGACGTCCGTCATCTCCTGTCGGACTGTGGCGGCGCGTACCGCCAGTCCGGGGACTCGGTCGATAACATCCATGACGAGCCGGTACCGGTCGAGGTCATTGCGCACGACCATGTCGAAGGGCGTGGTGGTGGTGCCTTCCTCCTTGTAGCCGCGCACATGCAGGTTGGCGTGCCCGGTGCGCCGGTAGGCCAGGCGGTGGATCAGCCACGGGTATCCGTGGTACGCGAAGATGACGGGCTTGTCGGAGGTGAACAGCGCGTCGAACTCCGCGTCCGGCATGCCGTGCGGGTGCTCCTCCTTGGGGAGCAGCCGAGCCAGGTCCACGACGTTGACGACGCGTACGGCCAGGTGGGGCAGGTGCCGACGGAGCAACTGAGCGGCGGCCAGGATTTCCAGGGTGGGAACGTCGCCCGCGCAGCCGAGGACGACATCGGGCTCCCCGCTCTCATTCTCTGCGCCTGCCCAGTCCCAGATTCCGGCACCGCGGGCACAGTGTCCACGGGCCTGCTCGAGGGTCAGCCAGTCGAAGCAGGGCTGCTTTCCGGCGACGACGACATTGACGTAGTCGCGGGAGCGCAGCACATGATCGGCCACCGACAGCAGGGTGTTGGCGTCCGGTGGCAGGTAGACCCGCACGACCTCGGGTGACTTGTTGAGGACGTGGTCGATGAAGCCGGGGTCCTGGTGGGAGAAGCCGTTGCTGTCCTGCCGCCATACGTGCGAGGTGAGCAGGTAGTTCAGTGAGGCGATGGGGCGGCGCCAGGGCAGGCGCCGTGAGGTGCGCAGCCACTTGATGTGCTGGTTGACCATGGAGTCGACGATGTGGACGAACGCCTCGTAGCAGGAGAACAGCCCGTGGCGGCCGGTGAGGAGATAGCCCTCCAGCCAGCCCTGGCAGGTGTGTTCGGAGAGGATCTCCATCACCCGGCCGTGGCGGTCCAGGTGTTCGTCGACCTCCAGGGTCCGCGCCTGCCATGCCTTGCCCGTCGCTCCGTACACGGCCTGCAGACGATTCGAGGCGGTCTCGTCCGGCCCCACCAGACGGAAGTCCCGACGCTCGGCGGTGTTCTCCATGACCCCCTCCAACAGGTCGCCCAGGACCCGGGTGGGCTCGTGCAGGGTCGTTCCGGGCTTGTCGACCGGAACGGCGTACCGTTCCAGCGGCGGGATCGGCAGGTCCTGTACGAGCAGGCCGCCGTTGGCGTGCACACTGGCCCCGAGACGGCGAGGGCCGGCGGGCACACACTCCAGCACCCGCTCGCGCGGGCGGCCGCGATCGTCGAAGAGTTCCGCCGGTCGGTAGGAGTGCAGCCATTCCTCCAACTGCCTGAGATGGGCCGGGTTTTCGCGTACGGAGGGCAGCGGCACCTGATGCGCGCGCCATGTGCCTTCCACCTGTACGCCGTCGACCTCGGCCGGCCCGGTCCATCCCTTGGGCGTGCGCAGCAGGATCATCGGCCAGCGCATGCGTTCGGTGACGCCCTCTTCGCGGGCGCCGTGCTGGATGGCGCTGATGCGATCGAGTGCGGTGTCCATGGCGCGTGCCATGGCGCTGTGCACCTGAAGTGCATCATCACCTTCCACATGCAGCGGGTCATGGCCCAGGCCCCGCAGAAAGTCGTCGAGTTCGTCCCTGGGCAGGCGCGCAAGTACGGTCGGGTTGGCGATCTTGTACCCGTTCAAGTGCAGGACCGGCAGGACCGCTCCGTCGTGGACCGGGTCGAGGAACTTGTTGGAGTGCCAGGACGCGGCCAGCGGCCCGGTCTCCGCCTCCCCGTCGCCGATGACGCAGGCGACCAGCAGACCGGGGTTGTCCAGGGCGGCGCCGTAGGCATGGGAGAGCGAATACCCCAGTTCACCCCCCTCGTGGATCGATCCCGGAGTCTCCGGGGCCACATGGCTGGGCACCCCGCCGGGGAAGGAGAACTGACGGAACAGGCGCGCCATACCCTCCGCGTCCCGGCTCACGTCCGGGTACGTCTCGGAATACGTGCCCTCCAGCCAGGAGTTGGCCAGGACGGCCGGTCCTCCATGGCCGGGGCCCCAGACACACATGGTGTCCTTCCCATGGTCCCGGGCCACCCGGTTGAGGTGGGTGTAGACGAGATTCAGTCCGGGCGAGGTGCCCCAGTGGCCGAGCAGCCGAGGCTTGATGTGCTCCGGCTTCAGTGGCTCACGGAGCAGAGGATTGGCCATCAGGTAGATCTGGCCAACGGCCAGGTAGTTTGCGGCCCTCCAATGCGCGTCCAACGCCGCCAGCTCTGCTTCATCGAGGTAGTTGGCTGATCCCTGGTGAATGTCGGGCATTTCGTGCTCCTCTACGGGGGCGAGCGGAGATTTCGGCACGGTCGGTCGGTCGGTATTGGCAGGCGGCCGCTGGGCCCGATGTGCTCGGCTCATCTCCCAACGGGGCGGGGTCGGTGGTCAGGGCGGAGAGCAGTGCTGAACCGGGCAGCACGACGACGCAGGAGACGGCGGTGGCCTACCGCGCCCCGCGGCTCGGCAATTGGCGTCGGCCGCCAGCGGTAGAAGATCCGCTTACCTACCTCGATCAGGGCGAGGTAGCAGATCACCATGGCGACAAGCGCGACGAAGAAGCCAAGCGGAAGCGGTTGGAACCCGAGCCTGGCGGCCAGCGGTGTAGCGGGCAGAAGGACTCCTACGCTGACAACTCCGAGGGCGGCCAGGGTCAACGGGAGGCTGGGGTGACTTCGCCAGAACGGGATACGGCGGGTGCGGATGGCGAAGATCACCAGGGTCTGGGTGGCGAGAGACTCGACGAACCACCCGGTCCGGAACTGGGCGGGTCCGGAATGGAAGACCCACAGCATGACGCCGAATGTCGCGAAGTCGAACACCGAACTGAGCGGACCGAAGAAGATCATGAAACGGCGGATGAATCTGATGTCCCAATGCGAAGGACGGCGCAATTGCGCCTCGTCGACACGATCGGTGGGAATGGCGAGCTGGCTGGTGTCATAGAGCAGGTTGTTGAGCAGGATCTGTGAAGGCAGCATCGGCAGGAAGCCGAGGAACAGCGAGGCTCCGGCGGCGCTGAACATGTTGCCGAAGTTGCTGGACGTTCCCATGAGTACGTACTTGATGGTGTTGGCGAAGATCCGACGGCCGCCGACGACTCCGTCCGCGAGGACATCAAGATCCTTTTCGAGCAGGATGACGTCAGCCGCGTCTTTGGCGACGTCGGTGGCCGAGTCGACGGAAATACCCACGTCAGCTGCGTGCAGTGCGAGCGCGTCGTTGACACCGTCGCCGAGGAAAGCGACGTCGTGACCGGTGGTGCGCTGGACACGCACGATGCGGGCCTTGTGTTGCGGACTGACGCGGGCGAATACCGTGGTGTGTGCGATCGCCGCTCTGAGCCGGGCATCGTCCATGGCGTCGAGGTCGGTACCGGTAATCGTGCCAGAGCTGGTGAGACCGAGGTCATGACAGACCCTGACGGCGACGGCCGGGTTGTCTCCAGTGACGATTTTGACTGTGACACCGAGCCCGGCCAACCGGAGCAGCGCCGCTGCGGCGTCGGGTTTGGGCGGATCGAGGAAGACCAGCAGCCCGGCCAGTTCCAGGCCGTGTTCGTCGGCAGCGGCGGGCCGGACCAGTCCTGGGGCGGATCGGGTGGCCACAGCGATCACACGGTTGCCGGCGGCGAACTCCGTAGCCAGCAGCGTGCGAGCCTGCTCGGGTACGTTCTCGCAGCGCTCCAGGACGCTCTCCGGAGCCCCCTTGGTGACCAGGACAGTCCCACCCATCGGGTCGCGGACCACGGTGGAGAACATGCGCCGCTCGTGATCGAACGGCAGCATGCCGACTCGCTGGTACACGTTCGCGTCCGCGTCTTCCGGCTGCGCGCTGGCGGCCTCCCGCAGTGCGGTGTCCAGCGGATTGCCGCCCAGGATCTGGCTGCCGTCAGCATCGACGTCGGTGCACAGCAGTCCCCACTTCAGTACCTGCTCCGGGCTCTGGCGGCCCGCGGGCAGGGCCCTCTTGAATTCGATGCGGCCCTGCGTCAGCGTGCCAGTTTTGTCGGTGAACAGCACATCGACATCGCCCAGATCCTCGATGCACACCAGTCGCTTGACCAGCACTTTCTGGCGGCTCATCCGCCGCGAGCCGGCGGCCAGACTGGTGGAGACCACCGCAGGCAGTAGCTGGGGAGTGATTCCGACAGCGATGGCCAGCGAGAACAGCAGTGAGTCGATGAGCGGCTTGTGCAGCACTACGTTGATCACGAAGATCGACGTGGTCAGCGTGCCGGCCACGTACACGAGCAGCATGGAGAACCGGCGCAGCCCCCGTTGGAACTCGGTCTCCAACTGATGACCGCTCAGTCCGGCCGCGATCTTCCCGAACTCGGTCGCCGTACCGGTGGCGACCACTACAGCCCGGGCGCTTCCGGCGTGCACCACCGTGCCCATCAGCGCGCAGCAGGAGAGCTCGGCCAATGCCACGCCGACAGAGACGGCAGCGGTGTCCTTGGGGACGGGCAGTGACTCGCCGGTCAGTACTGACTCACCGCATTCCAGACCGGTTACCTCCAGCAGACGCAGATCGGCAGGCACGATGTCGCCCAGCCTGAGTTCCACCACGTCGCCAGGCACCAGGGCCGTGACCTCCACCGCGGTAACGCGTCCGCTGCGTATCACCACGGCCTGATGGCTGATCTGTCCGTGGAGGGCTTCGGCGGCTTTCTCCGCGCGGTACTCGTTCACGAAGCCGAGCCCGACCGACAGTGTCAAGATCACACCGATGATCACCGCATCGCTGTGGCGGCCGACGACATACGAGATGGTCGCGGCAGCGAACAGGAGGCCCAGCAGCGGTGATCGCATCTGCCGCCACAGCACGGGCAGTACCCGGGCCTTGTGCGAGGCGACCGCATTCGGTCCCCATTGCCGCATCCGCTCAGCAGCTGCTTCCGCCGAGAGGCCTTCCCTGGTCGACACCAGCTCGCGCAGGACCTCGTGGACCGGCAGGCAAGCCGACGAGCTGATGTCGTGGACGCCGGTAGTCTGCGTCGTTGTGGGGGAGGAGCTCACCACAATCGACCACTGTCGGCACTTTTCCCGGTCACGCAATAGGCGCGTAAGGGGTTGATGCCGAGGAGAAGCGATCGGCGTGTGACGCAGAATGCACGGGCTGCGTCCGCCCGATGGACAGCTTCGCCTGTACCGCCGGCCCCTTCACGCATCACTCGCCTCCTCGGTGCAGAGTGACTGATCTGCTGCCGGGGGCTGGGGCCTCACTATGCAGCCTACAGGCGAGTACCGACCCTGTGTGGAGCGGGCAATGCCCGCACGGACCGGTGTGGAGAACTCGGTGCCAAGGCGCACACCGGGCCGCTTGCCGCCCGTACAGCGTGACGATCATGGACACGAACTCCTGCCCTATGGTGTTGATCCTCGGCAGTCGCCATGCGCCATCACTGCAGTGGGTGAGGGCTCATGGGCGTGGTGCCCGCCATCTCAGCCTGTGCCGCATTCGGGTTCAGGGGCGAGGGCCGAACGGCCTCTCCAAGGGGCCCACCGGCCCTGTCAGAGCGACTCGATGGCCTCTTCGCCGGCATCCCCGGCAGCATCATCCAGATCGTGGTGGGCGTCATCGAGCGTCGCAGGGCCGATGGGTTCGTGCCCCGCAGCATGCTGGACGGCTTCGTGGACGCGGGTTCTTTGACGGCATGGATTCGTCTTGGTACGCGTGGATGCGTGCAGACCGATCCGTCCGGGGCAGGCTGGAGGAGTCAAAGGCAATGTGCCGACGGCCTTAGGGAGCCGAAGTGGGCGAGGACACGGATACCGAGGGGGATACCGGGGCGGCGGCATCGCGGCTGCGGCTGGACGAGCTGCTGAACGACCCGCAGTCGCAGGCAGTCCTTGCGCGCTCGCCCCGGGATCGCGTAGATCCGCTGCTGGAGGCGGTTCTGGCCGTCGGCAGCGACCTGGACCTTGGTGTTGTACTGCAGCAGATAGTGCAGTCCGCAGCCGACCTGGTCGATGCTCGGTACGGGGCCCTGGGCGTGATTGGTGAGGAAAATGGGCTCAGCCAGTTCATCACGGTCGGCATGGACGACGAGACCATCGAGCAGATCGGGCCCTATCCGCAGGGCCGGGGCATCCTGGGGCTCCTGATCCGTGAACCGCACTCGCTGCGGCTGGTCGACCTGGGCGAGCAGCCCGATGCCTCCGGCTTCCCGGCCGGCCATCCACCGATGCGGACCTTCCTCGGTGCCCCCGTCCGGGTGCGTGAGAAGGTGTTCGGCAACTTGTACCTGACCGAGAAGCGGGGCGGGGCCGAGTTCGGCGCCGATGACGAAGCGGTGCTGGTCACGCTGGCCGTGGCAGCCGGGGTGGCAATCGACAATGCTCGGCTGTACGACGCCGTCCAGCGTCGGGAACGCTGGCTGATGGCCAGCGGCGAACTGACCCGTGCCCTGCTGTCCGGCATTGAACCCGCCGAGGTACTGAGGAACTTCACCGCCACCGTCCTCGAGATGGCCGACGCCGACGTGGTCACCCTCGCCGTGCCCGTTCCTCGCACCGGCAATCTGGTGATCGAGGCCGCCGCCGGAACGGACGCGAATCGTGCCCTTGGACTGGTGTTGTCGCACACCACCTTGGCCGGGAAGGTCTACGGCTCAGGCGAGACGATCACCACCCAGGACTGGAACGCCGACCCCCGCGCCGAACGGGACACCGCTTCCACGACCCTGGGACCGGTCTTCCTGGTCCCCCTCGGTACGCCCGAACATGTGCGCGGTGTCCTGCAAGTCGCCCGCCACTGCGGCCGTCCCGCGTTCTCCGACGCGGTCGTGGCCATGATCGCCGGATTCGCCAACCATGCTGCTCTTGCCCTGGAGATCGCCGGACATCGGCACGACGCCGAACGCCTCCTCGTTCTGACCGACCGTGACCGCATCGCCCGCGATCTGCACGACCTGGCCATTCAGCGCCTGTTCGCCAGCGGTCTGAGCCTGCAGTCCACCCTCGCCCAGGTCGCCGACCGACCGCAGGCCGCCGAGCGTATAGCACGAGTCGTGGATGACCTCGACGACACCATCAAGGTCATCCGCTCCACCATTTACGGATTGCAACAGCGCGGTCGCCCCGAGGACACCGGGCTGCGCTCCCGCCTGGTGGCCGAATCGAACCGGGCATCTGAGGCGTTGGGATTCGCACCTGCGCTGCGCATGACCGGGCTGCTGGACACCCTGGTCCCACAAGCCATGACAGACCACCTTCTTGCAGTGCTCCGCGAAGCCCTCGCAAACGCCGCCCGGCACGCCGACGCCACCGAGGTGGAGATCACCGCCCAGGTAACCTCGACGCGCCTTACGCTGCGGGTGACCGACAACGGCCGGGGTACTGCCCCCGCGCGCGCCCACCGCAGCGGCCTGGCCAACCTCCACACCCGCGCCGAGGAACTCGGAGGAGCTCTGGTCCTTGCGCCCAATCAGCCCACTGGCAGTGTCGTGGACTGGAGCGTTCCCCTTTCGGCCGACGAGTGACCCGCCCCGGACAGCGCGGCGCGAAGTAGTGCACGGTACCCCGTGAGCGCCCAGTCTCCGCCCGTCATAGGCCGGGCTCGGCGCCCGATGGACCGTCGACACCTCCCCGCACGGCGGTACGCGTCTGACGTGGCAGGTACCGGGCGTCCCCGGGTGAAGGCTCTCTCCCGGACTGACGAGTGTGCTCCGCTTCAGCGGTCACGCCGAACGGGGTCCTGCGGAGCGGCCTGGGTGACCATGACCGCAGCCTGGATGCGTCGCTCGACGCCCAGCTTGGCGAGTAGGCGGGAGACGTTGTTCTTGACCGTCTTCTCCGCGAGGTAAAGCCGTTTGCCGATCTGGGAGTTGGTCAGTCCCTCTCCGATGAGATCGAGGATCTCCCGTTCGCGGGCGGAGAGCCCCGACAGTGCGCCTGCTTCGGTGTTCTGCGGAGAGTCGCCGCGGAGGCTACTCATCAGACGGGTCGTGGTCGCTGGGTCGAGCATCGACTGGCCGGAGGAGACGGTGCGGACCGCGGCAACAAGCGCAGACCCTTTGATCTCCTTCAGCACATAGCCTG